>CAZFCG010000012.1:26509-56791 GCA_964517595.1 uncultured Geobacter sp. | reverse complement strand
TGCATGCGGAAGGATAACAATCCGCCACGATTGCTCATTGTGGACGATGAACCGCCGATTCAGCGATTTCTGGGAACCGCTCTGGATACGGGGGATTATGTAATCCATCAGGCGGAGAGCGGTTTTGCGGCGCTATCCGCGGCCGTCGCAACGAGGCCGGACGTGATCCTCCTGGATCTGGGTCTCCCGGATATGGACGGGGTAGAGGTCATACGGCGCATACGGGAATGGTCCCAGACGCCGATTATCGTCCTTTCGGTTCGGGAGCGGGAGGACGACAAGGTCAGCGCCCTGGATGCCGGCGCGGATGACTACC
Source organism: uncultured Geobacter sp. (assembly GCA_964517595.1). Classification (GTDB taxonomy): domain Bacteria; phylum Desulfobacterota; class Desulfuromonadia; order Geobacterales; family Geobacteraceae; genus RPRC01. The sequence goes on along the minus strand of CAZFCG010000012.1, from coordinate 56,475 downwards.
TGACCAAGCCCTTTGGTGTCGCCGAGCTGATTGCCCGTATACGGGCAGCCTTGCGCCGTTCCCTGCGCCAGGCGGAAGAGCCCGTGTTTCTGGCGGGGGAGCTGGAGGTGGATCTGTCCCGCAGGAGGGTGCTTGTGGCGGGATCCGAAGTGCAGCTGACGCCGACGGAATACGAACTGTTGCGGTTGCTGGTGGTCCACGCCGGAAAGGTCCTCACCCACGGCTTCATTCTGAAACATATCTGGGGTACGGCCTATGTGGAACAGCCCCACGTCCTTAGGGTGAATATCAGCAACCTTCGCCACAAACTGGAAAAGGAACCTTCACGCCCCAGGCACATAATCACCGAACCTGGAGTCGGGTATCGCCTGCGAGCCGACTATTGATGGACGAACGGCCGGTAGCGACCGGCTGATAAAATCCGGCGGGGATTGGCCGACTGGTTGTCAGTCCTTGGCCGGCCGTTCTTGCGACGGCATTCACTTCTCTATTCCGATCCGCGCCGCGATCCCCGCCTTGTAGTAGTGCTTGATCTCCCGCATTTCTGTTACCAGGTCGGCCGCCTCCATGATCTCGGGCGCCGCGTTTCTGCCGGTCAGCACCAGCTCGACGTTCGCTCCCTTTTCCCTTATCAGCGTCAGAGTCTCGTCCACACCTATGAGGCCGTGGGACACGGCATTATTTATCTCATCGAGTATCACCAGGTCGTAAAGCCCGCCCTTTACCGCCTCCCGGGCCAGCTCGAAGGCCTTTCGGGCCATGCTTAATGCCTCGGCGCCGGGCTTTTCTCCGCACAGCCAGCCATTGTGTCCCATCCGCGTAATGGTGAGGCAATCGGCGAATCTTTCCGCCGCGAGGTGTTCGCCGCAGCATTCCTTCTTCGCGAACTGGATCATATGGACGGCAAGCCCCCTTCCGGCCGCCCGGAAGGCCAATCCCAGCGCGGCGGTGGTTTTTCCCTTGCCGTTGCCCGTATATACCTGAACCATGCCCTTTTCCAGCCTGTATCTATCCATGGAAACCGTCCGGATTCATAATTGCGCCTGTACTGCGCCGACAAAAGATTGGAACAGGAGATGCCCGCTGTCAAGAGCAAATATGGGCCGCTACCGGGCGCCGGGAGCAGGCCTCAAGGAATGGAGACAGGAATCCGCCCTTGACAGTTCAGGGAGGTTTTGCTATTCATGGATACACATCACGGGCGATTAACTCAGCGGGAGAGTGCTACCTTCACACGGTAGAAGTCACTGGTTCGATCCCAGTATCGCCCACCATCCAGAGCTCAAGGGGCTTGCGTCCGAACGCGGCCCTTTTTAGCTTTCCCGTTGGGAAAAATCCCCCCTGATTTTCATGGATGCCGACCAATCCCGGTATCGCGGCTTTTCTTAAGTATTCATTTTTCCTGAGCATGACCGAAGTGAGGTTCGTGGCGCGATCTTTTCCGGGTTATACACACCCCTGCGAGCAGCAAAGGAACTGCATCTGCCTCTGCAGGTGATATTTCGTTGGCCGTAATCCAATGTTTCGGCCAGGATAACCTGCCGATGTTCTGATGAAAAACCACCTTTCCATATAAAGGAATGGACTGTTTAGTCCCTCTCCATAAATTTCATCGCTAATGTCTTTTGCGTAATCCACAACTAATCCACATACTTGTTGATGAAGGCGATTCCGGGACGAGTAACAGTGGGGACGACGCATTTTATCCTGTTTGCCTTGTCGGGTCAGGGGCAAAAAAAACCCGCATCAGGCAGGATGCGGGTTTAAAGGGAGATATTGATCCGGAGGGTTGACACGGCTTTTGTATTTACTTTCTGTATGTTCAGCATATTGTGTGCCAATTTGTCCTGGAGCATCGGAAAGAAATCACGCTTTGCCCACTCCGGATGCCCTTTTCCCATTGTTCCAGGCCCATTTCGCCTGGAACAGCAACGAATCAGGCCAGAATCATTTTCTTCCGATGACTCCAACCGCCGTTTTTTATTGATTTTTGACCGGGCATGACCATGAGCCGGAATTGCTCCGCTATTGCTTCGGGTTTGCAAGTGAACGTCACTGGACTGATGATGATTTTTCTGGAGAACCCTGCTCCTGTTCAACCGGGCCTGCCTGAAAATCAACCACTAAAACCGCAAAAGCATTATGGAGTGCCCTTTTTAAGGTATTTTCAGCTTTCCGGGCCCGTCATTTAATTGCTCATTACTCCACGTCAACGCACCGTATCCCCTCAGGTCTCCATGCAGGAGAAATGACAAAGGAACCTTTTTCTTCATCAACGGCGTGGAGCGTGCCGAAGGTAACGGAAAAATCTCCGTAACGGTCGTTCACCTGATCCATGGCCTGCGTGGCGGAAACCTTCCGCGGATTTTCGGAGAACAGCGGCAACTGCGTTTCCCCGTGACGGAGGCCGGAAAGGCTTATTCCCAGCAGTCTTACCGGTTGTTCCAGGGTGACCGAATCCAGAATTCCGACGGCGGCCCGGTAAATTTCGTCACTGAGGTTGACATAATCGGGCAGTGTCTGTTGCCTGCCGAAGCTGCTGAAAAAATCGGCATACCTGACCTGGAGATGCACGGTTCTGCCGCTTACTCCGTAGCGCCTCGCCCGCCTTCCCACTTTTTCCGAGAGCAGAAGCAGATATCTCAGGATATCTTCGCGCCGCTCTATATCGCGCTCCAGGGTCATGGAATGGCCAACGGACTTCACCGGCTCAGCCTGCTCTGCCGGTATCACGGGAGATTCGTCGATCCCTTTTCCCATTCGATGCAGGTGTTCGCCGACAATCCCGAACCTCTTTGTCAGAATATCGACGGGAAACCGTCCCAGTTCACCGCAGGTGGTGATTCCCAGGAGCCTCAACTGCCTCTCCGTCTTCCTGCCGAGGCCGCACATGTCGCCAACCGGGACTTTTTCCAGAACCGAGGCGACCATCTCCGGCCTGATTATGGTGAGCCCGTCCGGCTTCTCCATGTCGGACGCCAACTTTGCCAGCATCTTGTTAGGGGCGATGCCGATGGAACAGGTGATTCCGAAGCGTTGCCGGATGCGCGATTTCAGGAGCATGGCGATGTTTTCGGCGGGGCCGAACAGCCTCAGGGAACCGGTTATGTCCATGAATGCCTCGTCAATGGAAAAGACCTCCACCAGCGGTGTGTAATCCCGCATCATCCGGACGATCCCGGTCGAGGTGTGGGTGTAGCGGCGATTGTCGCCTACGATCAGGATCAGGTCGGGGCAGCAGCGCCGGGCCTCCCAGACCGCCATGCCGGTTTTCACCCCATACCGTCGCGCCTCATAGGACGAGGTGGTGATTACCGTGCGCTTGGCCGAGCCGATGACCGCCACCGGCTTGTCCCGCAGGGCTGGGTTCAAGGCCTGCTCTACCGAGGCGAAAAAGGCGTTCATGTCGATGTGGAGAATGGCGCGGTGGGTCACGGTTCCGCCTCCACGCCGTTCAGCGTCCAGCTCTGCTCCCTTGTATCGTACACCAGCTCGTAGAGGGCCTCTCCGTCCACCACCGCGAAGTGGATCAACAGTTTGTCCCCGGCCTTCTCCGGCCAGGAGTAGGTTGTCTCCAGTACGGTGTGCTTTCTGCGCTTCCAGTCGAACCAGACTGGCCGGATGTTCCTCCCAGGGGTGAAGATGACGGCCACCCTCACCGGCTCCCCAATCCGTTCCATGGCTTCACTCCAGGGGGCGGTAGATGCCGACCACCTTGCCGATGATGGTCACCTCGCCTTTGCCCGGCCGGACGATGATGTCGTCGTAGTTGGGGTTGGCGGCCTCCAGGCGGATCCTTCCCCGCTCCAGGAAGAACCGCTTCAGGGTGGCCTCACCGTCCACCATGGCCACCACCAGATCGCGATTCTCCGCCGAGGGCTGGGGCCGCACCAGGGCCAGGTCCCCCTCCAGGATGGATGCGCCGATCATGGAGTCCCCCTTCACCCGAAGGAAGAAGGAGCCGCCGGAGCGGAGCTGGGTGGAGTCGATGGCGAAGAATCCCTCGATGTCCTCCACCGCGGGCTGGGGAAGGCCGGCCCGCACCACCCCGACGATGGGAAGGGGGACGGCGGAGGCGCGGCCGGCGAGCACGATCCCCCTGGAGCTGCCTGCGGCCTTGGTGAGGTATCCCTTTTTCTCCAGGGCGTCCAGGTGGCGCATCACCCCCAGGGTCCCGTTGACCTCCAGGTGGGCCGCGATCTCCCGCAGGGTGGGGGGATAGCCGTTTGCGTCGATGAATTCGGTGACGAATGCCAGCACCTGTTGCTGGCGGCGAGTGAGCTCTTCCATGGCAATCTCCGCAATATGTTGTCAAATGATAACTTATCGGCGAAAAGGGAGGATGTCAAGATGTGCCTCAAGAGTGTCACATCCGGAGTTTTCGGATGGACATCGAGTTAGGCCGGGAAAAATGGACGCCGAGTGTGGTAAAGTACCTCCTCCGGAAGGTAATCACTGGAACGGAGGGACCTGCCGGGTCACCCATTGCAAGGAAAGGGAAGGTTCTTTATGAGAGGAAAGAGAAATATCCTGGGATTTCTGCTCCTGTTGGCGCTGCTGGTCGGCGCCGGCTGTTCCTCGGATACACAGGGCGACGCCCCGGCGGCCCTGTCCGAATCCGAGATCAAAGGGGACCAGCTTTTGCTGGTGGTGGCCGACACACCGGACACCTCCCTGGCGCGTCTCTACGTACTGGAACGCACCGCCGCGGGATGGGAAGCCCGCTTCGCTCCGGTTCCCGTTATGATCGGCCGGAACGGAATCGCCCCACGGGGGGAGAAACGGGAAGGCGACGGCCGGACCCCCACCGGCGTATTCCCCCTGGAATTCGCATTCGGCTACGCTTCGGCAATCGACAGCCGCATGCTGTACCGCCAGACAACGGAAGAGGACGTCTGGGTGGATGATGTGAATGCACCCGACTACAACACCTGGGCGAAGCGGAGCGAGACCGGCGCCGCGTCGTACGAGGTTATGAAACGCAAGGATCACCGCTACCGGCACGGAATCGTGATCGGCTACAACCGCAATCCTGTTGTCAAGGGCCTCGGCAGCGCGATCTTTCTCCACGTCCGGTTGGAAGACGGCGTAACGACGTCCGGGTGTGTGGCAATGAATGAGCCTGAGTTGGTAAGGATTCTCGCCTGGCTCGATCCTTCCAAAAATCCTCAGATTATCATGGCGAACCGCCGTGACCTGGCGGCTCTGCCCGTAATGTCGCGTCTGGCGCCCATTGGTGAACAGGCCGGCGTGCCGGAGAGACAGGTGCGTTCCAGGGTTGCCGGCCTGGGAGAGCGGCAGGTGGAATACCGGGGGACGGACGGCTTCTTCGGCATGGCACTGTCAGTGCCGCAAGCCCTGGTGGATGATATGCGGCAGAAAAAGAGCTGGAAGGAAGGGTGCCCGGTGCCGATTTCCGACCTTAGGTACCTCGTGCTCGTCCATCGAGGATTCGACGGCACGCAGAAGGTGGGGGAACTGGTGGTGCACCGGAAGCTGGCGCTCCCGGTGGTCAGGGCTTTCGGCGATCTTTACACCGAGCAGTTTCCCATCGAGCGGATGGAGCTGATTGAGAAATACGACGCCAGTGATGACCGTTCCATGGAGGCCAACAACACCTCGGCCTTCAACTGCCGGGACGTCACCGGCAAGCCCGGCGTCTGGTCCAGGCACAGCTACGGCGGCGCCATCGATATCAACCCACTCCAGAACCCGTACATCTCCCCAAGGAGCGACGTTCTCAGGACGCTCGGATGGGACGGCGCGGAGGACAAGGGAGAGTTCCTCCGCCGAAACGGCTTTGACGCCCCGTCTCCGGCCCTGGCCTTCTGCACGGCCCGCCCAGCGGATTGCCTGGCGCTGCCGGCAACGGGCGCCGTCTACGCGGACCGTTCCAGGAAAGAGCCGGGACTGCTCAGGACCGGCGGCAGGGAAGTCGATATCTTCACCGACCGGGGCTTCGACTGGGGAGGCGCCTGGAAGCACCTTCTCGACTACCAGCACTTCGAGTACGATACCGCGAAGCTTCTTGAGGAATGAAAAAGGGGTGGTTTCGGAAACGGCAAGGAAATAACATGATTCATATCACATGGTTAACTTGTTCCGTTTCATGACTTAGGATCCACGCAAACGAAATCACCCCAAGGGATAGACGATACTGCTCAACCATCCGTGAGCATGGGGCGGAAAGCCTGCAGGGTCTTGCCGAGACAGCCGGGTTGCCGAAATATCATCCATATTTCAGCCCCGGCTGTTCTGTTTCAGGTGGTCTGAACCGGTTGGCGAAGGGGGAAAATACGACAAGAGGTCGTCACCGTATCGTTCAAAACCTGTACGCTGAATCAACATGGGTTAGCCGTAAAGCCAGAAGGTATACCTTGAATTGGTGCTGTTTCCGTAACATTGTCTTGATATCTGTCGAAACAGTCGGCCTTTCAGAATACACATACCAAAAGGAATAGATATAATCGGGTTTTGCTTGGGAATGGATTTTTTTGAGAACTCCCCCCAGCCCTTCTCCTTTCGGTTTTTCCCTTTGTCCCGCGAGACGGCATCTTCCAATGGGATGAGACGTCGCAATTGTGTAAAGATATCCGCCTGAACAGCTTCCACCTTCCTTTCAAGGCTGGTAACAAATCCTTTATAAATATTGGATAGTTAAAGCCGGCATTTCGCGGCTGCGCCGTCATGCGCTGTCGAAAATATTTACAAACGCCATAAAGGCGGAAGAAGCGGATATTCTGAAATATTACGTATAATCAAATGTTTATTACTTTTTGCATGTAAATTGCATTGATCTGCTTTAATGATGCCCTGAAAAGAAAGGCGCGTCTTGTTTAAAATCAGAAAGGAAAAGGAGGGTGAAAATGAAAAAGGCATTTTTCACAATGGCGATCATGCTTGTGATGCTGATTGTCGTGACAACGGCCCAGGCCGCTTCCTACACCACGGATTTCGATGTGGCGGGTGATTTCAGCTTCAGCGGATATGACACGGGAGGGCCTCTCGTCCTGTCGTTCACCGGCCTCGTGGGAACGGTGAACCAGAACTTTCCTCCAGCCGGAAAATATGATTGGTCCATCGGTATGAGGAGCTTTGCCGTCAACCTCAATGGAGGGGGCCCGGATTTCGCCGTGGGGCCTTTAGCGTCTATCGAAATAGGAAAATACGAGCGTCCGCCACTGGAGGCGCCGGGGTCGACGAATTTGGGTAATATCGTCATTCCTTTCTCTGTCTTCGGACTGGAAGACGGTGATTCGCTCTCTCTGAACGACCTGACCGTAGCGTGGGAGATGCCCTTGGACGACAGCATCATGTTCACGGTTACCGCGGCCGACATGACCGAGCTGAAGGAATATCTGATGCAGATGAACGCCCTTGCTATTGCGGAATATCCCGATAACAGGGACGGAATCGCGGCCGGCAGCGTTACATTCAACGGTTCCCTGACCGCTACTTCTGTGCCCGAGCCTTCCACGGTCATTCTCCTTGGCATTGGGCTTGCCGGACTTCTGGGCGCCGGTAGAATGAGATTCCGAAGACAGTAGATCAGCTTGATGTGACAGGGTTATTAAAAAGGCGAAGCTTTTCAATGCTTCGCCTTTTCTGTTGTGCGACAGGTATGGCGCGTGGCGCCGGCGGCTTTTCCTGATTACTATCTTCCCTCGATCTTCACATTCCAGTGACGACTCCCATAACATATTAAAATAACAAAAGATTAGTACAACTGCTTGCCCTTGATGCCAAAGGTGAAGCGCCTGGTGGGCATGTCCGTCAAAGAACTGGAATAACCACAAGGAATCTGATATGTTTCAACGGTTTCTAACATTGGGCGTCGTTCGGCCCGGATTCGATGTGAGGTATATTCCGGTCCGGCAGCATCTGTCAGGGCGGCGCGTGAAGATAAGGATTCCCGTTTGATGTTATCTGAAGAATTTTTCCGTCCGGGCATCGAGCCGGAAGACCTTCCGGCGCTTTTCCCTTTACTGCGGGCGCGCGATGCCCTTAGCGCGTTTACCGCCCTGTTCCGCGGCACCGACGAGGACATCATCATCCGTCTGCTGGTGCTGCGGGAAGTCGGCCACCGCGGGGAGCAGCCGTTATGGAGCCCGCAGGAGCTGCGAGCGCATTTTGCCTATCTCGACGAAACCAAGCTTCAGACGGTCCTCCACCGCCTGCGGGATACCGGCCTGCTGGTTTGGGATACGGAATCCTCCCAGTATCAGATCAGCACCCATGGCCGCATGGCCCTCTCTGCCCTCTCGGTGCTGCTCAAGTTCTCCGAGGAGGAGGGGGGCGAAATCGGCTACATCACCTCCCAACTCGCGGCGGGCCAGGCGCTCGGCAAGGTGGCCAATGAGGACCTGCAACATCTCCTTTCCCGGCTCAATGAACTGGAGGATGAGTTCGGCCGTGCGGTGCTGTCCGGCTCGGAACTGCGCATCCGGCGCGCCGAAAAGAAGCTGTCTTCCGTTCTCAACTGGGTGGAGAAGGGAACGGAGATCATGAAGGTCATAGCGGCAGACCCTGATCTGGACCAGGCGACCCACCGGGTAGCCCAGAAGATCGGTCAGGTGCAGAGCCGCATGCTGCGGATGAGCTCGGTTTTTCAGCGCACCCTCAACCAGCTGGAGCGACAGAAGGTGCACCTGGGGCAAAGCGGACTCTCCACGTCCGATATCCATCGCTGGCTCCGTCAGCTCGATACGGACAGTCTCTGCGCGCTGCGTGGCGACAGTATGACCTTTTCCGTGCAGCTCGGCTGTATGCTCGGCGACATTGCTCTCGATGTGGCGGAGTTCGAACTGGTCGACAGGGTGCGTGCCGCGGCTGATGACGTCTCCCTGCCGCCGGCCCGCGAAGCGCCTCCCGCCGAGGCGATGCCGGTGGCCGAGGAGGACCTGACCCGGCTGATGCATTTCCTGGGCGAGCTGGGGACGCTGGAGGCGGATACCCCGCTGGAAAAGGCCATCCCGGCGGAGAATTTCGCCACCACCTCCTATCGTCTATCGTTGGCCGCATTGCTGGGCGACCCGGAATCGAGCGCGCTGGAGGGGGCGGTTGCAGACCTGGCCCGCCTCTCCCTGGCCATGCGTCTCACCGGGGAGTGCGTTGCGGTCGGGCAGTACGAGGTTGAAACCATGAGCGCCGGGGTCATGGAGAGAAAAGAGAAGGAAACGGAGCCGTAGATGGAGAAAGAAGTTCGGATACTGGTTGCGAAACTCCTCGCCAACCAGCACTTGCCGCGGCAGGACAAACTGGTGCGAAAGGCCCTTACCGACGAGCTGTTCCGGCAGGAATTGGACAGCCGCCTGCATGCCTGCGGGCTGAAATTCCTCGATAACCCTTACGCCGGGCACGTGGCCCTGGCGCTGGATCGCGACATGGAGCAGGCTGTGCTCGGGGAGCAGGAGACCTGGCTGTCGAACACCATGAATCTCGACCGGAGCGCCATAGCGCTCCTGATGGTGCTCTGGGCGCTGATCATCCTTCCCAAGCGACAACGTCAGATTGAACGGAAGGACCTTGGGGAAGCCCAGGAGCAGGGGGAGATGTTTGCCGATGAAAAGCCGCTCGAGACCGGCCGCAGCGTTTCCGCTCCAATCAGCCGCAAGGCGTTGATCGCCGATTTCGGCGACAAGCTCGGCAAGGCGACCAAGATCAAGATGAACCTCGGCGCCCTCGCCCGGCTCGGATTCATCATCCAGCGGCAAGAGGAGATTTACGAGGGGCCGCTGCTTGATCTTGTGCTCGACTATAGCCAGCTTGCCGGCCGCGTCCTCGATGGCGCTCTCTCCGACCTGCTGGGGCGCCACTTGAGCGACGTCATCCCTGCTGCGTATCCTGGCGATGGAGAGGAAGAGGAGGAACCGGCCGATGTTTAGATTCCTCAAGGTCGAGGTTGTGCACTGGGACTATTGGGAGCGCTTTTCCCTTCCCATGGAGGCCAACGTCATCACCATCGTCGGTCCCAACGGTTCGGGTAAGACCACCCTGCTCGATGCCCTGCGTACCCTGCTGTGCATCGACTGTTCGGCCGGGCGGGACTACAAGCGTTACGTGCGCCGCAGCGACAAGCCTTTCAGCTGGCTGCGGGCGGTGGTCGATAACAAGCGGCTCGACTCCGGCCCCTTCTTCCCCTTTATGGCCGAGCAGGTGACTCTGGCCTGCCAGATCCGCAGGAAAGGAGGGGATTGGCAGCGGCAGTACCTGCTTGCCGAAGGTGATGTGGCGATCGAAAACCTGGAGGAGCAGGGAAGCTGGATCGGGGTGCGCGAGTATCGCCAGCGCCTGGAACAGGCCGGCCTCACCCATGCGATCCGCCATGTCCTGGCGCTTGAGCAGGGGGACACCGACAAGCTCTGCGAGTACAGTCCGCGCCAGCTTTTGGAGCTGGTATTCAGTGTCTTCGGCGATCAGGAGGTTCTGGACAATTACCAGCAGGCCAAGAACGAACAAATCGAAATCGGCCGCGAGCTGGAAAAGCTGGAGGAGGAACTGGCCCGACTCGGCGTACGGTTGCGGGAGGCGGAGGCCAATGTCAATTCGTTTCGCGAGTGGCAGACCCTGAGCAGGGAGTTGGAGAAACTTTCACTGGAAACGCTGCCACGCGCGGAACTGGCCGATCTGCACGAGCGGATATCCTCGAGCCACGCCCAGCTGCGGAAAAAGCGCTCCGAGCTGATGCTGCGCCGGCATGGTTTTGACGCCCTGGAGGCGAGAAGCGGCACACTGCTGCGGGAGATCGCGGCGGCACGGCACAAAGAACGGGAGCTGGAAGCCGCCGAGAACATCGCCCGGGAGAGTTTTACCCGGCATCGGGACGCAGCCCGCGATGCGGAGAAGATCCTCAGGGACAAGAGTACCTTGGAAGAACTCTGCCGACAGCAGCACGCGGGTTTCGATGCGACGGCGCTGGCGTCCGAGCAGCGCGACGCACGGGAATTGGTGGCGGCAAACGATCATGAGTTGAAGACAGCGCGTCAACTGCTGCGGGATCTGCGGGCACGCGTTACCGCACTCAAAGCAGGCGAAAAGATCGAACCGGGATATGTCCAGGATTTCCGCCGCCGGCTGGACCAGGAAAACATTTCCCATCAGCTGCTGACGGATATTGTCGAGATAACTGAAGCCGGATGGCAGAAGGCGATTGAGGGGGTCATAGGCCCCTTTGCCCACGTGGTGCTGTTGGCCAATCCGGCCGACCGGTGTCGGGCCTGGGAGCTGGGCGAGGAGGCGCGCTACCGTAATTTCGTGGTTGCCGACCGGAGTCCCCTTCCCGCCGCGGTTGCGGGATCGCTCCTGGAAGTGGTGGCCTTCCGCGCGCATCCGCCCGAATGGCTGGCCGATCTGCTGAACCGCGTTCGCCGGGTAGAGACGGTCAGGGATGGGAACGCCCTTCCAGGTGATGTCTCGTGGGTGACCCGGGAGGGATATCACCGCGAACGTCGCGGCGGACGGTACATCGGCGTTGAGCCGGGCAAGTTTCTTTTCGGTGAGGCGGCGCGCAGGAATCTTATCTCGGAGGCCGAAGAAGAACTGGACGCATTGCACAAGCGGGAGAAAGAGCTCAGCGCGGAAAACGAGGGGCTTCGCCGGCGAATCGATGAGATCCAGGCGCTCCTTGCGGGAATAGACGCCGCCCAGCAACTCGCGGCCCGCTCGGCGGCATTCGCATGCGCGGAAAGGGAATTTCCCGCCCTCACGGAGCAGGCGCAGGAGGCTGCTGAACTTCTCGCCGACTGTGGTCAAAAGCTTAAGGCGGCGAGGGAAGAGCGGCAAGCCATTGAGGTCAGCCAGAGCGCCCTTGCCAGTGAGATAAAACGGGAAGGGGCTTCGCTGCGTCAGGATGGCGCCGAATTTCTCAACCAGAAAAGGCAACAGGTCGAGCGGATCGTCGAGTACAGAGGCCGTCGCCGCCCCATGCCGCCTATATGGTATGCGCGGCAGTCCCTGGCGGAATTGCGCGCTCACTACGAATCCGCCGAAGCCGTGCGGCGTGACATAAAGCGCCTGAAGGATCGACTCAGCGAGGGTAGCTGGGTGACCGACGAGCAGGTGGTGGCGGTCAGGGACAAGCTCCAGGGGGACCATGCGCATCTTGAGGATACCATCAAGGCGCGGCGCATCCATCATCACCGGCACATGACCGCCACCGAGGAGGCGCGTGAAAGCTACATCAACGTGCTGCGGGCAACCGTGCGGCGTTACAGCCGCAATGTGCGTGGGCTCGGCGAAATGGCGGGCATCGGCATCGAGGTCGAACCGCCGCACCTGGTCAATGAAGACCTGGCGCTTGCCCAGGCAGGGCTCAACGTCAGGTTCAATTTCGACCAGAAGGGGATGATTGGCCTCAATGATGGTGAGGCGTCGGGCGGCCAGCAGGTCATGAAGTCGCTGATTCTCCTCATCGGCCTGTTGATGGACGAGAGCCGTCCGGGTGGCTTCGTGTTCATCGACGAGCCGTTTGCCCATCTCGATGTGTTCAACATTGACAAGGTGGGGGCATTTCTTGAAGCGACCCGCGCCCAGTACGTGCTGACCACCCCCAACACCCACAATGTCAACGTGTTCAAGACCTCCGACCTGACCCTGGTTACCCAGAAACGTCGTCATCCGGACTCGTGGGCGCCTCCCGTGGCCTTCCTGAGACGGGAAAAGCGGGAGCTTGTCAGATGAGCCCGCGGAGCGATACCTCATGGTCTGCTCCGGATAAGAACGGCATCGTTACCTGCGCTCTCGATGTCGGGGCGGTCAGCACCTTGCGCGGCAGGCGGAAACGACGGGGATGCAAGCCCCGGCCTGATGATGTTGTTCTGTGGCCCGCGCCCTGGCGTGACCTTCTCAGGGAGTGGCTTAAGCAGGGAGGAGCCCGGAGGAAGTGGACCAATCTTCTGATGGCCGCGGGAAGCCAGAGGGTGCAGGAAGCCTGGCAGCTGCTCGATGCACTGCTCAAGGCGGGTCTGATCGAGGTAGAAGAGCACCGGGACAACACCCGCTGGCAGCCACTGTGGCTGGAGTTCCTCAATCTGGAAGCGGCCAGGGAGCTCGTCGGTCTGGCGAACCGGGAGAAAGTCCGGCAGCTGCGGGAGGAACAGGAGGGTACCGATTTTCAGAATCCAATCCTGTCCGGCCTGTTTGAATCGCTCGGGGAGATGCCCGCGGAGCGGGCAATCCGCCGGCACGGTATTCTCGTCGCCCTCGATCAGTGGATCAGCGGCGGGTACAGCGGGACGCGCCGCGATTTCGCCCTGTTTGCCCGGGGTGACACCAAGGGGATCTCATCGGCCGAATGGTCCTGGATCGAAGCAGTGCTGTCCCTGGAAAACGTTGGCATCAGCCGGCATACCCCTGCCATCTGGCTGCGCGCCCCCCTGGCGCTGCGGACCGCGGCCGGGATGCTTGATCTGCGGTGCGTCCCTGATTGCATCGCATTGACTCCCGAAACCATCGACCATCTCGTTGCATGCGAGGGGCGGATCGTCAACTGGCGTATATTGGAAAACCGGACGGTATTCGAAAGGGTGGCGCGACACCGGGGGTACGTCGATGGAGTTGTCTGGGTCCCCGGCTTTGCGCCGTCGTGGTGGAAGCACGGAGTAGACAGGTTGTTGAGCCTCAGTCCGGCGCCGGCTCTGGTCGCCTGTGACCCCGACCCAGCCGGCATTGAGATCGCCCTGGATGTCGGTCGGGTCTGGGCGGAAAAAGGTCTCGATTGGGCGCCCTGGGGCATGGATGCCGGGACCCTCTACACCCTCCCGAAGAGGAAAGCTCTCAATGAAGACGACACCAGTCGTCTGAGCCGCCTGATGTCACAACCTTTGCCCGTAATGCTGAGAGAATTGGCTTCGTGGATGCTGCACAACGGTGAAAAAGGAGAGCAGGAGGGGATTTCATTTCCTGATTAGCACTTCCTGACCCAGACTAAGAACAACATCTCTTCGCTGGAGATGAAACGCCTGATTGGCGTCTGTTATCGAACCGCATGGACGGTAAAGCACAAGCTCATGTCACCCATCAGGTATGGCGCATGCCCAATGACCTGCACGGGTTGGTGTGAAATGGGGATTGGTCAGGTAAGAGGAGCGATCTCGCCGGGAATGCTTACCCCGCTGATGGCGCCCTTATCGTCGATATCGATGTTGTAGGCTGCAGGCATTTTCGACAACCCGGGCATGCGCATGATCTCGCCGGTGATGGGGATGAGGAACCCGGCCCCGGATGCGATCTTGATCTCCCGGACGGTAACGATGAAGTCGCTGGGAAGCCCCAGGAGCTTGGGGTTGTCGGAAAGTGATTGCTGGGTCTTGGCGATGCAGACGGGCAGCTTGTCGAAGCCGTACCGGTTGATCATGTCCAGGTTCTGCCGGGCCAGGGGCTGGTAGTCGATGGAGACGGCGCCGTATATCTCGCTGGCCACTGTGAAGATCTTGTCTTCCACGGGCAGATCCCAGTCATACAGCGGGCAATAATCGCCGGGCGTGGCGGAGAGGATCTCGACCGTCTTTTCCGCCAGCTCCAGGCCGCCTTCGCCGCCCAGGCTGAAGATGTCGCAGGGCGCGATGTTCATCCCTTCGTTTTCCGCCGCCTTGACCACGGCCTCGATTTCTTCATCCGTATCGGAAGGAAAGCGATTCAGGGCAATGACGCAGGGCACATGGAACTTGTCGATGTTCTGATAGTGTTTTCTGAGATTCGCCATGCCGAGAACAGCTGCTTGGGGATTGGACAGGTCCAGGTCCGCGCGGCCGATGCCGGCGTGGTATTTCAGGGCGCGCACCGTGGCCACGAGAACCACGATGCGCGGATTCAGGCCTCCATAGGGGGCAACGATGTCGAAAAACTTTTCCGCACCCAGATCGAAGCCGAAGCCTGCCTCGGTCACCACATAGTCGGCGAGGCGGAGCGCCAGGTCGGCGCCCATGATGCTGCTCGTCCCTTGGGCGATGTTGGCGAAAGGTCCGCCGTGGATGATGGCCGGCACATTCTCCGTGGTCTGGACCAGATTCGGGAGCAGTGCATACTTCAGGAGAGCCGTGACGGCCCCCTCGACCTTCAGATCGCCGGCCATCACCGGCCGTTTATCGTAGGTGAATCCAAGCAGGATCCTGCGGATTTTTTCCTTCAATTCCGCATAGGAGCGTGACAAACACAGGATGGCCATGATCTCGCTGGAGGGGACGATATCGAATCCAGTTTCCCGGGGGAGACCGTTGGTGGAGCCGCCCAGGCCGATGACTATGTCCCGGAGGAAGCGGTCATTCATGTCGAGAACGCGTCGCCAGGTGATCCTCCGCGGATCGATGTTCAGGGGGTTGTCATGATAGACCGAATTGTCCAGCATGGCCGACAGGAGGTTGTGGGCGCTCTCCACCGCCGGGAAATCATTGGTGAAATGGAGATTGATGTCGTCCACCGGATGGACCCGGGACAGTCCGCCCCCGGTCGCGCCACCCTTCATGCCGAAAACGGGGCCAAGCGACGGTTCCCGAAGTGCGGCAATGGTGGACTTCCCCAGCCTGGCAAGGGCCTGGGCGAGCCCGATGGAGACGGTGGTTTTCCCTTCGCCGGCCGGCGTGGGGGTCATGGCCGAGACGAGAATCAGGGAGGCATCGGGGCGCCGCTGAAAACGGTGAATCGCTTCCAGCCTGACCTTGGCCTTGAAACGGCCGTAGCACTCCAGATCTTCTTCCGCAAGGCCGATGGATGCAGCAATGTCCAGGATGGGTTTCAGCGCCGGTTCCGCTTTTTGATGAGTTCGTTGGGTCATGGGTCTACCTGCAGATTACTGCTTCAAGCCGGATATCGATATTGGATTCATCGCTGATATGGTAGAGGTCGTTCTTCAGATCCAGAATCTTCACGGACGGCGGCAGGGCGAAATAACAGACCATCTGGAAGATCTTGGCGCCCGTGACGGGGTTATTGTCCACATTGGTGGAGATGTCATCGATATTGATGCCTCTGCCATGCAGGGCCTTGCAGATCTGATGGATGATCCCCGGGTGGTCGAGGGAGGTGGCAATGAGCTTGTACGGGATAGATGGAGAGACCTCCCGCTGCAGCGGAGCCTTGGTCTTCCTGACGTAGATATCGATACCCGTCTTCTTGCGCAGGCTGTCCAGGTCCGTGACGAGTCTTTCGATATTGTCGGTGCTCCCCGAGGTAAGGATGGTCATGCCGAACTCCCCCCCCAGGGCGCAGCCACGGGACCGTTCGATGTTGATACCCCGCGCCGTGAAAAATTCCGCTATCTGCCGCACCAGGCCCGGACTGTCCGGCCCCATGAATGAAAAAACAGCGTAGTATCTCATTGGTCAACTCCGTTGTGTCTCCCTGTTTGAACTTCCGCAGAAACAGCCATGCCTCCGCTGTAACCCCGTATGAACAAGAGGCTGACTACTTCCTTAGCCGCCCCGCGGACTGGTGTCAAGATAATTTTCCAAAAACATTAAGGGTGTGTGGGAAATAATGCAAAACCGCGCCATTGCCTCATCGCCTCTACCTGTAGACCTTGTCATGACTGCCGATATCAGCTTTTCAACGTGCAGGTATTCGGACATCTGCTTGGTCCATTGACCTGTTGATTGTTGAGACCCTTGTGAGCTTCCTCTTACTGCCCGGGCTGCCAGCAACTTTTCAATCCCTGGACAATATCATGGCTGATGCCCGCGACTCCACGGCTGAAAGCCGTGACCACTTCGTCATAGCCGCCGGCGGTTACGGCTTCGCGGCGCCGCGATCTGCCGTTGCCCGCCGGCCGGTCATCCGCCCGGCGGATCGCCCAGAGCGCATCCAGTTCCACATGATCTCCCGCGAACTCAAACAGCCTCACATCCACGTACACCTTGTAATCAGCCGAGAGCGATACGGCCTGCGGATAGCTCGACACCTTGTCCGAAGCCAGCAGACGGGATATGTTCTCCGCAATTGTCAGGGACAGGGCGTCCTTTAAAGGCTCTGCCCAGCGATGGGTTTCCAGCAGATCCACCTTTGCGTCATCGATTCTCACAACCAACTGGGGACGGTCAACCAATTCCGGTATGGTAACGGAGGCAATAGCCACCGACGGCATAGCGCCGGCCGCCGGGCTCTCGCTCCGGTGCGCTACGGGCGTAAGTGTATAAAACTGCGAGCGCGGCGAACTGGCGCAGCCGGACATCAACAGCAGACTGCCGGCAAAAAGTGCGACCAGGGAAAAGACCGGGGCACATTTCATCGTCCATCCTCCTTCTTGCCGCTGATCAGCGCTTCGGGATGACGCTCAAGGAAATCACCGAGTACCCGCAGCGACTGGGCGGCGCGGCTGACCTCTCGCAGGGCGTCCCGCAGATCCTTCTGAAGCGGCGCATCCGCGGAGAGCGTTTGTCGCGCCCCTGCCAGCGCCTTGTCAGCCTCTTTCAGGGTCTTGCGCGCATCCTCCAGCATCAGGCGGGTTTCCGGGACAATCGTAGTGTCGACATTCTTGAGCAGCCTGTCGGCGTTCTTAAGCGTTTCCGACAGCGATTGCAGCGTCTGGCGAGCATCCCCGGAAATTTCCTCCAGCGGCAGCTTGTCTAATTTCTGCACGATCTGCATCAGCATGGTCTGGAACTGCTCCATGTTCCCCAGGATGGTGGGGAACTCGGGCGGATCCTGAGCCCAGTTGACCCTGGCCGGCGCCGCCTTGGGAAAGAAATCCAGTGCGATGTACAACTGGCCGGTCAACAGGTTGCCGCTCCTGATCTGGGCGCGCATGCCGTTGCTGACCAGGGCATTGATCAGTTTCCGAGAATTCCTCTGGCCCGGCAGACGGGATTTGGTGCGGTAGCTGGCGCGCAGGCGCTCTGGATAGAACTTTACCTCAACCGGCATGGCAAACCGTTTTTTTCGTGTATCAAGATCAACGCTGATCCTCGAGACCTCCCCCACAGTAACACCGCGTAGATCCACCGGCGCGCCGATTGCCAGGCCGCGCACCGACTCCCTGAAAACCAGCAGGTATGTCTCCACGATACTGTCGATCCGCTTCAGCGCCTCTTCCCTGGTGGTGAACAGCGTAAAAACACTGTTGGCAGGAGCCGGACCGGCATCGGCTTTGTCGTCGGGCGTCTGGAAGGCGATACCGCCCAGCAGCAGGGAAACCATTGATTCCGAGTTGACCCTGACGCCGTTGGCGTCCATGGTAAAATCGATCCCGCTGGCGTGCCAGAAAAGGGTATTGGCCTTCACGAACGGGGCATAGGGCTTCCGGATGAAGACAGTTACCGTAACCCCTTTGCCATCCCTGTCAAGCTCGTAGGCGATGACCTCTCCCACCTGCATGCGCCTGAAAAACACCGGCGATTTGACATTCAGCGATCCGATATCGTCCGCATGCAGCTTGAACTGGGTGCCCGGCTCATCCATGGTCACGACCGGCGGATCCTCCAGGCCGGTAAACTCCAGTTGGGGCTCCTTTGAGGTTCCCACATCCATGCCGATGTATGACCCTCCCATCAAGGTGCCCAATCCCGAGACGGTGCCGCCGGAAATGCGCGGCCTGACGACCCAGAACCGGGTGTCTTTCATCAGCAGCCCTTCCGCGTCCTTCTTGAATTCCGCGGTGACCACCACATGGGAACGGTCTTTCGAGATGGTAACGCTCTTCACCTCTCCTATCTGCACGTCCTTGTATTTGATCTTGGTCTTTCCCGATTCGATCCCTTCGCCGCTCATGAAGGTGATGGTTATAAACGGCCCCCGGTTCAAATATGACGTAATCGCCAGGGACAGGCCGATCAGGGCGGCTATGGCCGGTAACAGCCAGATCAGGTGGGACACCCTGCGGCGGTGTTTGTCCACGATGGCATCGGGAATTGTCTCCAGCTCCGGCGGTTGATGCGTGTCAGACATATCAGCTCTCTTTCTGCAAGGGGTCCCAGATCAGCCGCGGATCAAAGCGCATGGCGGCGAACATGGTCAGTACGACAACGGCGCCAAAGGCGATTGCCCCGGGTCCGGCCTTGACGGTTGCCAGGGACTGCATCTGCACCAGGGCTGCCAGCAATGTTACCACATAAATATCCAGCATTGACCAGCGGCCAACCAGCTCGATCAGACGGTAGAGACGCGTCCGTTCAGCCGGATGGCGCGTTGAGCGTTTCTGCACCGAGATGAGCAGCCAGGTCAGGGTCAGGAGCTTGAACAGCGGCACCACGATACTGGCGATGAAAACGATCACGGCAATTCCCATGGAGCCGTTCTGCCAGAGATGGACCACGCCGCTCAGAATAGTGTCCTTGCGGTAGCTTATCAGGGAACCTGTCTCCATGATGGTCAACAGATTGGCGGGCAGATAGAGGATGTAGGCCGCGATAAGCAGCGCCCAGCACTGCTCCACACCATGGGGCTTGCGCGTATGCAGCCGCGTGGCGCAACGCGGACAGCGGGCGCCGCCGGTCTCCGTTCCGATCCGGGAAACCAGGCCGCAGACATGGCACGAGCAAAGCCCCAGGCTGGCGGCAGTGTTCCTATAATACTTCATGGCGGTTTTCCCTCCCGGACGCGCACCTCCAGGCACGTCCAGACATCCCTCGGGTTAAAGGTGGCGGCAACCGCGGCCAGCAGGAACGTTACCCCACCGTACGACCAGAGCGCTACCCCCGGGATAATTCGAAAATCGTCGGTCAGTTTAACCAGGGCCACCAGAATGCCGAGCATGAACACCTCAACCATTCCCCAGGGTTTGATGCCCTGCAGGAAGCGCATCAGCGGGGCAAGGCCGGCTGGAACGCGCCCCACGGTCAGGGGAAGCAGCAGATAGATCAGCAGGGACAGTTCAAGGGAGGGAACCACAATGGCGGTGATGAAGACGAGAGTGGAGATGAAGTGCATCTTCTGATCCCACAGGGAGCGGACCGCGCCATACAGGTTGGTAGCCGCGTCATTTCCCTGGGACTCTATCCCGAAGATCGGATATATGTTGGCAATGAGAAACAGTAACGCTGCGGCTGCTGCCAGGGCGAGAGTCCGATTGATGCTGTCGGTGGAATGGCGGTACAGGGTGGCGCCGCAGCGGGGGCAGGCTGCGGCTCGCCCGGGTTCGAGCGCAATTTCGCGCAGCAGCAGGTCGCATTCGTGGCAGGCGATGAATGATATGGAGGAATCTTCCATGGCTCTCCCTTCACCAGTTTGCATCGCTAGATTATCACAGCTCCTTTCCCGACGTCGCCTTCTTTTTGTGATGTTATGATGATGGAAACTCAGGGTCATCCATACCAATTACAAGGCCTATTCTTGGACTTTCTTCTTGCGTCCACACTTTTGCTTCTTCACCGGACGCATCAATGAGAGTTCGAAAGAGTCGAGAAATGATTCTTTTCCCAATGCGCGGCTCGTCTGTTCGTGTCGCCGGATTTTATCCTACAGGCTTTTTTAGATCTCGGCGATGAGTGACAAACAGCCTTATCGTTTGTCATGAAGAGCGAGGGGACAAGCGAAGCGAGTCAGCTTAGCACCAGTGATATTTTCATATACGGGAATGCTTCTTGGCATGAGAACTGCGAATTCTTCCCTGCTAGCAAAGAGCTATACATCATCTACCAGAACTAAACGAACTACTTTGGTGTTGGTTTTTAGAAGCTTGTTCAATTTAGCTAGCGTCATTAGAAATAGGAGTGTCAGAGGTGTGGGATACCCAATAAAATAAGCCCTGTAGCTCAGGTAAGGTATCTCAATCGAAGATGGCAGGTGTTCGGCGTAGCCGACAGAGCAGAGGACAGTTATTCGTAGAAAAATGCTATCTACGTCAATTTCTGCGTCAGAACAAAGAACAAGGGGTTAGCTTCGGTTAGCTAACCCCTTGATTTTTATGGCAGGGACGAATTCAAATCATTCGTGTAACCATATGATATTTAATGGTAATAGTGGGTTGTGTTTTGCTTAAGGCCCCTAAAAAGGCCCCCATCATTCATTCAGGCCATTCGGATTGGAGGAAGGTAAAGTGGGTAATGGCACCCAGTCCTTTGCAACTGCCTTACTCGGAATTGCAACTTATTGCAACCGGTTGCAATCTGGATGGTTCTGTAATTCCTTGAAATCACACGTAAAGTTAATGGGCAAACTTAACGGGTCATCCCGGAGATTGCAACCATAGTAGCGCCTTTACTACGTTGAAGCAAACAATGATGCAAACAGGCTTCTTTGCATCATGATTTGCTTAATGATTGCTTCAGGTGCTAAAGAGCACTCCGTCCATACTCAACTTGGTACATGAGTTGATTTCGAACCTGTCGCGGTAGTAACGGATGAACACCATGCCATGGATGGAATTGAGCCGTTGACGGGGCTGTCCCCGGATTCCTGGTGAACATGCCCGTCAAAGATCTAGAATAACCACAAGGAATCTGATATGTTTCACCAGTTTCTAGCAACGGGGAGGGGAGCACTTTATCTTCCCGGTCCCGGCCTAATCCGCCTCCTGCAGGAATGAGCGAAATGAGCGCGAAATGAGCGGTTATTTCCAGAATCATCAATATTGTTGACATGTTATCTGTTTGAACCTCGCAAGGTGGTTCAAAGTAATTGGTGAAGGTTGTCGATTCCGTGATTCAATGCCCATTGGAGTGGATATGAAAATCGGTCGAAATGATCCCTGCCCCTGCGGCAGCGGACTGAAATACAAGAAGTGCTGTTTCGGAAAACAGGAACCACCTCCGATACCGGTCGACACCGGAGAAGTCATGGAAGAGCTGCGGGAGCTCATCAAGGAGCGAAGCTTCGAATCCATCGAAGAGGCCAATACCTTTATCAGCGGCCATATGCAGGAGCGCAACCGAGCGGCCGTGGAAGATTTTCACGGCCTCTCACCGGAGCAGATGACCCGCTTTCTCTATTACCCCTTCGAAACGCCCCACCTTCTCGCCTTCCCTGACTGCCTCGATGTCGCCCCGGATGCCCCGATCATGAAACTCTTCATGCTCCTGGCGGAAGCGGCCGGTGATGGGGGGCTGAAGGCGACCGCAACCGGCAACCTCCCCCGCCAGTTCTGCCGGGACGCTGCCCTGGCCTTTCTTGGAGAAGAGGGCTACCGGGAAAAAACCAGGCACTTCGGCATCAACACCGAGCCGGACTTTCCCGAACTCCACGTCACCAGGGTGGTCGCAGAACTGGCCGGACTGGTCAGGAAATACAAGGGGAAGTTCATTCTCGGCAGGGAGTGCCGGAAACTGCTGGCGGAGGGGAGCGCTCCGGTCATCTATCCGCGCCTGTTCCGGGCCTTTGTCGGAGAGTACAACTGGGGATATCAGGACCGGTATCCCGATTTCCGGATCATTCAGCAATCCTTTCCCTTCACCCTCTATCTGCTGCACAAATACGGCGCCGAGTGGCGGCCCTCCGCGTTTTACGCCGACTGTTTCTTGCGGGCGTTCCCCATGGTCATGACGGAAATTGACCCCTCACCCATCGGGACCCCGGAAGATTCGGCGGGACGTTGCTATGCGCTTCGCTCTCTGGAACGTTTTGCCGAATTCCTCGGTTTGGCGGAGATCGATCTCGACCCCGACAAAAGGTTCATGAAGGAGTATCGGCTGAGGAAACTCCCGCTACTTGACCATATCGTCCAGTTTCATCTGTGAGGTGCCGAAGTGGCCGGGAAGAAGAAACCTTCGCCGGCCGGCTTTTCAGGAGGAGTTCGCCGAGGTTGTTCCCGGGTGGCGGGAATTGGCTTAAATCTGTGAACGGATGTCTGAAAGTCTAACCTGACCGTACGGGTACCCTTTTCCCGTCCGGTTCTCTCAGTTTCTCGCTCATGGATGAATCACAAATCCTTTTGTGGCTCACTTTATTTGTTCTATGAGCCACAAAGCGGATTATAGTGCCTTGGTGGTCCTTGCGGAAAGCACGGGCCTCGCTTGCTCGTAACTCGACTTCCTCTCCTTTGATATGCTGGCGCAACAACTCGGAGCAGTTTCAGTACGCCGCCAGGTCAACTTTAAAAAAGTCACCTCTTTGCCGCCAATCCACTATTTCCACAAAAATGAAAAAGTGCGGAGTTAATGGACAATCTCCTTGCTTTCAATATGGCCCCGCGTAGTCTCTGCTTATAATGAAAACGATTAATTGCACCAATAATTGCCTGCGGTCAATTATCGGGTCAATTGTCGCGGAATTGCCCCAGTAATTGCCCGCGATGTCAATTCCTGATCAATCCTTTACCCGTAAATGCCATAAAGACCCGGCTCCATGGCCTGATGAGCGGACTTGGCCGTCGGCCTCAAGCTCCTTGAGCAGGCCGGTTACCTGCTTTCGTCCCAAGTCCGTGAAGTTCCTGATATCCTTATTGCTGAGCGGCCGATCCTTGAGCAGGGAAAGGATGCGGACCTTGATGGCCTCCTTGTCCAGCCTTCGCGTCATGTCGTAGGTGACACCTTCGCTGAGAATGGCGGAAACTCCCGTGCGTTTCCGGAAACTTGCCAATAATGGCGATGCAGCCATTTCCGGGGCTTTTTCGGGTGCCTGCGACGCACCATCCGCCACAGTTGTTCCTTAACATATTTATCAACACATACAAAAGTTTCCCATGCCACCACGTGACGGTGGTAATTGCCCCAGCCGCGAAGTGTTTCATTGAGCTTCCTGACCAGGACCGGCATTGGCGCGCTGACGTGTCTGCGGATTAGTGTTCCTACCTTTCGTTTGAGGGAGAGGACTCCCTCCTTGGCCGGGGTGATGTGCAGTACATTGCCGGTCTTGCGATAGGTCTGCCCGAGGAACGTGAATCCGTCTTTTATGTGCGTGATAGCGGTCTTTTCCGGTGAGAGCGAAAGACCGCGCTCGGCCAGGAACTTTTCAATCGCAGGTCTGATTGATTGTTCAAGGAGGCGGCGTGATTTGCCGGTCACGATGAAGTCATCAGCGTAGCGAATGAAGTTGACATGACACCGTCGGGGGACTGCGGAGCGAATGATTCACTCTAACCCGTCCAGGGTCATGTTCGCCAGGGTGGGGCTTATTATCCCACCCTGCGGGGTTCCCTTGTGCGAGGGGTGCAGGAGGCCATCTTCCATGTACCCCGCCTCAAGCCACTTGCGAAGAACTTTACGGTCCAGGGGGATGTTTCCCAACAGCCATTCATGGCAGATGTTGTCATAACAGCCCTTGATATCCGCTTCAAATACCCATGGCGCCATATCTCAAAAGCTTTACGATAACGTTAAGGCGACAATTACGTAACTTGTTGAAAAATGTACAAATTAACCCTTGGCCAACATTCCGACTTGGACGTTGAAAAGTTTTCCGTTCAATGCTCTGCAAGATTTTCCCCGTTTTGGTAGCACGAGGCTTGAAAATACATTCACAACTAATTTTATGCTCTGAATAAATAAGCCAGGGATTTTTTTATTTCAAGGAAAATTTAGATGTTTTTATTCTTGTAGAATTTATTAAAGAGAGGGTACAGCCACATAGGCTGGTTTCACATCATAATCGCTGACAGCTTTGGGGCATAATATGCAGTTTGAATTTAGAGAGACGAAAGATCGGTCAGGGCCAATAAATTTTCAGCATTATTTATGGATACCAGAATCTTTAGGAAAGCCATGTATTCAATAAATTGAATATGGAGGGGTAAAAGGGGGTAAATAAAATAAAGAAAAAGGGGTTAGCTTCGGTTAGCTAACCCCTTGATTTTATGGTGCCCAGGGACGGAATCGAACCGCCGACACGAGGATTTTCAGTCCTCTGCTCTACCGACTGAGCTACCTGGGCAAATGAGACCTCATCTTATATCCTCAATCGGGTTCCGTGTCAACAGAATTTTCCCGCTTCGGCTCTCATGCCCTGGAGATGAATCGCGCGTCGCGGGTATCCACCTTGATCTTCTCTCCCGCCTCCAGGTACGGCGGCACCTGCAACCGCAGGCCGGTTTCCAGGACCGCTTCTTTTGTCTGGGCCTGGGCGGTGGCGTTCTTCAGGGCGGGAGCTGTTTCCGTGACCACCAGTTCTACTACCATGGGCAGGTCCACGTTCACCAGCCTCCCCTGGAAGAGCCCGAGGGTCACTTCCGTTCCGTCCAGCAGGAAGGGAGACAGGGAAGAAAACTGTTCCTCTCCCACCTCGAACTGCTCGTAGTTCTCCAGGTCCATGAACACGCCGTTTGCGCCGTCGGCGTACAGGAACTGCCCCTTGTGCCGCTCGAAGTCGGCCTCGTCCACCTTGTCCCCGGAGCGGAAGGTCTTCTCCAGCACCTGGGAAGTGAGGAGATTGCGGTACTTGGTCTTGACCATGGTGTTTGCCCCCCGGGCGGACGGGGACTGGAAGGCCACATCAATGATCAGGCAGGGGGCGCCGTCGAGCTGGATTACGAGCCCCTTTTTGAAATCGGACGTTGTAAACATGAATCATTTCCTCGCTGTGTGAAATTTTCTCCTTTCTTACTATCATAAGTGATCAGCAAATGACAACAAGTCACCCGCAAGGGGCGCGCCTTGAAGATAACGACGGTTACAGTAGAGTTGAAGGGTGTCCGCGCGTGTCATGGCTGATATAACCCCCCGGACAACGGAGAAACCCTATGAAAACTGATTCCTGGCATACCCTTTCCCCCCGTGAAGCGGCGCTGCGTCTGAAGACGGATCTTGTTTCCGGCCTGGCGAAAGAAGAAGCTGAACGCCGGCTCCAGGAGTTCGGTCCCAATGAAATCAGCGCCGTGAAAACAGTCTCGCCGTGGGCCATTCTCATGGAGCAGTTCAGGAACGTTCTGATAATCATCCTGCTGATAGCCACGGCCCTGTCCGCTTTTCTCGGGCACGGCGCCGAGGCGGTAGTGATCACCGTGATAGTTTTTTTCGCGGTTATCCTGGGATTCGCGCAGGAGTACCGGGCGGAACGCTCCATGGAGGCCCTGCGCCGGATGGCCGCGCCGGAGGCTCATGTGACGCGGGATGGTGCAGAGTTGAAAATTCCCTCCCGCTGCGTGGCGCCCGGCGACCTGGTCATCCTGCTGACGGGGAACCGTGTTCCGGCGGACGTGAGGCTCACTGAGGCCGTTAATCTGAGCATTGACGAGTCTCCCCTCACGGGTGAGTCCGCTCCGGCCGGGAAGGAAGCAGGCACCCTGCCGGACCTGGAGGGGGCGGCGGGCGACCTTTCGAATATGGCGTTTGCGGGCACGACCGTCGTTCGCGGCAGGGGGCGGGGGATAGTCGTGGCGACGGGGATGGAAACCGAGTTTGGCCGTATTGCGCGCATGCTGGAGACGGTGGAGTCTGGAAGGACCCCCCTGCAGAGCAACCTGGACAAGGTTGGACGGGCGCTGGCGTGCGCGGCCCTTGTGGTGGTGACCCTTATAGTCATTCTGGGCATGGCGCGCGGCCAGGCGTTCCTGGAGATGCTCATCTTCGGCATCGCCCTGGCCGTGGCGGTTGTTCCGGAGGCGCTGCCGGCGGTGGTCACCATCTCCCTGGCCATCGGCGTGCAGCGCCTGGTGCGCCGCCATGCGCTTATCCGCCGTCTCCCGGCCGTTGAGACCCTGGGCAGCGCCTCGGTTATCTGCTCCGACAAGACCGGCACCCTCACGAAAGACGAGATGACGGTGCGCGCTCTGTATGTGGCGGGGGAGAGGTGGGAGGTGTCGGGAGAGGGGTACGAGCCGCGAGGCGCCTTCCTGCGCGAGGGGCGCGAGTGTGCCCCTTCCGGGCAGGTCAGGGAACTGCTGATAGCCGGGGCCCTGGCCTCGGATGCCAATATTGTCCGGAACAGGGAGAACGGACGCTGGGAGGTTGCGGGCGACCCCACGGAAGGCGCGCTGGTGGTGGCCGCCGCCAAGGCGGGCATGGACAAGGCGGAGCTGGAGGGACGTTTCCCAAGGGTTGGGGAGATACCCTTCAGTTCCGAGACGAAACGGATGACCACGCTCCACGCCTTACCGGAGGGCGTTGTCGCCTGCGCAAAGGGCGCGCCGGAGGTCATCCTTGCCTCCTGCGCGCGCTGGACGGTTGCCGGAGAGACGGTCTTTCTGGACGAGGAGGAAAGGATATCCGTTCTCCGGGAGGCGAGGGAGATGGCCGGGGAGGCCCTGCGTGTCCTGGCCGTGGCGAAAAAAGGGGGCGCGGAGAGGGGGGACGTGGAACAGGGGATGACCTTTCTCGGGCTGGTGGGGATGATCGACCCGCCCCGACCTGAGGCCAGGGCCGCCGTCCGCACCTGTGGCGAAGCGGGAATCCGGGTCAGGATGATCACCGGGGACCACCCCCTTACCGCCCGGGCCGTGGCGCGGGAGCTGGGAATCCTGGGGGAAGGAAGGGTAGTGACGGGAGCGGAACTGGATTCCATGGACGACGCCGAGCTTGCGCGGGAGGCTCGGCGCATCGAGGTGTACGCCCGGGTCTCTCCGGCCCATAAGCTGCGGGTGGTCACGGCTCTGAGCCGGGACGGCCAGGTGGTGGCCATGACCGGCGCCGGGGTCAATGACGCGCCTGCACTGAAGAAGGCCGACATCGGCATCGCCATGGGGATCACCGGCACGGACGTGAGCCGGGAGGCCGCGGCCATGACCCTTCTGGACGACAACTTCGCATCCATTGTCGCGGCGGTGGAGGAAGGGCGGGGCATCTTCGCCAACATCAGAAAATATCTCATGTACCTGATCTCGTCCAACACCGGCGAGATCCTGCTCATGGCAGCCGCCGTTCTCGGGGGGCTCCCGCTTCCCCTGAGCGCGGTGCAGATACTCTACGTCAACCTGGCCACCGACGGCCTCCCGGCCCTGGCCCTGGCCGTGGACCCGCCTGAGCCCGGCCTGATGCGACAGCCTCCCCGGGAGGCCGCCGCGGGCATCTTCACCCGGCCGGTGGTTTTCCTGATGCTCATTGGCGGCGTCTGGTCCGCGGTGGTCAACCTGGCCCTCTTCGCCGGCGCCCTGAGCCGCGGGCTTCCCCTGGAGAAGGCCATGAGCATGACCTTCGTATCCCTGGCGCTCATCCAGTTCGTGAAGGCCTACAACTACCGCTCCGACCGTTATTCGGTTTTCCGGAGACCCTTTGCCAACCGCTGGCTGAACCTGGCCATCATGTGGGAACTGCTGCTCCTCTTTCTGGTGATGACGGCGCCCTTGCTCCGCGATGCCTTCGGCA
The DNA here is from genome assembly GCA_964517595.1 of uncultured Geobacter sp. Taxonomy (GTDB): domain Bacteria; phylum Desulfobacterota; class Desulfuromonadia; order Geobacterales; family Geobacteraceae; genus RPRC01. Next base: position 28,381 of record CAZFCG010000012.1, on the reverse strand, counting down.
CAACGGCGTTGACGCCCCTTGAATGGCTGCTGGTCGTGGCAGTGGCGTGTACCGTGGCGCCGGTGATTGAGGCGGGGAAGTGGATGGTTAGAGGCAGTGATGAGTGAAAAGTGAAAGGTGAAAGGTGAAAAGTTAAAAGTGAAAGGTGAAAGGTGATCGGTGATTAGGGATGGGTTAGGCTGGTGGGGATAAAAAATGCTGGTTCCTGGGTGCTGTCGTGCTATAAAAAAGAAGACCACGAAATCGTTACCAAGGAACGGCAATGAAGATTCTGCAGAACCTCAATCCCCGGCAGCGGGAGGCGGTGCTTCACGGCGAAGGGCCTCTCCTTATCCTGGCCGGGGCCGGCTCGGGCAAGACCCGGGTCATCGTCCATCGCATCGCCCACCTGATCCGGGAAATGGGTGTTCCTCCCTGGAAGATCCTGGCGGTCACATTTACCAACAAGGCCGCGGCCGAGATGAGGGACAGGGTGGAAAGACTCCTGCCCGGCGGGGAATCCCCCCTCATCTCCACCTTCCACTCCGCCTGCGTACGGATCCTGCGCCGGGAAATCGGCTGCCTTGGATACACCTCCAATTTCGCCATCTATGACGACAGGGACTGCGAGAGGCTGCTGAAGGATATCATCCGCGAGCTCAACCTGGATGAGAAGAAGCACCCTCCCCGCATGTTCGCGTCGGTCATCGACGACTGCAAGAACAGCTGCCGGACCCCGGAAGACCTTTCCCCGGACGACCCCCGGGGCGAGAATAACGCCCGGGTGTACGCCGCCTACCAGGAGCGCCTGAAACGGTGCAACGCCCTGGACTTCGGCGACCTCATCATGCTTGCCGTGCGGCTCTTCGAGGAGTTTCCCGAGGCGCTGGAGCGCTACCGGGAGCGATTCCAGTGGATCCTGGTGGATGAGTACCAGGACACCAACCCCATACAGTACCGCTTGGTGAGGCTCCTGGCGGGCGAGCGGCGGAACCTGTGCGTGGTGGGGGATGACGACCAGTCAATCTACCGCTGGCGGGGCGCGGATATCAGGAACATCCTGGACTTCGAGAAGGATTTTCCGGGGGTCAAGGTGGTGAAGCTGGAGCAGAACTACCGTTCCACGAGTAACATCCTGGCGGCCGCGGGAGCGGTTGTGAAGAAGAACAGGGGCCGCAAGGGAAAGACCCTCTGGACGGAGAATCCGGCCGGCGACCGCATCGTCCATCGTTGCCTGGAAAATGAAAGGGAGGAGGCGCGCTTCGTGTGCCGGGAGATCGAGCGGCGCGTCCGCAAGGGGCGGAATCTGTCCGATATGGCGGTCTTCTACCGCACCAACGCCCAGTCCCGCGTGCTGGAGGATGCCCTCATGGGCGCAGGTATCGGCTATCACATGGTGGGGGGCATGCGTTTCTACGAGCGCATGGAGGTCAAGGATATCCTCGCCTACCTGAAGGTACTGGACAACCCGGCCGACGATGTCTCCCTGAAGCGGATCCTCAACATCCCGACGAGGGGCATCGGAGGGGCGACCTTTGACAAGGTCGCGGACCTGGCCGCGCGGCGCGGCGTCACCTTTGGCGAGGCCCTGCGGGAGGCCGCGGCCGGCGACCTGCTGGGCAAGGGGCCGAGGGGCAGGGTCGCGGATTTCGTTTCCCTGATGGACGGCTTCGCGGCCCTTGCCGGTAAGGTTTCCCTGCCGGAACTGGCTAAACGCGTCATGGAGGATACTGGCTACAGACTGCGGCTGAAGGAGGAGAGGACCCAGGAGGCGGAGGACCGTCTCAACAACCTCCAGGAGCTGCTGGCGGCCGTATCGCAATGACAGAGGCGGAATGATATGCCCAAGAAATATCACATAGACACCAAAAGGATCCCTCCCAGGCTGCCGAA
>CAZFCG010000012.1:0-26499 GCA_964517595.1 uncultured Geobacter sp. | reverse complement strand
TGGCGGCCCTGGAGGACTTCGAACGGACCTCCGAGGACAAGGGGCTCTCCGCCTATCTGGAGCAGGTGGCCCTGATCTCGGACGTGGAGCGGGGGGAGCGCCATCACAACTCCGTGACCCTCATGACCCTCCATTCGGCCAAGGGCCTCGAGTTTCCCCTGGTGTTCATGACCGGCATGGAGGAACGCCTCTTCCCCCACGTGCGCGCCCTGGAGGACGCGGAACAGATGGAGGAGGAGCGGCGTCTCTGCTATGTGGGAATGACCCGCGCCCGGGAACGGCTCTATCTGACAAACGCCCGCCGCCGGCATGTCTTCGGTCAGGAGCAGTTCAATTCACCGTCCCGTTTTCTGGGCGACATCCCCCATGATCTGCTGGAGGTGGAGGAGGGGCGTCAGGAAGCGTTTGGCTGGGGGGATTCGTCCATGGGAAGGGCCATGAAAAGGGAAAGGGCTGAGGGCGGCCGGCAATCCCGCGTCTCCGAATGGGAGCGGGTGATGAAGGTCTCTCTGGCGGCGGACCGCGCGCCGTCCGAGCCTGTCTTTTCCGATAACGAGGTGCGGGTCATTCCCGAGGGTGACGGAATCTTCATCGGCATGAGGGTGCGGCACGCAAAGTTCGGTTCCGGAACCATCCGCAAGCTGGAGGGGAGGGGCGACAACGAAAAGGTCATCGTCTGGTTCGACTCCGGCGGTCCCAAGAAGCTGCTCCTTCGCTTTGCCGGGCTGGAAAGGATCTGAAGTTGAAAAAACATGGGGCATCCGCGCCAACGCGGATGCCCCATGTCTCTGTTACGCCAGAACGATAAGCAGGTCCTCCTTCTCTACCGTTTCACCTTCCATGAACTTCACCTCGGCAATGGCGCCGTTCGTCTTTGCCTTGATGTTGGTTTCCAGCTTCATGGCCTCAGTTACCATCAGGATGTCTCCCGCCTTCACCTGATCACCCGCCTTGATGTTCACCTTCAGAAGCTTGCCCGGCATGGGCGCCCCGATGTGTCTTGGGTTGCCGCTGTCGGCCTTGGGACGAATCCTCTCATCCACCGCGGCGCGGCGGTCCCGCACCGTCACCTGGCGGGCCAGGCCGTTCAGGTCGAAGAACACCTGCCTTGTGCCGTCCGCATGGAGGGCGCCCACGGCGTTCAGCTTGATGATGAGGGTCTTGCCCGGCTCGATCTCCACGGTGGTCTCCTGGCCCGGTTCCAGTCCATAGAAGAAGACCGGGGTCGGGATGACCGAGGTGTCGGAGCAGGCGCGACGGTGCCGGTCGAATTCGGGATAGACTCCGGGATACAGGATATGGGACAGGAGCGCCCGGTCGTCCAGGCGGTGGCCCACTTTCTCCTGGAGCGCGCTCCGTTCCGCTTCGAAGTCCACCGCTTCCAGCAACTCCCCGGGACGGCAGGTGATGGGCTCCTCCCCTTTGAGGATAATCTTTTGCAGCTTCTCCGGAAATCCGCCGTAGGGCTGGCCGATCATCCCCTTGAAGAACCCGATTACCGAGGAGGGGAAGGTCAGCTCCTCTCCTTTCGTGTATACGTCATCCACGTCCAGGTTGTTCTTTACCAGGAAGATGGCCATGTCGCCGACGACCTTGGACGAGGGAGTGACCTTGATGATGTCTCCGAACAGGAGATTGACCTTGCGGTACATCTCCTTGCACTCATCCCAGCGGTCCACAAGACCCAGGGCAGCCACCTGCGGCTTGTAGTTGGAGTATTGCCCGCCCGGAATCTCGTGGCGGTAGACCTCGGCGGTGCCGCTCTTCAGGCCGGACTCGAAGGGGGCATAATAATCCCGCACCGTTTCCCAGTAGTTGGCCAGCTTCTGCAGCCCGGGTTCGTCCAGGAGGGGATCCCACTCGCTGCCGCGCAGGGCGGCCGCCACCGCATTCAGGTTCGGATGGGAGGTGAGGCCGGAAAGGGACGAAAGGGCCGCATCGACGATGTCGACACCTGCCTGGCAGGCCATCAGGATCGTTGCCTCTCCGTTGCCCGATGTGTCGTGGGTGTGAAGATGTATCGGGATGCCGACCTCTTCCTTCAGGGCCTTTACCAGCTTCTGGGCGGCAAAGGGCTTCAGGAGTCCGGCCATGTCCTTGATGGCCAGTATGTGGGCGCCCATCTTTTCCAGCTCCTTTGCCAGGGAGACGTAGTATTCCAGGGGATACTTGTCGCGTTTGGGGTCGCTGATATCGCCGGTGTAGCATACGGCCGCCTCGCATACCTTGCCGGTCTTGCGCACGGCGTCCATGGCGACCGCCATACCCGTGGTCCAGTTGAGGGAGTCGAAGACCCGGAATACATCGATGCCGGAGGCGGCCGCCTCGTCAACAAAGCGCCGCACCACGTTGTCCGGATAATTGGTGTAGCCCACGGCATTGGAACCGCGCAGCAGCATCTGGAAGAGGATGTTGGGAACCGCCTCGCGCATCTTGTAGAGACGCTGCCAGGGGCATTCCTTCAGGAAGCGCATGGCCACGTCAAAGGTGGCGCCCCCCCACATCTCCAGGGAGAAGAGGCCCGCGCCCAGGTGGGAGGTGGGCCGCGCGACCCGCAGCAGATCGAAGGTGCGCACCCTGGTGGCCAGAAGCGACTGGTGGGCGTCCCTCATGGTGGTGTCGGTGACGAGGAGCCTCTTCTGCTCCAGGATCCATCGGCACAGCCCTTCCGCGCCCTGCTCCCGCAGGATGTCGGCGGTCCCCGCCGGACGCTCCGCCGTGGGGTCGATTTCGGGAATCCGCGGCTCCAGCAGGTCCGCGGAGCGGAGAGGCCTGTCGATTCCCGGTGAGCCGTTGACGATCACGTCTCCAATAAAGCCCAGTATCCTGCTTGCCCGGTCCCTTTTCTCCCGCATGACCATGAGTTCCGGATGCTTGTCTATGAAGGATGTGTCGCATCCTCCCGCCAGGAACACGGGGTGTGTCACCACGTTCTCGAGAAAGGGGATATTGGTCTTGACCCCGCGGATGCGGAATTCCCGCAGCGCGTGATGCATGCTCCGGGCCGCCTCCCGGAAGGTAAGTCCCCAGGCGCTCAGTTTTACCAGCAGGGAGTCGTAGTGGGGGGTAATGCTGGCGCCGGAGAACGCGTTCCCGGCGTCCAGGCGCACTCCGCACCCGCCCGGCGAGCGGTAGGCTTTGAGGACGCCGAAGTCGGGGGCGAAGCCGTTGGCGGGGTCTTCAGTGGTGATGCGGCACTGTATGGAGTGCCCCCGCATCTGGATTGCCTCCTGGGAGGGGATGTTGATCTCCGGGTCGGACAGCCTGAACCCTTCCGCCACCAGGATCTGGGCCTGCACCAGGTTCCTGCCGGTGATCATCTCGGTCACGGTATGTTCTACCTGGATGCGCGGATTCATCTCGATGAAGTAGTAGTTTCCTTCCTGATCCAGCAGAAACTCCACCGTGCCGGCGTTGCGGTAGTTGACGTGGCGGGCCACCTTCAGGGCCGCTTCACACAGCTCGAGCCGCTGCCCGGCGGTCAGGCGCAGGGATGGCGCGAATTCCACCACCTTCTGGTGGCGGCGCTGGATGGAGCAGTCGCGCTCGAAGAAATGGACCAGGTTGCCGTGGTTGTCCCCCAGCACCTGCACCTCGATGTGCTTGGGATGCTCGATGTAGCGTTCCAGGAAGACAGCGGGATTGCCGAAGGCGGCCCCGGCCTCGCTGGCCGCGCTGGCCAGGCCTTCCAGCAGTTCCCGCTGGTTGCGGGCGACCCTCATTCCCCGGCCGCCGCCTCCGGCCGCGGCCTTGATGATCAGCGGATAGCCCGCGCCTTCGGCGAAGGCAAGGGCCTCCTTTTCGGATTCAACGGGGTCGTCTGTTCCGGGGATCACCGGCACCCCGGCCGCGATGGCCACGCGACGGGCCGCAATCTTGTCTCCCACCATCCGCTGCATTCCGGCGGTGGGGCCGATGAAGACGATCCCCGCCTGTTCGCATTTTTCAGCGAATTCCGCGTTTTCGGAAAGGAATCCGTAACCGGGGTGGATTGCGTCCACCTTCTTGTCAAGGGCAAGGCCGATTATGTCGTCGATTCCCAGATAGGCGTCCACCGGGCTCTTTCCCTTTCCCACCAGGTAGGCCTCGTCGGCCTTCTGGCGGTAGAGGGAGAGGCGGTCTTCACGGGAATAGATGGCCACTGTGGCAATTCCAAGCTCGTTGCAGGCCCTGAATATCCGTATCGCAATCTCGCCCCGGTTGGCGGCGAGGACCTTCCTGAATCTTTTTCTCTCCATATTCGTCTCCTGGTAGATGGCAAAAATATTGACAAGCGGAATTATCGGGCATCGCCGCCGGTGTCCGGTTCATCCTGACTTTCCGTCCCCCTGTTTCACTTGTCTTCTTGATAGACCGGTGAGGTTCGACGGCAAACTCTTTGCTGCCGCGGTCTATGGAAAACATGCTGTCGGGTGCGGGGATGGGAAGGTCGGTTCCCTGGTGGAACGGGGATTTCGGTTCAGGCGACGGGAAAGGCCCGGATGCCCTTATTAATGAAGGGTCGTGAAATCGCGGCCTGATTCAAAGGGGAAAAAATGGAACAGGAGAAAAGAGGGTCGTATTCCATCATCACGGGGCCGGGTGCGATTGCAGTGATTCGAGTAGAAACTTTTTCGACGATTTTTGTCAAGGGAATTATGCGCGGAAAATCGTCCGTACACACGGAGGGAACCCAGTGGCGGGGCGCGGAAAAAACAAAGCATCGCCGTTTGTGAAAGTTGGTTGAGGCGCTTGATGAAAAGGCCAGGTTGTCTTTTCCCACCGATCGTGATAGAAAAAACCTTTCGCATTACACGATATTTCGTTTCACGGAGCATAAATATGAAGATTACTCGGGAACAGGTGGAGCATGTGGCGCGGCTGGCGCGGCTGGAACTGACCGGGGAGGAAAAGGACCTCTTCACAGGCCAGCTGGACGCCATTCTCGCCTATGTGGACAAGCTGAACGAACTGGATACGGAGAGCATCGTGCCAACGGCCCACGCCGTACACATGGAAAACGCTTTCCGGGAGGACGTGGAAGAGCCGTCCATCGGCGTCGAGAATGCCCTGGCCAACGCGCCGGACCGCTCCGGGAGCTTTTTCCGGGTGCCGAAGGTGATTGAATAAACAGGTTATTGGAAAGGGGTGATGGGTAACAGAAGTACTGACAGGGTAATGCGCGCCGGGATTGTTCCGGTTCCATTATCACCCATGACCCATTACCCCGAAACCGTTTTCTGGAGATTTTATACATGGAAATATACGAACTTACCATCCATGAATTACACGAAAAACTGAAGGCGCGGGAGGTGTCGTCCGTTGAGGCGACGAAATCCTTCCTGGCGCGTATAGGTGCGGTGGAGGAGAAGGTGAAGTCCTTCATCACCATCACCCCGGAGGAGGCGCTGAAGAACGCGGAAGAGGCGGACAGGCGGATCGCCGGCGGTGAGATGGACATCCTTACCGGGATCCCCATAGCCTTGAAGGACATCTTTCTCACAAAAGGGATCCTCACCACCTGCGCTTCCCGGATCCTGTCCAACTTCATCCCCCCCTACGACGCCACCGCCACCGCGAAGTTGAAGGAGCGGGGCGCGGTGCTCCTGGGCAAGCTGAACCAGGACGAGTTCGCCATGGGCTCTTCCACCGAGACCAGCTGGTTCGGCAAGACCCGCAACCCCTGGAACCTGGAGTGCATCCCAGGCGGTTCTTCGGGCGGTTCGGCGGCTGCCGTGGCCGCGCAACAGGCCGTTGCCACCCTGGGCACCGACACCGGCGGCTCCATCCGCCAGCCCGCGTCCCATTGCGGCTGCGTGGGGCTCAAGCCCACCTACGGAAGGGTGTCCCGCTACGGGGTCATCGCCTTCGCCTCGTCCCTGGACCAGGTGGGCCCGCTCACCCGCGACGTTACCGACGCGGCCATCATGCTGGGCGCGGTGGCGGGCCACGACCCCAAGGACTCCACCAGCGTCGACACGCCGGTTCCCGATTACCGGAAGGCCCTGACCGGAGATGTGAAGGGACTGCGCATCGGCCTGCCCCGCGAGTATTTCATCGAGGGGCTCGACCCGGACGTGAAGAAGGCCATGGATGACGCCATCGCCGTCTTCAGGGGCCTGGGCGCGGAGTTCATCGAGATGTCCCTTCCCCACACCGACTACGCCATTGCGGTCTACTACCTCATCGCCACCGCCGAGGCCAGCTCAAACCTGGCGCGATACGACGGGGTCCGTTTCGGCCATCGCAACCCAGATGCCCGCGGACTTCTGGATATGTACATGGTGAGCCGGGACGAGGGGTTCGGGGCGGAGGTGAAGCGGCGCATCATGCTGGGCGCCTATGCCCTGTCGTCGGGCTACTATGACGCCTACTACCTGAAGGCCCAGAAGGCGCGCACGCTGATCATGCGGGACTTCATCACGGCCTTCGAATCGGTGGACGTGATCCTCACCCCGGTGGCGCCGACCCCGGCCTTCCGCATCGGTGAAAAAGAGAACGACCCGCTCCAGATGTACCTGTCGGACATCTTCACCATCCCGGTGAACCTGGCCGGGACCTGCGGCGTCTCGGTCCCGGCGGGATTCAGCGGCGACGGCCTCCCCATTGGCCTTCAGCTCATCGGCAGGCCTTTCGGCGAAGAGGCCTGCCTCAGGGCGGCCCACGCCTTCGAGCAGGCAACGGAATGGCACAGGAAAAAGGCGGAAATTGCGTAAAGCGTAAGGAGTAATGAGTACGAGAGTTATTGTTTTGCTTATTACTTTTCACTTTTCACTTTTCACTGATCACTGTTTTCGGAGATTATCATGAAATACCAGGCTGTCATCGGGCTGGAGGTACACGTCCAGCTCCTCACCAATACCAAGATCTTCTGCGGTTGTTCCACCAGATTCGGCGCTGAGCCCAACTCCCAGACCTGCCCGGTCTGTCTGGGACTTCCGGGCGCGCTGCCGGTGCTGAACAAGAAGGTGGTGGAGTTCGCCATCCGCGCCGGGCTGGCCACCAACTGCTCCATCGCGCCGCGCAGCATCTTCGCCCGCAAGAACTACTTCTACCCCGATCTTCCCAAGGGGTACCAGATCAGCCAGTTCGAGCTACCCATCTGCGCCGGCGGTTACCTGGACATCGAGGTGGACGGCGAGACGAAAAGCATCGGAATCACCCGTATCCACATGGAGGAGGACGCGGGCAAGCTGGTGCACATGGACACCATGGAGGCGGGAGAAAAGTCCTACGTGGACCTGAACCGGGCATGCACCCCCCTTCTGGAAGTGGTCTCCGAGCCTGACCTCAGGAGCTCCGACGAGGCTGTAGCCTATCTCAAGAAGCTGCACCAGATCGTGATGTATCTCGGGATCTGCGACGGCAACATGGAGGAGGGGAGCTTCCGCTGCGACGCCAACGTCTCCCTCATGCCGGTGGGCGCAACGAAATTCGGCACCCGCGCCGAGCTCAAGAACATCAACTCCTTCCGCTTCGTCAAGCAGGCCATCGAGTACGAGATCGAACGCCAGGCCGACATCCTGGACGACGGGGGCGCGGTGGTCCAGGAAACGCGTCTCTTCGACCCGGCCACGGGCACGACCCGCTCCATGCGCAGCAAGGAGGAGGCACACGACTACCGCTATTTCCCGGACCCGGACCTGGTGCCCCTGGTGCTGTCCAACGACTGGATCTCAGAGATCAGGAGCGGGCTGCCGGAACTGCCGGACGCCAAGCGCCGGCGCTATACCGTGGAGCTGGGACTCCCCGAACTGGACGCCGAGGTGCTCTCCGCCTCCCGCGATATCGCCGAATACTTTGACGCCTGCGTGGCCCTTTATCCCCAGGCCAAGCCGGTCTCCAACTGGGTCATGGGCGAGGTGCTGCGGGCGCTGAAGGAGGACAACCGGGAGATCTCCGACTGCCCGGTCACTCCGCGCCTTCTTACCGGGATGCTGAAGCTGGTGGAAAGCGGCGCCATCTCGGGCAAGATCGCCAAGACCGTGTTTGACGAGATGTACAAGACCGGCAAGGAACCCTCGAAGATCGTAGAAGAAAAGGGTCTGCTTCAGGTCTCCGATACCGGGGCAATCGAAAAGATCATCGACGAGGTCCTGGCGGCCAACCGGGACAAGGTGGAGGAGTACCGCGGCGGCAAGGAGAAGCTGTTCGGCTTCTTCGTGGGCCAGATCATGAAGGCCAGCAAGGGGAAGGCCAACCCGGCCATGGTGAACGAGGCGCTGCTGGCGAAGCTGCAGGGATAATAGAATCCGGGGCCGGCTTTTGAGAAAAAGAGGAACCGGACAAACCGTGGTTAAAGGCTCTCATCCGGACGCTGCCGTCGGGATGGGAGCCTTTTTTGCGGTAACTATTCAGAATCCTGAAGACTGACAGAAGAAAACGATTCAGCGCTACAAAAGCCGTGACCAAGACTGAAAAACAAAACCTTTGATTTAACAAGGATGGACAGGATGAACACGATAATACCCGCACCTTTTCGATCCGAGTCCTTGGCCTTTCCTCCTGCACATCCTGTCCATCCTGTTAATTGCCGTTGTCCAGTTCTTTTCCCGCAACCCGGTCCATTTCCGGTACGACACTCGTCAAGCGCCCAGGATTCCTTCGGCGGCCCTGATGCCGCTGGCCCAGGCGCCGGTAATCCCCCTGGACGTTCCGGCCCCGTCGCCCACCATGTAGACGTTTTCGCTGACCCGGAAACCGGAGTCCAGAAAGGCGGGCTTGTTGCCGTACATCTTGATCTCCGGGTAGTACATGATGGTGCTCGGGTGCAGGATGCCGGGGATGATGGTGTCCAGCTTCTTCATGGCCGCCCACAGGTGGCGCATCACCTTCGCCGGAACCGCCAGTCCCAGATCTCCGGCCGTGACCGGGCAACTGGGTTGGAATGAATAGAGATCCTCGTTGAAGGTCTCGACCGTGGAGCGTTTACCCATGCGGAAATCACCTACCCTCTGCATGAGCGGCTTTCCCCCGCCGATCTCGTTGGCCAGTCTGCCCAGGAACACCCCCATCTGCTGACCGCTTCTCACCGGGTCTTTCAGGCCGATGGTCTTCAGCAGGGCGAAATTCACCAGGTTGTTTCCCTTTCGCTTCTCGGAATAGGCGTGGCCGTTTACGAGCTTGAACCCCTGATAACGCTCCAGTGCCACCTTGGCGTGGCCCGAGTTAGTGCAGAAGGTGCGCACCCCGTTGGGAAAGAGGAACTTCGGGTCGTAATAGTCCCTGACAATGGGGTAGTTGTCCAGGGTGGTCTCCAGGCGTATCCCCACATCCACCTCGTTATCCACATATGCGATCCCCATCCTCTCCATTACCTGCTGCAGAAAGCCGAAACCCTTCCGGCCGGGCGCCACGATAACCTTTCCGGCCTTCAGGGTCTCCTCTCCTTCTACGACAACCCCGGCCCCCCTGTGGTCGTCAAAGACGTCAGTCACCTCCCGCTGAAGGGCAAAGCTCACACCCATCCCTCTCAGTTCGCCGAGAAGCCTGTTTATCAGATCCCGGCTCCGGTCCGTGCCCACATGGGCCTGGCGGATGTCCAGCAGGGTAACGCCGATCCGCTCCGCGCGGCGGCGATAAACCTCCAGATTATGCCTTTCCTTGATGACCGGTCGCAGTCGTTCCTCCACCAGGGGCAAAAGCCTGTCCGCCTCTTCCTTGCTCCAGTAGCGGGTCGAGAAGCCGATGGGAAAGGTGTAATTCTGCTTGCAGTCGTTCAGGAGGCCGCCGGAGCAGACAGCCTCCCGGTCTATCATCAGTATGGAAAGCGAGGGCGAAGCGGCGGCGAGGGTAAAGGCGGCGCCAAGCCCGGCAGGGCCGGTTCCGACGATGATGATGTCGTGGTCTCTGGTATTCATGAGCGTGCTCCTTGTTTACCGTGATGCTGTCGCGGCGGGGTGAGTGTCCGCATCAGTTTCTCCGCATGACGAGTATGCTGATGATCCAGGCGATCACCCCCGCCATGTAGAACTGTCCGGTCATGGCCTCAAGGATGGAAAGCATCCTTGCCGCCGGAAGCGCCGGATAGATATCCCCATAGCCAAGGGTTGCAATGGTCACGAAGCTGTAATAGGTGAATTCGATACCCTGGAGCTCTCCTCCCCCTCCGCCGGGGATGGCGGCCATGGAAAAGCTGGCCGGATCCATAACGTGCAGCGCATGGTACAGGCTCGAATATGTCAACGCGATGAGAAAATAGGCGGTAAAGGCGCCGAACACGGTATCGACCGTTATTTCACGGCTGGAGAGGATGTTCCGGAGGATCATGACGACACAGACGATGATGAGAAGGACGGTGGAGATATCCGCCAAGGCGGTAATCAGGCCGGAGGCGGCCATGTTCCGGCTGTGCAGGGCCACGCCGTTCAGAACTGTCGCCACAAGCCATGGCAGGATAACGGGCCAGCGCCGTTGCGCGCGGGCGCCAGCCAGGGAAAGGGTGACGACGAGCATATTGAGAAACAGCAGCGACAGAAGCGCGGTGAGGAAAGGGGTTTTGTGCAGGAGCGGCTGGAAGAGGAGATAGAGGACCATGAAGATGAAAAGCTGGACAAACCTGATGGGCTTCCACCAGGGAATGGAACGCGGGGCGTCTTCTTTGCCGGTATTGCGGTCTGACATGGTCTGTGTTCACCTCTGATTAATTTTCGGTGTGGCTGCTTCCCTCTCAGGGAAGAGGGCGGTTGTCACGGCTCGACTATAGCACGGATTTCGGCGGAATATGTCATTGATGAGATACACGGAGGGCGTGACCGTTTCAGGCAAAAAAAAGCGCGGCTCCGGAGGGAGGAGACCGCGCGAAAGGTTATGTATGGCTTTGCCGCTGTTGATCTTTTTGTCTGGAGAGGGGGTGTCTTGCTTTTTTCCCTCTTTGATTCTCTTATCGTCAATTTCTGCTTTTACTTTAATCATTTTTTCACTGAAAAACTTGATCCGGATCACAAAATAAGGAAAAAAGGAGCGGGTGTTTTCAGGTACGTCACTCTGAATCCGGATCGACCTCCCTTACCTTGCCGAACCTGGACAAAGGCTCGTCGAATTTTTTTCCGTCGCCCACTACCACCAGGATCATTTCCTCGGGCCGGAGGTATTTCCGAGCCGCCCGCAGCACGTCTTCCTTTGTTACCGCGGCGATTTTTTTCCTGAAATCCTCAAGAAAGCCTTCCGGATAGCCGTAGAACTCCAGGCGGGCGCGCTGGTTCGCCACGGAGGCGGCGTTGGTGAAAGCGAAGATGAATGAGTTTATTATGGATTCTTTGGCAAGGGCCAGTTCGGTGTCTTCCACGCGCCTTGTCGTCATCGCCTTGATGATCTCGCCCATGAGGGTGATGGCGCGGGCCGTGCTCTCCGACTTTGTTTCTGTCTCCGCCTGGAAGGTCCCGGGAAAGCGGCGGCCTGCCTGAAAGGAACTGTCAACGTTATAGGCGAGCCCTTCCCGGGTGCGTATGATTCTCATCAGTCGTGAACTGAAGCCGTTGCCGCCCAGAATCCCGTTCATGACGGTGACGGCATGCAGATCCGGATTGTTCTTGTCGATGCCCAGATGCCCCATGCGGATGACCGACTGGTCGATATCCTTCCTGACCAGCAGCACGGCAGGCTTTCCGCCCGGCGCGGGAGTGGAGATCTCCGCCAGGGGGGCCTCCACTTTCTTCCATGGGCCAAAGGCCCTTTCCAGCTTTTCCAGCATCTCTTTCCTGTTGAAGTCGCCGGCTACCGCAAGTATCACGTTTCCCGGGTGAAAGAAGCGCCTGTGGAAGGCCACCAGGTCCTCCCTTGTAATGACGCTCACCGATTTCACCGTGGATATGCGGCCGAGGGGATGTCCTGCGTAGATGGCCCTGGCCAGCTCCCTGTCCGCCAGCTCCCCGGGATCGTCATTGCGGCGGCGGATTGCCTCGATTACCTGGTTTTTGACCTGGTTCACCCGGTCTTCCCGGAAAGCCGGGGACATCATCACCTGTGCGTACAGCTCCAGGGTGCGATCCAGATTCTTCGTCAGGGAGCTCAGGGAAACGGCTCCGGAGTCGGCGCCGATGCCCGATTCGATGGACGAGGCCATGAATTCCAGTTCTTCATCGAACGCCTCCGGAGTGGTGGCCGAGGTCCCTCCTCCCCGCAGCGCGGCGCCGGTGATGCCGGCAAGACCGGCCTTTCCGTCCGGATCGTAGACACTGCCGGTGCGGATGTAGGCCTGAACCGTTACCAGCGGTAGGTCGTGGTCTTCCAGCATATGGACGACCATCCCGTTGCTCAGCGCGACCCGCTCCACTTCAGGTATGCGGAACTGAAGGGGCTGAAAGGTCATGGTCCGCGGGTCCGGCGGCGGCGCGCCGTGGGCCTGCCAGGCCGGGACAAGGGAGAGGATGATGGTTGTCAGAAAGACAAATCTCCGGATGAATCCGGATTTGGCGGTTGGAGGCATCCTCAGTTCTCTCGGATTGCCCTCGTTATGCTTCTTTATGCTCATTTTGCCGCCTCCCTTTTCCTGATGGTGGCCACGGTACGGTTCTCCCTTGCCAGGTATTTGCGCGCTGTCCCGATGACGTCGGCCGGGGTGAGTTTCTCTACCTTGCGGCGGTGTTCGGTCATATATCGCCAGGTCCCGGCTATCGCCTCATATTCCGTCAGCCGGCGCGCAAGCCCGTCATTGGAGCCCATGGCCATGACCTCGCCCGCCTCCAGGTTGTTCATTATCCGCCGCATCTCCCGCTCAGTGGCGGGTTCTGTTTTGAGCCTTTCCAGCTCAGCATAGATGGCCTCCTCCACCTCCCGGACGGTATGGGGTGCGCGGGGGGTGGCCGCGATGATGAACAGGTTCGGATAGCGGCTGCCCGGAGATGAAAAGGCCGAGACATCCGTTGCCAGCTGTGTCTCCACCACCAGTTTCCGGTACAGCCTGGAGGTCCTGCCGTCGGCCAGGAGCATTGTAATGATATCGAATACATAATCGTCTTTTTCCGGCAGGGTCGGCTTGTGAAAGCCTATCATCAGCTGGGGTTCGGAGTCTTCAACGACCTCGATGCGCCGTTCCCCCGGCTGACGCGGTTCTTCGACGGCCACGGGAGGAACGGGAACACCGGGGGGAAGTCCCCCGAAATATTTTTCCACCATGGCTATGGTCTTATCCGCGTCCACGTCCCCCACTATCGCCACCACGGCGTTGGCCGGGGCGTAGAAGTTGCGCAGGAATGCCTCGGCCTTGGCGCGGGAAAGGTTTTCGATGTCGGACATCCAGCCGATGATGGGCTGGCCGTAAGGGTGCGCGCTGTAGGCCGTGGCGAAAAAGGATTCCCACAGTTTCCCTTCCGGGCTCGCGTCGTAGCTTCGGCGCCGCTCTTCCATCACCACACTCCGCTCGGTATAGAACTCGCGCAGGACCGCGTTGCGCAGCCGGTCCGATTCGATGGCTGCCCACAGCTCCAGCTTGTTGGAGGGAAGGCTGACCATGTAGGCGGTGGTGTCCTTGGAGGTAAAGGCGTTGAAGTTGACCCCGCCGTTTCTGGAATAGATCTCCGACAATTCGTTTTTCACCGAATACCCGGCCGCCTCGCCCTCCAGGGTGGCAAGCCGGCTGGAGAGCTTCTCGATCCGTTTCGGATCCGCCGCGCGACGCTTCAGTTTTTCCGCCATCAGGGATTGGGCGGTGGACTCTATTCTGTCCAGAATGGGCTTCTCAGCTTGATAATCGGTGGTTCCCAGGGTTTTCGTGCCTTTGAAAAGCATGTGTTCCAGGAGATGGGCGATACCCCGCTCGTCGCTCCTTTCATCCACGCTCCCCACCTTGAACCGTATCCAGGCCGAGACGGTGGGGGATGTCCGGCGTTCCACCATGAGCAGCTTCATGCCGTTTTTGAGGGTGTGTTCCCTTACCTTGTCCTCAAGACCGGCGCCGGCGGCTGAGGCAACGGAAAGGAGGAGGCACGGGAGAATAAGAAAAAACCCGCGGATTATCTTCATGTTCGGCCTCTTTTAACAAGCTGGTATTTTACTCCGGAATGACGACTACTATAAACAACCGCTTCCGGCGCGTCAACAGCGGCCGGCGGAGGGCCTCTTTTGCCCTTTGTCTTTTTCCCCTTATGGTATACTCTGTTACGGATAAATCCCGCGGCGTCCCTGCCGCGTCAACCAACCCCTGAACGGCGGCCGACCCCTTTGCGGGAGAATGGCTTCAGTCGTCGGGCGCGGAAAAATCCCCCTTGCATGGAGGTTGTCGATGAAGCGCATCGCTCTGGTATTATTTTTCTCTCTCCTATGGTCCGGTCTCGCTGTGGCCGCTTCTCCGTCTTACGAGGCCCTTGCCAAGCTCCCCGTTATCCGTTTTGGCGAGAAGGTTCCCGGCGGCGACCACATACTCCTCTTTCCCGCCGGACAGCCGGTTACCTTCTCCGTTTTGATCTCGGGAAGCCTGTTCGAGGCGCCCGTGAACGCGGACCTGACTGTGAAGCCCGTGCGCGACATCATGATCTATCGGGAATGGGCGAGCCTGGACGGCATGGTCTGGCTTCCCAGGGGGGATCTCATCAGGAGCGACGTGCAGGCTAATATCCCCGGTTACAATCACCCCTATCCGGGCGAGCTGAAGGTGAAAATGGATCTGTCCAGGAGGTAGGACGCGGGCAGGCGGAGAACATACCACGAACCGGAAAGGGGAACGCCATGAAGAATCCGTTGATTGTTGTTTTTACCGGGATGTTTCTGCTGGTCTCGATGACCGCGTTTGCCGAAGGAGAATGCGACAAATACACCAACTCCTACGACAAGACATACTGCTTCAGCAAATTGCTCGTGGAGTCGGACAAGGAGTTGAATGAAGTGTACAGGCAATTAAAATCCAGACTCAGGCCGGGCCTGAAGGTGAAACTCACCGAAATCCAGAGAGAATGGATGAACCATCGCGACGGCGCCTGCCAGGCAAGGCCTGGAACCATCCTCGTAAACTGCAACTATTACGTGAACAGGGAAAGAACGGAGTACCTGAGAGACCGCCTTCGTGAATGCAGAACCGGCAACTGCCGCGATGAAATGATCGCGAGAAAGAGCTGGTAACAGACGTGTTCAGGCGCGCGCTTACGGGTGCCTGCTGCGCCTTGTTCATCTGGTCACAGCCTGCGTGCGGTTTCCACCTGGCGCTGGATCCCGGCCATTCCCCCAAATCTCCCGGCGCGCTCAGTTGCGACGGGACGCCTGAATACTGTTACAATAATGCCCTTGTTGCTCATATAGCGGCATCAATGGCCAATCTTCCGGATGTGCGGGTGACCCGGACCAAGGGTAATGACGACGAGATTGCCCTTAAGGAGCGCGTCAGGGATACCGCCGGAAAAGACCTGTTCATCTCCGTCCACCACGATTCGGTCCAGCCGCGGTTTCTGAATGGCCGGGGGCGAAATGGTGGAAGGTGCTCCGACAAGGCAAGCGGGTTTTCTCTCTTCGTTTCCCGAAAGAACCCTTTTTTCACTGAATCCCTGGCAGCCGCGACCATCCTTGGACAGAGTCTCCTGGACCAGGGACTGCGTCCCACGCTGCATCATTCCGAACCCATCGCCGGTGAAAACCGGCCACTGTTGGACGGGAAACTGGGCATTTACGCCTACGACGAACTGACGGTCCTCAAGGAGGCCCGATCCCCGGCAATACTGTTGGAGGCCGGGGTAATCGTCAATCCCGTTGACGAGAAGAACATCCGGAGAGAGGAATTCAAGGAGATCGTGGCCCGTGCCATCAAAGCGGTCGCCGGCTCGACAATGGCGCTGTCCGGCGCGAACGGCGACTCTTGCAGCCACGAAAAGAGAGGCAAACCACCGTAGAAATGGGAGGGCGAGCCATGGAAGGGAAGAAGCGTGGGAGCGATGATGAATGGAGACGCATACTGACACCGGAGCAGTTCTGCGTTGCGCGGAAGAAGGGAACTGAAAGACCCTTTGCCAATGCCTTCTGGAACAACCACGAAAAGGGCGTATACCATTGTGTCTGCTGCGGCCTGGAGCTGTTTGCCTCGGACGCGAAGTATGATTCGGGCACAGGCTGGCCCAGCTTTTTCCGGCCCATTGCCCCGGAAAACATCAGGACCGAGGACGACGACAGCCTGCCGGTCCGACGCACCGAGGTCCTTTGCAGCCGCTGCGACGCCCACCTGGGCCACGTCTTCCCCGACGGCCCCCGCCCCACCGGCCTTCGCTACTGCGTCAATTCGGCCTCCCTGATGTTCGTGAAGGCGAAACCTTAGGGACTCGGAACAAACAAATATACCGTTTTACATCTCATCTTCAGACCATCTTTGCCGCCCCTTCAATCACAAAATCCTCGACGTAGCCCTGCTACGCCTGCGGTTTTGCTCAATCAGGAACGACAAATCCGGCCCGAATCTGAGCGTAAAACCTGGTATATCAGCTTCTTCCGAGTCCCTTAGCAATCAGAGCTGTTTTCCCCCTGGATTTTATACCACACGTTCATGCTTTCCAGTCTGCCGCCGATGTTGGTGTTGTTGGTGAGAGTGCCGGCGAAAAGATAGCCGTTCCGGGCAAAGGTGATATTCATACTGTAGGAATAGGCCCTGGCGATGGTAAACAGCGAACGGATGCCGTTGGCGCTGACGGCGTTTTCCATAAACCGGAGCAGGTGCAGGGCAAGGCCTTTTCCCCGGTAGTCATGCCGGGTCGCGAAGTCGGTCATTTCCGCTGAAGTGGAATCGAAATCAATCTCGGCCGAAGAGAGCGCGGCAAACCGGCGGCCGTTCCAGATGCCGAAAAATCTCGTGGAATCCTTCATTGCGGCCCGAATGAAATCGGGGTCGTGGATGGGAAAAGGATAACTTGCGAATATCCCGCTGTATAACTCCGCCATCTCTTCCACATGTTCTTCCCCGGCGTTTCCGATTGTGAAACCATGGGGCAAACAGGACGGGACGGGATGGGCGGATTTTTCTTTCGACGCCTCGAGAACATCACTTACAAGAGTTTCCTCCTGCTCCTGGGACCGTGCTTCGCTGAAATATTTACCCATGAAACATGCGTCATCCACTCCGCCATAGAAACCGGGAATCCTGGCCTCCAACTCGTATCCGCCGGATAGAAAACCGCCACATGCCCATGAGGGTATCTTCGCGAATATTTTCGAGTAGCCTCTGGAGCATGCCAGATCGTCAAGAGCCGCGACAATCATATCACCGTCATGGGAGTGCAATTTCATCAGGTATGCCCTGTCATTGAATTTCCCGTGATGAACGAGGGAGCGGCCGATTGTTTCTAATGAATCACGCATTTTCCCTCCGTTTCATACGTTCATTGTCTTCCGGGGTGAGGGATATGGTGTCGTCATGATCCGCCAGCAGCCGCATGATGCCGGTCGGTTCATATTCCTCGGCGCCTTCCAGATTCAGGTGGAGCTTGCACTCCTCGCAGTTTCGGTCGCAGAATACCGGTTCATAGCAGTCAGGTTCCTGGTAGGTGGTTATCACTCCTTCATAATTGCGCAACACCACCTTGTTTGTCGCCAGGGTGATCAGGTAATTGGGCATCACCGGTATTTTTCCGCCTCCGCCCGGCGCGTCGATTACATAGGTTGGAACAGCGAAGCCGCTGGTGTGGCCTATGAGACTCTCCATTATTTCCATACCCTTCCCTACGGTAGTCCTGAAATGCGACAGACCTTCAGAAAGGTCGCACTGGTAGAGATAATAGGGCCGCACCCTGTTTTCTACCAGCTTCTGAACAAGTGACTTTATGATCAGCGGGCAGTCATTGACGCCGGCCAGGAGCACGGTCTGGTTGCCGAGGGGAATTCCCGCGTTTGCCAGTTTCGCCAGCGCCTCCTTTGCGGACGGTGTAAGTTCACGGGGATGGTTGAAATGGGTATTGAGCCAGAGGGGGTGGTGCTTTTTCAGCATGTCGACCAGTTCGTCCGTTATGCGATACGGGAGCACGACCGGCATTCTCGTGCCGATTCTGACTACCTGAACATGGGGAATTTTACGTAATTCCGTAAGAATCCAGTCAAGGTATTCATCCGGGAGCATCAGCGGATCTCCGCCGGAGAGAAGCACGTCCCTGACCACCGGGGTCTGGCGGATATATTCCAGGCCTTTCATGATTTCTTCCCGTCCGGGAATGGAGTCCCTGTCTCCAACCTTGCGTTTGCGGGTGCAGTGGCGGCAGTACATAGAGCAGACATTGCTGATGTGAAAAAGGACTCTGTCCGGATACCGGTGGGTTACCCCCGGCGCGGGACTGTCAGCATCTTCGTGGAGCGGGTCCGCATGGTCGCACTGGCTGATGACAAGCTCCGCCGGAGAAGGAAATGCCTGGCGAAAAACCGGATCGTTTGCGTAGTTGTTTTTATCAATGAGAGAGAGATAGTAGGGCGTTATGGACAGAGGGAATTTCTGGAGGGTTTCATGCAAATCATTTCTTTCTTTTTCGGAAAATCTGATTCCTGTCAGATTCTCAAAGGTGTTGATTTCTTTTATTGAATGACTGATTTGCCATTTCCAGTTTCTCCAGCTTGAGACATTGCTCCTTGTGCTTATCTTGCCTGCTAATTCATTCTGCTCATTGGTATATATAACCATTCAGTCTCCTTTCATAATGGAATGATGCAGGTATTAAAAATACCAAGGCCGTGATTACCATAGCCAATTTTATGTCATGTGTCAAATCTGGCACAGTCTGGCTATTCCTGATCTGTGTCGAGATAAATTGTTTGAGCCGGAAAAAAATAATATTATCGGAATGTTAAGGGTGGAAGTTTTCTGCCCTGATCTCCACCCTCCAACGGCAAATGAGGCGGAAAATGCACCGGCGTGACGGCCTACGCCGATCGCATGGAAAAGACCGGACTTGGCGGCAAAGGCGAGAGCCGCCGCGACGGACTAGCGGAAAAAATCCCTTGCCGGCCGTGATGGATTGGTAACTCTTGAGTAACTTCAAGATAAGTGCTTGAAATACCGTTCTTTGCATTTAATTGAAGTTACTCAAGAGTTACATGGATTTTTACCTTTACCTTGTTATCAATAATCGATATAGATCGATACCGTGGAACAACCGACGCTGTTTTGACCTCACGGGAGTTCACGCCGCGCAAAATGTCCGCCGGAGGCCGCCATCAAAGAGTATTCCCGCCTCAAAACCTATCTATACGCCTACCGGTGGACCTACCTGGGAGGCTCGCTCCTCCTCCTGTTCGCCAACGGCTTCGCGCTGCTCATCCCATGGCTTTTGAAGCGGGCGGTGGAAAGCCTCCAGTTCCCGGACAGGGCGGCCCATTCCGCTGGCTACTTCGGCTTCATCATCATCATCGCAGCCGTGGCCCACGGCGTGGTGAGGATATTTTCCCGCACCACCCTGCTCCATGCCGGCCGTCGCATCGAATACCGCATCCGGGAAGACCTGTACGCCGCCCTGCTATCCCTCGACCTCCCCTTTTTCTCCCGGGAACGGACCGGCGATCTCCTCTCACGCTTTTCCAACGACCTGACCAACGTGAGGATGCTTCTCGGTTTCGGTGTCCTGAACGTCATAAATACATTGATTATCTATGTGTCCGCCCTCTTTCTCATGGGGAGCATCGACCCTTTCCTCACCTTCTGTTCCATACTGCCGTACCCCCTGATGATCCTCCTGGTGAAGCAGGTGAGCCGCCGCATATTCCATCATTCGAAGCGGGCCCAGGAAGAGCTTGCCGCCCTTAGTTCCCACGCTGAAGAGAGCTTTGCCGCCTCCGTGGTGGTGAAGACTTACCGGCGCGAGGCCTCACGCATCGAGGCATTCCGGGAAATGGCGGGACGCTACCTGTACAGCGGCATGAAGATGGCTAATCTGAGGGGGATCGTCATCCCCTTCATGGCTTCCATGAGTGGCCTGGGAACCCTGATTGTCCTCTTCGCGGGCGGGAAAAGGGTCATGAGCGGCCTCCTGACCCTCGGCGACTTCGTTGCGTTTACCGGCTACCTGGCCATGCTCATCTGGCCCACCGTGGTGCTGGGGTGGATACTGAACATGCTCCAGAGGGGCGCCGCCTCCATGGGCCGGCTGAACGCCGTGTTCGAGGCGCGGGCAACCGTTCGTGACCCCCTTTCGCCGCTCGCGCCGGAAAAGGTAAGGGGCGCGCTGGAGTTCAGAAACCTCTCCTTCGGCTATGACGGAGGACCTTTGCTGAAGGATATCTCGCTGCGCGTCGAGGCGGGGATGAAGCTGGGCGTTGTGGGCGCCGTGGGGAGCGGCAAGACCACCCTTGTCCGGCTGGTTGCAAGGCTCTATCCGGTGGCGGACGGCATGATCTTTCTTGACGGGACAGACATCAACCGCATGCTCTTGAGGACGCTGCGGGACGCCATCGGCTTTGTGCCCCAGGACGGTTTTCTCTTTTCCCGGACTATCAGTGAGAATATCGCCTACGGCAGGGAAGGGGCCTTGGGCGAAGAAATTCTGGAAGCGTCGCGGCTGTCGCGGCTGGACGGGGATGTGGAGGGCTTTCCCCAGGGTTACGAGACCCTGGTGGGGGAGCGTGGGGTGACCCTTTCCGGCGGTCAGAGGCAGCGGACCGCCATTGCGCGGGCCCTGTTGAAGGACCCGGCGATCCTGATCCTGGACGACCCGCTGTCGGCGGTGGACGCCCGCACCGAGGAGGAGATTCTGGATGGCCTGGCCCGTTTTTACGGCGGCCGCACCGTGATCATCGTCTCCCACCGTCTCTCCGCGCTGCGGGGGTGCGACCTGATCATAGTCATGGATGAAGGGCGCATCGCGGAGCAGGGGACCCATGAACAGCTCCTTGCCATGGACGGCCGCTACGCCTCCATCCACAGGGAGCAGAATCTGAGGGAAGAGATCGAGCGTTACTGAACCAGCGGCAGGCCAAGAGGTTCTCAAAACCCGGTGGGTCCGGGGAAATCGGAATAATTACTATGCATTTTGGCGGCATCTACGAAGACGAAATACTGGGCAAGGCGTATGACAGGAGGCTCCTGGGGCGTTTCCTGGGCTATCTCCGCCCGTACCGGTGGCTGGTGGCGTGGACTCTCCTCCTTCTCCCCTTCATCACCGCGACGAAGCTCGCCCAGCCCTGGATACTGAAGGTCGCCATCGACAGCCACATCACGGCAGGCAGGATGGAGGGGCTCCCCTTCCTGTCTCTCGGCTATTTTGCCCTCATCGTGGCGGACGGCCTGCTGACCTACCTGGAGATCTATCTCCTTCAGTACCTGGGCCAGAGGGTGATGTTCGACCTGCGCGTGGAGCTGTTCGGCCACATCCAGCGCCGTTCCGCTTCCTTTTTCGACAAGACCGCCACCGGCGGGCTTGTCACCAGGGTCACCAGCGACGTGGAGGCCCTGGGCGAGATGTTCACCGCCGGCATCATCACCATCGTCGGTGACATCCTCGTCCTGGCGGGCATCATCGGGGTCATGCTGTGGATGAACCTGAAGCTTTCTCTGGTCACCTTCAGCGTCCTGCCGGTCCTCTTCTACATCGTCTTCACCTTCCGCACCCGGATGCGAACCGCCTTTCGCGAGGTCCGGGCGCGGCTGTCCAACCTGAACTCGTTCCTGGCCGAGAGTATCGGAGGCATGACAGTGGTGCAGCTCTTCAACCGCCAGAGGACCGAACAGCGGGAATTCACCCGCCTCAACGCCGCCTACCGGGACGCCAACCTGCCGGTGATCACCTGGGACGCGGCCCTGTTCGCGGCGGTGGAGGCACTGTCGTCCGTGGCCGTCGGTCTCATCATCTGGTATGGGGGAGGAGAGATTGTGGCTGGGACCCTGACCTTCGGCGCCCTGGTGGCCTTCATCCAGTACATCGAGAAATTCTTCTCGCCTATCCGGGACCTTTCGGCCAAGTATTCCATCATGCAGGGGGCTATGGCGGCCCTGGAGAGGATCTTTGGCCTGCTGGATGTGGAGGCCCCCGCCCCCTCTCCCCAGCCCTCTCCCACAAGGGGAGAGGGTGATATTGCCCAATTTCCTCCCACAATGGTAAAGGGCGATATTACGCTCATCACTTCCACAAGGGGAGAGAGCGCTAGTGCATCCCCTCCTTCCTTGATGGGGGAGGGCGGGATATCCCCCATCGAGACCATCGAATTCCGCAACGTCTGGTTCGCCTACAACGGCGAAGACTTCGTCCTGAAGGGTCTGAACCTGACCATCCGGCGGGGCGAGAAGGTTGCCCTGGTGGGAGAGACGGGCGGCGGAAAAACCACTGTAACCCGTCTTCTCTCCCGGCTTTACGAGACGGGAAGGGGAGAAATAGCCGTTAACGGTAACGACATACGTTCTATCCCCCTGACGGAGCTCCGGTCACGTATCGGCGTGGTCCTTCAGGAACCGTTCCTGTTTACCGGAACCGTCGGCTACAATATCTCGCTGGGTGATGACGCGGCGACCGCCCGAATGGAGGCCGCGGCGAAACTGGTGGGCGCGGACCGCTTCATCAGGAACCTGCCGGGCGGTTTCAATGAGGAGGTGCGCGAGCGGGGGGTAAACTTCTCGGCGGGAGAGCGGCAGCTCATCTCCTTTGCCCGGGCCGTGGCCTTCGACCCCGAGATCCTGGTCCTGGACGAGGCCACGGCCAGCGTTGATACCGCCAGTGAACGTCTCATCCAGGAGGGGCTCAGGGGCCTGCTGGCGGGTCGCACCTCCCTGGTGGTGGCCCATCGGCTCTCCACGGTGCGGGACGCTGATCGGATAGTTGTCATACACAGGGGGGAGAAGGCGGAAGAGGGAAGCCATGACGAACTCATGGCGCGCAAGGCTTTATACTACAGGCTGTATCAGTTGCAGTTCAGGGACTGAGGGCCGGGCGGCCAGGGATGCGAAAAGGGCTCGTCCGCGGTTTCCGCCGCGAGCAAGCCCTTTCTCGTGTCTTTCCTGTCTGTTAATCAAGGCCGGATGGATCCTTCCGGGGTGTCCCGGTTCCGGAGAGGATTTCCTAGCCGTTGAAGGCCTCGAAGGCCTCGAGATAGTTCTGGATGACCCTGCTTCCTTCGCCGTCTATCTCCAGGAACTCGATTCCGGCGCTGAAACAGTTGTTGCCGCTCATCTCCGAATGTTTCACCTGCCCCCTGATATCCACCAGGTCTTCTTCCAGGCCGATGGTGACCCTGATGATGCGCCCGGGTTCAAAGGGGATGTGCGTCTCCAGGAGGATTCCCTTTTCGCTGATATTGAGGGTCCTTCCCATGGCCCGCGTCACGATCTCCCCCTTGTCGTCCAGGAGCACGTATTCCAGCAGGTTCAGAGAATCCAGTCTTACATAGCGGCGATGGCTCTTGTTCATCCTTTCCCCCGTATCTCAATCAGAAAATGATTTCAAAGAAATTAGATGCCGGCGGTGGTTCCTTGTGTTCCATTTCCGGAAAGCAATGTTCCGGCCCGCCTGTTTGATGTATACCACACTTTTCCCGCCCCGTCACCATATGTAATCCCCGGCTGTCTCTCTTTTGTCCCGTCCCGACAGCACATGGAATACCCGGAGTTTTTTCAGTTTCAGCGGAGAAAGGGCGCCAAGGGGGATGTACACGACCTTCTTGCCGAGACGCGCAGCAATCTGCCGGAAACAGCTCCTGGGCGGCCGCGCCGCCACATAGACCACGTGTTTTTCAAGGGAATAATCCAGGGCAGCCAGCAGGAGCGTCTCCGCCTTGCTTCTGGCAAAGGAATAGTCTCCGTCCCGCCACACGTCGTACATCCGGCGGGGAGGGTAGGAGAGGAGGAAGCCTCCGTATTCGCAACGGCAGATGCCAGGCCCCACCACGTTGCCCTCCGGCCTGGTGGCGTACAGGGCCATGTCCGATTCCTGGTCATGTTCCCCCAGCCATGTCATGAGATACGGGTACCTCTCCCTTCCCTTATCCTCGTCGAAGATGACCACCACGCTTCCCACTCCTCCGCGGACGCGCAGGTTCTCCCGCACGTATATCCTCCCCTCGTGGAGATTGCGCAGGGTCTCCCGCATGTCGACGCCGTCCATCATGGACGAGGAGAAAGGCGCCACGCGGCTCTGTTCCTCCGAGAGCTGCCTGGCTCCCTTTTGCTTGAGGAAGCGGCCGTAATCCTCGATAATCAGGTCTTCGGGGGGCCAGGAGCAGATGGAAGGGTCGTCGAATCCCTTCAGCCATTCGCCGGGATGCTTCTCCCTCTTCCGCTGGAGAAACCTGAGGTGGGAAAGCCCCTTGCGGGACTTGCGTGCTTTTGGTCGGAAGCGGATGCGCAGACAGCCGTCGGCCACATCCTCGGGTCTGAGGCGTATGGTGGGAAGGTCCGCCGTCTCTTTCTGCCACGGATAGAAACCCGCCAGGCGCCAGAAGGCGTAGGCGAAGTTGTCGTCCACGCACCCCCGGGCCGAGGCCAGCATCTGATAGAGGTCCGGAAGCAGCCTCCCCGTTGTCAGAGCGTAATTGCGGGAGAAACGGAAAAAGGCGCGTTTCTGCCAAAGATGAACAGTGTCACCGGTCTCCTGGCGGTAATGGCGGGACGCCTCCCGGAACAGGCGCAGTATGGCGCGCTGCCGGTCCGGGCCTTCACCCGCGCGTCCCGAGTGATGAGCGCTTCTCAGTACGGATTCGTAGAGTATCCGCTCTTCCGGAACGTCCTTGCGGCCCCCGTCAATCAGTTCAAAGACATGAAAACTCTTGCGCAGGGACCCCTGTTCCGTTGCCGGTTCCGGCGGCAGCGGGCCGCGGCGCATCTCGTACAGGGCGGAGAGGAAAGGGTATTCCCCGAGGATCTCGGGGCAGGAATCGGGGTGGAGGTTGAAGAGGGCGATCCCCTCCCGCTTTACCCGCTCCAGGGGCGCGGCCTGGGGCCGGCCGAAGAAATCCTTCACCCGTTCCAGGTGGGCCATGCCGCACACGAACAGGATACGCTCATGCCGGCTCGCCAGTTCCCGAAGGCGAAAGGCCATGCCCCGCTCCCTCAGAAGGTCTTCCCTGCAAGGCCCCTCGCCGCCGCGGGCATTGAGGTACTCGCGGTAGTAGGCGCCGAGACCGATGCGCTGCACGGCATAGGAATCGGGAAAATGCTCTTCATGGCGCGGATACTCCTCCAGGTCCACATCCACGCAGGCGATGGGTATATCCCGCTCCAGGGCCAGACGCGCCGCCTCCACCAGGGGGTCCGCGGGTTCCATTAGGAGATGGACCGTCCGGTATCGTTCATCGCCCCGCTTCCTGGAGAGGCGGACCTCGTAGCGAAGGACCGATACCTGGGGAAGGCGGCCGATGCCCCGCAGGAAATGATCCCGCAGGGTATGGGGGAGCTCGACGGCCACACAGTCGGGCCTTGCCATATCCATCGCCCGGCGCGTCAGGGAGGCGAATTCCATCTTGTAATGGAGGATCGGCAGGGCGTGGATCGGGCCGAATTGTTCGATGTGGAGTTTGCCGGGCATGGGCGCTTGAGTGACCTTTTTTCCGGATTAAGAAGATTATTTACGGATGGATCTTGTTCATTTATCAGGAGCGAATAAAACGTAAATCATTCCATTGAGGCATTGATAAAATCCCGCACGATGCAGTCCACGAAAAGCAGCAAATCATCCAGGCGGTTTTCGATGACATCGATCATCAGTCGGATGTCGAATCGTTGATACTCGTGGACCAGAACGTTCCTGAACCCGACCATGCATTCCAGGCGTACGGCAAGGTCTTTGGGGATAACGAGGTTCTCCGCGAGAAGACGGAAACTCTCGCGACTTTCCTTGGGAAGCCCGAGTTTTTTCACGCGAATCGTGTGATTCGCCAGGTCGATGCACTGTTCGCAGGCGCGCTGCATATTCAGAGCGATGGCGTCCTGCTTCATGAAATCCTCTTCGAAGGGGAGGTCCGAGTGTCGTCCGTAGTACCTGCGAATTTGCCTGATACAGCGCTCGATACTCTCTTTTTTGTTCAGGACGATGTCATTCATACCTGATACAACCTCCCGCCCGCCATGGCGTCTTTCACTATCCCGGCCCTTTCCTCGTTCAGTTTCTGGTACAGGGACAGGGTCAGCATCTCGAACTCGTCGGCGGCATATCCGTCACCCGTGTAAATGCGGCGGTCCGCGGCAACCACTTCTTTCCGCAGCACGGTCGACGCCTGCCTGAGGTTGATGAGGTCCACATCCCTTTTCAGCAGGGATTCCAGCGCTGAAGAAAGCCTGGTCATGACAAGATAACCGGTTTTTGGGGAGACATCGGGCGGCAACAGCAGGGCGATGTCGGCATCGCTCTCCGACATTTCATACTCTGTACCATAGCTTCCGAAGAGATAGATGGCCTGGGTAGACGGATAGTGTTGAAGTACCATTTCAATTATATCGTCATGTACTTTCATGAAAACCATTCCAGCGAAATCGCTCACGTCGGAGCATCATGCAAATCTCAAAGAAGTCTCCTCTCCCCTGGTGGGAGAGGGATAGGGAGAGGGGGAAAGTTGCCGAAATATCGCATGTTACCCTTTTCACCCTCTCCCCAACCCCCCATAAGCGCTAACTTAAGCTAAGGAGGTGGTACAGTCGCTCATGTTGGCTGTTTC
>CAZFCG010000011.1:4351-58239 GCA_964517595.1 uncultured Geobacter sp. | reverse complement strand
ACCACATCAGATCATTACCGGCAAGATCGGCAAATGGAAAATCTGGGTTAAATAAACCTAAAACCGGCGGTTGAGGTGTCCGTAGAGAGCGGAGGATGCCTCCAACTGCCGACTCCAGGATAAATCAAGGGAGGTAACTGAATCATGAACAAGAAGATCGTCGTCATTGGCGGTTCGGCCGCCGGACCAAAGGCCGCGGCCCGAGCGAAAAGACTGGACCCCTCCGCGGAAGTCACCATCATCCAGCGGGCGGCGGAAATGTCCATGGCTTCATGCGGGTATCCGTACTTTGTCGCCGGGGTTTTCAACGATCGCAAGGCCCTGCTCAGCACACCTTACGGCGAAGTGCGCGACCCGAATTATTTCGTCAATACCAAGGGAATCAACGCCCGGACGGAAACAGAGGTGACCTTCATTGACCGCGATCGCAGGGTCGTCCACTGCCGTGACCTGAAGAGCGGATCTGTGGATGAAATTTCCTATGACAAGCTGATCATAGCAACCGGCGCCCGTGCCCGCAAGCCGCCGGTTTTCGGCATCGACCTGGACGGGGTAACTACCCTCCAGTCCATGCGTGACGCCGATTTCCTCCGCCGAATCCGTGACGAGGCGAGCATCAAGAAGGCCGTGGTCATCGGAGGCGGATTGATTGGCATTGAGACCTGCGAAGCGCTCCAGTTGTCGGGCATCGACATCACGGTCATTGAGATGCTGCCCCAGATACTGGTGTTTCTGGACTGGGAACTGGCCGAGGCGCTGGAAAACCACGTGCGCAGCAAGGCTGCCAACGTCATTACCGATGTCAAGCTGGCCGGATTCATTGGAGAGAACGGCAAGCTGACCGCGGTCCGCCTGGAAAACGGCACGGAACTCCCCTGCGAACTGGCGGTTCTTGCCATCGGAGTCATCCCCAACACGGACCTGGCCCAGGCGGCAGGCCTGGAAATAGGCGCTACCGGTGGCATTCTGGTGGATGAGCACATGCAGACCTCCGACCCCGATATCTACGCGGTGGGCGACTGCGTGGAACTGGTGCACCGCATCACCGGCAAGAAGACCCGCGCGCCGTTCGGCGACCTGGCCAATCTGGAGGGGAGGGTCGCCGGCGAGAACGCGGCGCTGGGCAACAGTGTCACATTTCCAGGGACCATCCACACCGGCATCTGCAAGGTCTTCGATTTCAACGCCGGTTCCACCGGCCTGTCCGAAGGCCGGGCCCGCCAGGAGGGGTACAATGTGGTGACAGTCATCAACGCCAGCCTCGACAGGCCCGAATTCATGGGCGCCAGGTTGCTTATTTCCAAGATGGTTGTCGATGCCGATACCGGCAGGATCCTCGGAGTCCAGTGCGTAGGCCCCGGTGACGTGGGAAAACAGATTGCCACGGCAGCCATTGCTATTCTGGGCAAACTGACGGTCGCCGATGTTGTCAATGCCGACCTTCCCTACGCGCCCCCTTTCTCTCTGGCCATAGACCACTTCATCGCCACTGCCCACATCATGGAAAACAAGCTCAAGGGGCGTCTGAAAGGCCTGGGGCCTGTCGAGCTGAAAGAGAAGCTGGACAAGGGAGAGAAGCCGTTCCTCCTGGATGTCCGCACCCCGGACGAGTTCGACGCCATGCGACTCGGCATCGGCGAAACCATGATCCCCATCGGGGATCTCAGGCGCCGCCTGAACGATCTCCCCAGTGATAAGGAACGGGAGATCATCTGCTGGTGCAAGATCTCCCTGCGGGGGTATGAAGCGGCCATCATACTGGAGGCCAACGGCTGGAAAAACGTGAAGGTGCTGGAAGGCGGGGTCATGGCATGGCCTTACCGCCGGGAGAAATAGCGATTATCCCCTGTTTCATTCAAAAAAAGCCCCTGACCGCATAAAAGCGGCCAGGGGCCTCTTGCCACTGGATATGGCATGAAGTTCATCATGCCGTTACGGACATGCGGAAGCCGCACGCCCGGGTTGTCTGATACATCCGGATTTCTCCACCTTGTTTATCAGACTTATTTATTTTACCTTTTCTTTCATTGCCTTGCCGGCGCCTTCCAGTTCCTGGGCCGCCTTTTCCGTGCCGCTCTTTATTTTATCGTCTACCTTCTTGTCGATTTTTTCCGCGGTGTCCTTGAGTTTCTGGGCGGCTTCATCCAGTTTCTTTTCCGCTTTTTCCTTGACTCCTTCGGCGGCTGAACCTGCTTTCTCCGCTGTCTCCCCTGCCTTCTTGCCCGCTTCTTCGACGGCTGTACCTGCATTTTCTACCGCCTGATCAATCTGCTTTCCTGCTTCCTCCGCCGGTCCCTCTTTCTTTTGACAACCCAGGGGTCCCATTGCCAGAAGCGCTACCGACAGAACAACGATCAACGTACGCATACACCCTCCTTTTCCCGTGCGGGTTTGGACGACGAAGAGTGACCCAGTCCGCCGTCCTCTGTTAAATTTCATGAAAGGATACCTTGAATCGGATGAAATGTAAAGAAGCCTGCCGCTGATAATGGGGATTCCGGCGGTTCTTTGCTCTTGACATGCGTCTCTTTCCTGATCATATTAGCCCGGCGTTATATATACGAATATCAAACGATGCGAGCGGGAACCATGAGATGTCATAGTCCCTGTGCGCCGCATCTGCGCGAAAGGACAATCTATCCATGCAGAACCAATTCAAGCCGAACAATCCTCTGGAAGAAAAACTGCTGTCAATGTACAGGAGGGAAATACAGATTACCGAATTTCTGGAAATAATGCTGGATTCACAGGTGGTGATCCTGGCCGACAGGGACGTGGACATCACTGGTCCGGACACCCATTTCAATCCGCTGGCGATTCAGTCACCCATGGGTTACATGGCGGTTGCCACCTTCAGCAGCCTGGAGCGCGCAAGGCAGGCCGTGTCCAGGAATCCGGACTATCCGCATGCGGTGGCGGTCGATACCTGCTGGTTTCTTCGGAGAGTCTATGAAAATGCTGGTTTCGCGCTGAATCCGGGTTGGCCCTTCGGTTTTGAACTTCCTCCGGAAGGCCTGCAGCAGTTCCTGTACCGATTCGGGGTAAAGGAATACCGCGGGCGGGACGCCAACTGAAAAGATTGCAGGGGCGAACCTTGTGTTCGCCCGATTGCGCGCGGCTTCCATCAGTTGGTCAGGGACTGTATGGGCGCCGGTATCCTGCCACCGCGGGCGATGAATTCCTCCGAGCTGAAGTTGTGAACGGGCATGACCGGGGCGGTCCCCAGCAGGCCCCCGAACGCCACCATGTCTCCAACCTTTTTGCCCGGCGCCGGGATGATGCGCACGGCAGTGGTTTTCCTGTTGATCATTCCAATGGCCATTTCGTCCGCGATGATGGCCGAGATAGTGGCGGGCGAAGTGTCTCCTGGGACGGCTATCATGTCCAGACCTACGGAGCAGACGCAGGTCATGGCCTCCAGCTTGTCCAGGGAAAGGGAGCCCCGTTGAACGGCCCGGATCATGCCTTCGTCCTCGCTCACCGGGATGAACGCGCCGCTAAGGCCGCCCACCGATGATGAAGCCATGGCGCCTCCCTTCTTGACGGCGTCGTTCAGGAGCGCCAGGGCGGCGGTGGTGCCGTGGGTGCCGCAGCTTTCCAGTCCCATGGCCTCCAGGATGGCGGCCACGCTGTCGCCGACGGCCGGGGTCGGCGCCAGGGAGAGGTCCAGCACACCGAACTGGGCGCCGAGCCTTTGCGCCACCTCCCTCCCCACCATCTCGCCCATACGGGTGATCTTGAAGGCGGTCTTCTTGATGCATTCGGCGATATCGCCCAGGGTGGGATTCTGAAGAGAGCGCACCGCGGTGTTTACTACGCCGGGGCCGCTGACACCCACGTTGATGACGCAGTCGGGTTCGCCGATGCCGTGGAAGGCCCCGGCCATGAACGGGTTGTCCTCCGGCGCATTGGCGAACACTACCAGCTTGGCGCAGCCGATGCCCCCCCGCGCAGAGGTCAGATCCGCGGTTTCCTTGACGATGCGCCCCATGAGGGAGACGGCGTCCATGTTGATTCCGGCCTTGGTCGTGGCCACATTGACCGAGGAGCAGACCTTTTTCGTCTGTGCCATGGCCTGTGGAATGGAGGTGATGAGCCTCAGGTCGCCGGGTGTAATCCCCTTTTGTACCAGGGCGCTGAAGCCGCCTATGAAGTCGATGCCCGCATCTTGCGCGGCCCGGTCCAGGGTTTCGGCCACGGAAACCAGGTCGTCGGCCCGGCAGCTTTCCGCTACTATGGCGATGGGGGTGACCGAGATGCGCTTGTTGATGATGGGGATGCCGTACAGGCTCTGTATGGCGTCGGTTGTGCGGACCAGGTTTTCGGCGTGTGACAGGATGTGGGCATGGACCTGTTCGTTGAATACCCTGATGTCTGGATGGCTGCATCCGCGCAGGTTGATGCCCATGGTGACGGTTCTGATATCCAGGTGCTCGTTGGTCACCATCTTGATGGTTTCAAGTATCTCTTCCGGATGTATAGGCATGTCAGGTCCTCCTCAGATTCTGTGCATGAAGCGGAAAACATCTTCATGCTGAACGATGACCTGAACGCCCAGCTCTTTTCCGATGGCGGCCATGGCTTCCTGGAAGGCCGCCAGATTGAATCCCGCGGACTTGACCTCGGCCTGCATGATCATCGTGAAAAGGTCCTTCATGATGGTCTGTCTGATATCGGCTATATTGACGCTGTGTTCGGCCATTACCCTGCTGATGCCGGCAACGATGCCCACACGGTCCAGTCCTATGACCGTAATAATGAAACGACTAGATGACATATGGTTGTCCTTTGTGATTGGTATTCGGTATATAATCCAGGCCGGTATGTAGCCACGGCGACTGCTCCAAGGTCTATCCCGGAAGGCGGAGCATAACATATCAGAGGGAGTCTGCACAACCAGTTGCGCCAATGGAGGTCCTTGCCCCGTCTCTCGTCTGCTTATTCTTCCGCCTGTCTATGCTGATCCCTGATTTCTTTCTGTTGCGTGAAAAGGGGGTGCTTGAAATCTGGTTCTGGACAGTTCTGGTGAGTTAAGCCTGCCAGTGAAAGGGAGGCGAGATGCCGCGAGGAGGTGTTACCAGGCCCTACCCGAAACGATAGACGAGCCGGCCGTCATGGTACAGTTCTATGGGGCCGTCCTGTGAAACCTTGATTACCCTGCCGAAATAGGATGCGGCGCTGGCTGCCGTTGTTCGTCCCCCACCGGTCACCACCTCCCTGGCATAGGATGTGTCGAAGATAAACCCGGTTTCCATCAGCCTCCCTTTCTCGCTGAATACCGTCATGCCATCGGATGAGAGGATGCGGAGCAGGATGCCGGCTTTCTTCAACTCGCTGATGGTCCGTTTCCTGACCCGGCCAACCAGGAGGCGGCCAATGGGATCGTCCCCGCCCACGGAGCCTTTCTTCAGGCGGGAGAGGTTGCGAGTCCCCTTGCTGAAGATGAGGATGACCGTGCCGAGCCTCTCCTTGGACAGGGCGTATACCGACCAGAGCAGCTCATCGGCGGATCCTTCGTCGATGGCGCCCGCCAGGAAAGAGCGAAAGATGTCCGGGTCGAAGATTGCCCAGGCGCCTTTGCGCCGCACCAGCAGCTTGGCCGGACTGATCAGCACCTCTATCTCCGAAGCCTCGTTTACCGTCACGGCAAACGCACCCTGGCCGGTGCGCCTGACCAGGGAAAATATCTCCCTCTGGGTGAGGCGTTCTATGTCGGTCTGGAGCGAGACATGGGAGGTGCGCAGGATCCCTGTTACCTGCATCTGGACATTTGCGGTAAAGAAGAGGTTGGTTCCGTCGACAATGCGGTAGGGGAGGGGGTTGCGGAAGA
This sequence comes from uncultured Geobacter sp., assembly GCA_964517595.1. Classification (GTDB taxonomy): domain Bacteria; phylum Desulfobacterota; class Desulfuromonadia; order Geobacterales; family Geobacteraceae; genus RPRC01. The sequence goes on along the minus strand of CAZFCG010000011.1, from coordinate 52,409 downwards.
AATCCGGGGATATGTCCTGGTGCGGCTTCAACGGGAACAGTGTATGGTGTCGTTCCCTCACGGCTTTGCCCAGGAGCTGGGGGGTGGTGCGATATACAAGGAACCCGGTTGTGGCCGGTTTTCCCTCATAGCGCTGGTAGGAGAGATGTTTCAGCAGCTGGATCAGTTGCTGTATCGGCCAGAAACCTTTGCGATGGTCTCCCCTCAGCGAGCGGGCCACTGTAATGTCCATTATCGATGCCAGGAGCGCCGTGCGGAAATGGGCCGCGTAATCCTCCTGCTGGAAGCCGTTGAAAAGGCCTGAAAAAGCCGTCAGCAGTTCGCGGCAGAAGGAGATTTCGCTGCGCGTGAAGGGTAGCGCTTCCCTCCGGGCCGTGAAACAATAGGCGCGATCTTCGAAGGTCAGGATCTCGGTGATGGTTGTTTCGGCGGAAGCGGACCCCGCGTCGTGGGGCAGCAGGGCTACCTCCGCTCCGCCCAGGAATGAGCTGATATTTCCTTTTATGGCATCGAATACGGCAATAGGCATGATCCGTTCCAGTGGGGATACCGGTTATTGTGCAGAACCTGAAAAAGGCAGTCTTACGCAAAATCGCAAAGGACGCAAAGTAAAATCAATAGCTTGTCGAATGAGGACATTCACCTGACCGGGGACACCAGTTCATTCCGCGGCTCTTTCAACTTCCTCCGGCGGATGAAGCAGGCGAGGGTGGCGCTGTCGGGTGTGTGGCGCCGGTGTTATCCTCGGACAATGGCGGGTCATCGCCCGTCGCCAGGCGTTGCATCAGGTCTTTAAGGGTAAGTCCTTCCAGGGAAGTGACGGCGCCGGATTCAATGCGTGCTATTAGGCCGCGCGCCATTTCTCCCAGACGGTCAGACGCCTGCAGCGGAAACTCTTCTCCCTCAGACCTGATATCCTTCAGGAAGGCGTCTATTCGCGCGTGCTCCAATGCCTGTGCGGGATAGTATGCCTGCTTGCCTTCCTCAACGACCAGGTAGCCTGCCGCGGCCATTTTTGAGAGAATCTTCCGCACTGTACGCGGCGGCAAGCCCCGTTCCTTTGAGAGCCTTTCCACGGTCCAGGGTTTTTCCTTACGGTAAAATGCGTCAGCCACCACGAGAAGGATTAGCAGGGCCGTGGCTTCCCTGGTCGCGAAGCTGAGCCTTGCCGGTTCGAAGTCGTGCAGAAAGGTATTCCTGCTCTGATGAGCAACTACTAGCTCCACCCCGAACAGGACGATTAGCCAACTGGTATAGATCCATACCATGAAGATGGGCAGGACCGCCAGCGTGCCGTATATGGCGTTGTACTTTGCGACTCCGATCTGGAAATGGACGTAACCCCACTGCGCGATCTGCCATGCCGTACCGGCCAGGACTCCGCCGAATAGCGCTGAAGTTATTTTCACCTTGGTGTTGGGAATGAAGCTGAACATGCACACCAAGGCCAGCCAGATGCTCACATATGGAATGATGCGGAATGAAAAGAGTAGAAGATCGCCGAAGTAGGCCGTTTCCATCAGCCAGCGCACCAGCTTCTGGCTTTGCAGGGTGGTGGTGACGCTCAGGGCGGCCAGGAGAAGTATCGGTCCGCTGACCACTACACTCAGATAGTCGCTGAATTTCCGGTAGATGGATCTTGTTTCTTCCACTCCCCATATCTCGTTGAAGGCGTCTTCAATGCTGCCCAGGAGGGAGATTACCGTTACGATGAGCGCGGCAAGCCCGATGGCGCCCAGTGAAGCCATCTTTGTGTTGTTGATATAGGAGATTATTCTGTCTACCACATCGCCGGAACCGGCTGAGAGATGTTTGATGACCAGTGGTTCCAGGGCATTCTGGACGCCAAGACCCTTCAGTATGGCGAAGGCGAGGGCGAGAAAGGGTACAATGGAAAGTATGGTGGTGAAAGAGAGGGCCGAAGCGCGCAGGGGGCATTTGTGTTCCAGGAACTTGCCGGTGACGGCTGTTGCGGCCCGGAGAAACCTCGCTGCGCAGCTTTTGACCCTGCTGCACCCGTCCGGTTCGAATTCTCTGAGAAAGCGGTTGATGGAAGTGAAGATGTCCTTGTCCCCGGGGCGCCGGTCGGCCATATCAATACCTTTCTTGCCGGAGTCAGGTTGCGCGGACAAAGAAGCCCACTCTTTCGTGGGCTTCTTTGTCCGTCCGTCTAGGATTTGTGCTGCTCGTTCAGCCGCTCCTTTTCCTTTTCAATAGCCTCTTTGCCTGCCTCGATGGCAGAGCTGATGATGGTTTTCTTTTCCATGACCGCTTCCCTGCTGCATTCATAGGTGGACTTGATTTTGTCCTGGGCTTCTTTCGCGTACTCCTTGATCCTGTCGACCGCGTCGTCCGTCAGGTCTTTGATCTGTTCACGCACCTCCCGGCCCGTCTTCGGCGCGAAGAGCAGAGCCAATCCGGAACCGATTGCGGCGCCCGCGAGAAACGATACGACAACTGACGCCAAACTTGAACCCCTATCTTCATACGACATGCCTGTTACCCCCTTTTCCTTGATATTCTGTCGCAAACATACTGTCCCGCTGCTTTGGCCCCGGTGGATAGAAGTGAAACGCGGGACAGAAGATCCGCCACATTTCCTATTGCCGCATTGATCATGCTTATGTTTCTTCCCGTATCGCCGACCGCCGTCATGGCCGACTTGACATCCTCCACCCGTGAAGCTATGCCGCGGGTTGTTACCCTCAGATCGGCAAGGACTTCGTGCAGGTCCCTTGTGACCGGGACGAGATCGGTATCGATGCGTGCCAGGAGGCTCCTGGCGGAGATCGCCGCCCGCCGGATTTCGATGAGAGTCTGAATCAGAAAGACCGATACCACTACCAGAACAACCGCGATCACGATCCATACAGCAGTAACAATATCCATGGCATCACTCCGTTCCGGCGATGGTCTCATCGCCCCGTGTATCAGGTTGAAGTATAAAGGCGACAACGGCAAAATCAAGGCGCTTGGGGCCTTAACGATCTATTTCATGGCCCGGACCATTGTTTCGCCCATCCGCGCCGGGCCAGGGGCAACCTCTACCCCGCATTCTTTCAGGACGCGGATCTTGTCTTCCGCCTTGCCCTTGCCTCCGCTGATGATGGCGCCTGCGTGCCCCATGCGTTTTCCCGGCGGCGCGGTGCGGCCGGCGATAAAGGCCGCGACGGGCTTTTTCATGTGGTCACGGATCCATGCGGCGGCCTCTTCCTCCGCTCCTCCTCCTATCTCACCGATGAGGAATACCCCTTCGGTCTCAGGATCATCATTGAAAAGGCGAAGGGCGTCCAGGAAATTCAGGCCGATAATCGGATCCCCGCCGATGCCGATGCAGGTAGTCTGGCCGAGACCGGTCACCGTAAGCTGTTTGACCGCTTCATAGGTAAGGGTGCCGCTGCGGGAGACGACCCCTATCCTTCCCTTCAGGTGGATGTCGCCCGGCATGATGCCGACCTTGCATTCTCCGGGCGTGATGATGCCGGGACAGTTGGGCCCTATCATCACCATCCCTGATTCCCGCAGCGCCCTTTTTACGAAGACCATGTCACGCACCGGGATGCCTTCGGTGATGCAGACCGCGAGTCCCAGTCCCGCCGCCGCGGCTTCCAGCACCGCATCCGCTGCGCCCGGAGGAGGGACGAAGATCAGGGAAACGTTCGCGCCTGTCTCGCTGACCGCTTCTTCCACCGTATCAAACACCGGAATACCTTCGATAACGGCGCCGCCCTTGCCCGGGGTAACTCCCGCGACAATATTCGTTCCGTAGTCGCGGCACTGGCGGGTGTGAAAAAGACCCGTCCGGCCGGTTATACCCTGTACCAATATTTTTGAATCCTTATTCACTAGAACGGACATGGGGAAACTCCATATGAAAAAATAATTGCCTGATTTACTCGGTAGGGGCGAACCTCGTGTTCGCCCGATTAGTGGTCGGTTCTCACCCGATTTATTGCCGGTGTTCGCCGGTCATCCCCACGATGGCCTGGACCCCTTCCGTCAGGTCATGGGTGAAGCGGACGTTCAGGCCTGACCCGGTCAGGAGCCGCTTCCCTTCCTCAACGAGTGTACCGTCCATGCGTACGACGATGGGGAGCGGACATCCCGCCTCCTCCGCCGCGGCGATGATTCCTTCGGCGATGATGTCGCAGCGCATTATGCCTCCGAAGATGTTGACAAATATGCCTTTTACATCCGCATCGCCCAGGATGATCCTGAATGCGGCGGCAACGCGGTCCTTTGTGGCCCCGCCGCCCACGTCGAGGAAGTTGGCCGGCGCCCCGCCGTATTCGCTGAGCATGTCAAGGGTGGCCATGGCAAGGCCGGCGCCGTTTACCATGCAGCCGATATTGCCTTTCAGCTTTATATAGGAAAGGTCAAACTCGCCGGCGGTTATTTCCAGCGGGTCTATCTGGGACAGGTCCGTCATTTCCTGGTATTCCGGGTGACGGAAGAGGGCGTTGTCGTCGAAATTGATCTTGGCGTCCATGGCCATCAGCCAGTCCGCGTTCGTCACTACCAGGGGATTGATCTCCACCAGGGAGCAGTCCTTTTCGAGGCAGCAGCGGTAGAGGTTCATCATCAGGGTGACGCACTCCTCGCAGAGCCTGCCTCTCATGCCCAGGGCGAGGGCGATCTTTCTCGCCTGATAGGGTTTCAGACCCAGAAGCGGGTCTATGGTGACGATATGAATCTTTTCCGGCGATCTCTCAGCCAGCGCCTCGATTTCCATTCCCCCTTCGGCTGACGCAATCAGGCAGTAGCGTGAGGACTGCCGGTCAAGGGTGATGGAGAGGTAAAATTCCCTTGCGATCCCTACGGCTTCCTCCACCAGGAGGCGCCTGACCACCAGCCCGTCAGGACCAGTCTGGGGTGTGACGAGGGTCTTGCCGAACAGGTCTTTAGCCGCCTTGAGCGCTTCTTCCGCGTTCTCCGCCAGGCGGACTCCGCCGGCCTTGCCCCGGCCGCCCGCGTAGATCTGGGCCTTTACGACACAGCGTCCCCCCATTTCCCTGGCGGATTTTTCCACCTGCGCCTCCGTGTAAGCCGCGCGTCCTCTTGGGATCGGGATGCCGTAGGATCGCAGGATTTCCTTGGCCTGGTATTCGTGTATATTCATGAAGACTCCATGGGTAGAAAATTACATGCGGCGGCCAGTATAGCGGCATGGTTAGAAAAATTCAAGGAAGTTAAATGCTTCCACTGCGGATTAACAGAAAAGTGAACAAAAAGAACTAAAGTTCCGATGAAAATTTCCGAAACGGAAACCATACCACCTAGGGGCGATAACGTCCTCTGGCGGATGACAGGCATTCTGGGATACAAGCTCAACGGTTTCGCGGATCAAGCGCGTCGCGAAACCTATTCTTGTTCCGGAAAATCCAGAAAAAGGAGCATCTATGGAGGCATCGGAAAAGGCGGCGAAACAATATCTGACCTTTAAACTGGCCCACGAGACGTTTGCCGTGGATGTGGCCAGGGTGAGGGAGATTCTTGACTTCATCAGCATCACCAAGGTGCCCCGGACCCCCGACTTCATGCGCGGCGTCATCAACCTGCGGGGCAGTGTCGTGCCAGTCGTGGACATGAAGCTGAAATTCGGCATGGACGCCACGGAAAAGACGGTGGACACCTGCATCATTGTCCTGGAGGTCTCCATCGAAGGGGAGACCACCATCGTCGGCGCCCTGGCTGATTCCGTGGAAGAGGTGCTGGAGTTGGAGCCGTCGCAGATAGAACCCCCACCGCGCATCGGCATGAAGCTGAATATAGATTTCATCAGCGGCATGGGAAAGCTGGGAGAGGAGTTTGTCATAATACTGGATACGGACAGGATATTCAGCTTTGAAGAGGCAGTAGCTTTGCAGGAGGCAGGTGAAGCCGAGGTAGCATAGATGCTTTCGCTGATTCGATCCGTCATGCCTGAATGATTCCACCAGGTATCCATGATTTCAGGAGTTTACAGTCTGGATTTCCGACGAAAACCGTTTTGGTAATGACTTTTTGAAACCACATCAATAGAAAGGAAAAAAAATGAGTACATCTGAAAACTCCAGCGGTATGAGCCTTAAGGCCAGAATCTTCGCCGGCTTTGTCGTATCCGCAATCCTTATCGGGATTGTGGGAGGCATTGGAGTGTCTCGTGTAAAAAACGCGGCAAAGCAGGATTCCGCAGTGGAAGCTCTCCCGGTTGTTTCAGTATTGAAAATAAACGGAGCGGTCCGTCTTGAGCGTGATCTGCTGAAGGAGATAACCGAGGCGAAAAACGCGGCTGACGTGAAAACCAGACTGGCATCCGTTCAGGAACTGGACGCCAGGATAGCCTCCGGTGTCTCAATTCTGGAGAAGAACGCGGCCTCGGCTGAAGAAAAAACAAGGGTGGAAGCGCTGAAAAAGGATCTGGCCTCCATCACGGCCAACAAGGAAAAGGTGGTTCAGTTAGCCCTGAAGAACAGCATCGCGGACGCTTCCAAGGCCCTCCGTGACCCAGAGTTCCAGAAATCCCTGGGCGCCTTTGACGAATCCGTGAAGAAGATCACCGAGGCCGCGGCCGCTCGTATGGCAAAGACCCCGGACGCGCCGGAGAAAGGGACGGGAAACAACCTGCCAATCTTCGTTGTCCTTGGGATGCTGTTGGCCATCGGCATGGGATTCTACGTCAGCAGGCTTGCTGAACGCCGGATGGAAGAAGATTCGAAAGATATCGCGGGCATCCTGGGAAGGGTCGCGGCTGGAGACCTGTCCCTGGAGATAGATATGGACGGGAAGGAAGGTAACGCCGTTCTGGCATCCTTGAATGCTTTGCTGAAGTCTTTCCGCAACCTTATGGGTGACACCCATATGCTCGCCCAGGCCGCTCTGGCCGGGAACCTGAAGGCCAGGGCGGATGAGACGAAGCATTCCGGAGAGTTCCGGCGGATTGTATCCGAAGTGAACGGCATGCTGGACGCGACCCTCGCGCCCATTCATCATGCGGCCGAGCACATCAACCAGTTGAGCCGGGGCGAGATCTTCGACGAGATAACCGAAGGCTACAGCGGCGACTTCGCTGAACTGAAAGAAAGCCTGAACCGTCTGAGAAACGCGCTGGAAGCGGTGCGCCTCGATGTGCGGGAGGTCTGCATCGCCTCGTACGAAGGTTACCTTGACACCAGGGTAGACACCACGAAGCACGAGGGTTTCTTCTCCAAGGTGGCCGGCGGTATGAATAACCTCTTCGAAAACATGACGGCGCCCCTGAAGATTTCCATGGACTACATTGGCAAGATCAGCAGGGGTGAACTGCCTGACAAGATTACCGAGGAGTACCGCGGCGATTACAACAAGCTGAAAGACAGCGTGAACGCCCTGGTGGATACCATGGGCGGCCTTCGCGGCGAACTGGGCAATCTTATCAATGCCAGCCAGAGCGGTGATCTGAAAGTTAAGGGTGATGTCTCCAGATTCGACGGGGAGTGGGCTGAAATCGTGAAAGGGATGAATGAGCTCATGGACGGTTTCGCGGAACCGATGGAGATGATCTCATCCTATCTGGACAAGATCAGCAACGGAGAAATCCCCCCCAGGATAATGGTCAAGTACAACGGCGCATTTGACCAGATCCGTACCAGCCTCAACAACTGCATCGACGGTCTGGGCGGCCTGGTGGAATCCAACAGCATCCTGCAGAAGATGGCGTTGAATGATCACACCGCCAGGGTAGAGGGATATTACAAGGGAATATATGCCGAGGTTGGACGGGCCGTGAACGAGGTGCGAGATCGGTTGTTGAGCGCGACCGACGCCTGCCGGGCCGTTGCGGCCGGAGACTTGAACAATCTGGAATCACTCAAGGCGATCAACGACGGCGCGGGAAGACGTTCCGAAAACGACGAGTTCCTCCCCGCGCTCATAGGCATGACCGAAGCGGTGCAGGCCCTTGTGGACGACGCTGCGATGCTTGCGGACGAGGCCATGGCGGGAAGACTCCTCACCCGCGCCGACGCGGAGAAGCATCAGGGCGAATTCCGCACCATAATCAGCGGGGTTAACAATACCCTCGACGCGGTTATCGGTCCCCTCTACGCAACGGCCCAGTGTGTGGCCCAGATAGGCATGGGACAGATTCCGGAAATTATAACCACTGAATACCAGGGTGATTTCGAGGAGATCAAGGAGAGCCTCAATAACAGCATTACCAACGTGAACAACCTCGTTGACGATGTGAACATGCTCGTTCAGGCTGCCCTGGATGGAGATTTTGATAAACGCGCGAACGTGGAGAGGCATACAGGCGATTTCCAGAAAATCGTGGAAGGGATCAACAAGACCCTCGATACGGTTGTGGACAAGACCGTATGGTACGAGGCAATCATCGATGCAGTTCCTTACCCGATCCATGTGACGGATATGGACATGAACTGGACCTTCCTGAACAAGCCCTTCGAAAAGCTGCTGGTGGAGGCGGGTCAGATTACGGACCGCGTCTCGGCCCTTGGCATGCCGTGTTGCAATGCGGCGGCCAACATCTGCAACACAGATGGTTGCGGTATCAAGCAGCTCAACAAGGGCGTGCCCGAGAGCTTCTTCGACTGGCATGGCTCCAAGTGCAAGCAGGACACCTCGTTCCTCCTCGACAAGCACGGCGAGAAGATCGGCTACGTCGAGGTGGTCCAGGACCTCACCGGTATCATCAAGGCGCGCGACTATTCCGCCGCCCAGGTGGAAAAGATGGCCTCCAACCTGCTCATGCTCGCCAACGGCAAGCTGGATTTCGACCTGCAACTGCCGGAAGCCGATGAACATACCCGGGAGGCGCGCGACAACTTCGTGAAGATCAATAACAGCCTCACAGAGGTGAAAAACGCCGTAGGCGCCATGATCCGCGATACCGAAGGCCTTGTGGAGGCCGCTCTGGGCGGGGATTTCGAGAAGAGGGCGGATGCCGCTAAACACAATGGGGAGTACCGGACCATCGTCGAGGGTATCAACAAGACCATGGATACCGTGGTTGAAAAGAATGTATGGTACGAGGCGATCATCGACGCCGTGCCGTTCCCTATCCATGTGACGGATATGGACATGAACTGGACCTTCATGAACAGGTCGTTCGAGAAGCTCCTGATGGAAGCGGGCCGCATCAAGGATCGTGTCTCGTCCATGGGTCTGCCGTGCAGCAATGCGGCGGCAAATATCTGTAATAACGAAGGATGCGGCATCAAGCAGTTGCAGAGGGGCGTCACCGAAAGTTTCTTCGACTGGCACGGGTCCAAATGCAAGCAGGACACCTCCCACCTCCTGAACAAGAGGGGTGAGAAGATTGGCTATGTCGAGGTGGTCCAGGATCTTACCGCCATGATAACCAACAAGGACTACACCAATGAAGAGGTGGAGCGCCTCGCGGCGAACCTGCTGCTGCTGGCCAAGGGCGACCTTGGCTTCGACCTGGAAATCAAGCCCGCCTGCCAGCACACGAGGGAAGCCTTCGAGAATTTCCTGAGGATCAATGACAGCCTCAAGGAAGTCAAGTCCGCCATGGAAGAGATCGGATCGGTCGCCAAGGAGATTGCCGATGGAAACCTCATGGTAACCGTCAAGCCTCGCTCCGACCAGGATGAGCTTATGATGGCGCTCCAGGTCATGGTGGAGAAGCTCAACGGAGTGGTGAACGATGTCAAGTCCGCCGCCGATAACGTTGCGTCGGGCAGCCGTGAGATGAGCGGCAATTCCGAGCAGATGTCCCAGGGGGCGGCAGAACAGGCCGCCGCCGCGGAGGAGGCGTCTTCTTCCATGGAGCAGATGTCCGCCAACATCAAGCAGAACGCGGATAACGCCATGCAGACCGAGAAGATCGCGGTCAAGTCTTCGGAAGAGGCCAATGAGGGAGGAAAGGCGGTGGCCCTGACCGTATCCGCCATGAAGGAGATCGCGGACAAGATCAATATCGTCGAGGAGATCGCGCGCCAGACCAACATGCTGGCCCTGAACGCTGCCATCGAAGCGGCAAGGGCGGGCGAGCACGGCAAGGGATTCGCGGTTGTCGCGGCCGAAGTGCGAAAACTGGCGGAGCGGAGCCAGGCCGCGGCGGGCGAGATCAGCGAACTTTCCGCCAGCAGCGTCGAGATCGCGGAAAAGGCGGGCTCGCTGCTGGGCAACATCCTCCCGAGCATCGAAAAGACGGCCGACCTGGTGAAGGAGATCACAGCGGCCAGCCGCGAGCAGGATTCAGGCGCCGAGCAGATCAACCGGGCGATCCAGCAACTGGATCAGGTTATCCAGAAAAACGCCAGCGCGGCGGAGGAGATGTCGTCCACGGCCGAGGAACTCTCCGCCCAGGCCGAACACCTTCAGGAAGCGGTCGGCTTCTTCCGCACCGAGGAGACGCGGGCGGCTTCGGCGCCCAGGCCAGCCATTAAAAAAACAGAGGTAAAGAAAGCGGCCGTAAAGCCGGCCTCGAAACCTGAGCCTTACCAGAAAAAACAGGGCAGGACTTCCAGCGCGGGATTTACCATCAACATGGATAATGACGCCCTGGACTCCGAGTTCGAGAGATTCTGAGCAGGGGAAAAACTCCGCCATGGGGGCCGGTCCGCGGTCGCCCCATGGCGGAACCTGTTGAGCGGATGTAAAAGCTTCCGGAAATACAAACATGATCGAGACTCCTGCAAAAGTGTCGAAAAATACCCTCTCCCACCAGGGAAGAGGGGACTTCTTTGAGATTTGCAAGATGCTCGATCAATTAAAAGGGAACAGCGGATATGATAATGGAAACCAGAAAACACGCTGCAATCACCAGTCTGCTGGTTCTCGCCGCGGCGTCGACAGCGTTCATAAGCAACGGCGTTATCAGGATAGTTACCGCTTTCGCCGTCTTTTTAATCATCGCCGTCGGACTTCAGGTCCTGGCGGCGCGCAGGGGCGGGGAGGGGCGCGGCGCTGAAAAAGAAGAAGCCACCACGGAACACGATTCCTCTCCGGCCGTTGATATGAAGCCGGTTGGAGACATCCTGAACCGGAGCGCGCACCTGATTCCGGTTCTGACCAGCCAGTTGGAAGCCGTTATCCAGGAGACCGAGACCGCGGTCCTCGGCATCGGGGAGAGCTTCATGGAAATCGTTTCCAGGGCCAGAGGCCAGGCGTCCCGGGCAGCGAACGCCTTCGGGGAGCTGGCCTCCGGCGACGGCAGGGACAGCAAGGCCCTTATCGAGTTGAGCAGGGAGGCCTTGAGCGCTGTGATGGATAATCTCCACAGCGTTAACGGGGTTGCCCGTCACACCCTGGAAAATATGCGCAAGGTCACCGGAACCATGGAAAACATCCGGGAGGTGGTTCAGGAGATAGAATACATTGCTGACCAGACCAATCTGCTGGCGCTGAACGCCTCCATCGAAGCGGCGCGGGCCGGCGAGCACGGCAGGGGATTCGCAGTGGTGGCCGACGAGGTCAGGAAGCTTTCCGCACGATCCACGACAGCGGCAATAGAGATAGGCAAGCTGATCAAGACGGTGGAGAAAGAGGTGTCGGGAATGTATGTCGAAACGGAAAAGAGCGCGGCTGCCACGGAACTCCGTTCAAGGGAGTCTGAGGATCTCATGAACGACACCCTGAGCAAGCTTAATGACGTTATGATGATGGCGCAATCTGAACTGGACGGCCTTTCCACGGAAACCGAGTCCCTCGCCAAGGATATCGGCGGCATCGTCATATCCATGCAGTTCCAGGACATTACCCGTCAGAAGATAGAGCATGTCATCGAACCTCTCCAGGCGCTCAAGGCGGAGTCCGAGGAGATGCTGGGAAGGCTGGAGAGCGGGCGGCTGACAGGAGGGGCAGGGGGCGTCGATTCCGGCATGAACTGGCTCGAGGACATGTACACCATGGAATCCGAGCGCAAGACCATGAAGCAGGCCATGTCCAAAGAGGTTTCAAAACCGGACGAGCCAGAGGCGGGCGTCTGCGAGATCTTCTGATTTGCGGCAGGGAGATTCCGTCAAGTGGCAGGACCCGGTTGCCTGCCGTGGTAATAACAACTGGATACACATAAGTAATGAAATGAGGATTAACGAATGGCACACACTCTCTTGATTGTTGATGACTCTGCTTCCATGCGCCAGATGGTTTCCTTCACACTGAAGGATGCGGGCTATGACGTAATCGCCGCTTCCAATGGAAAGGACGCCATGGGCAAGCTGGACGGCGCAAAGATATCCATGGTCATCACGGACCTGAACATGCCGGAGATGGACGGCATAGAGCTGATTAAGCAACTGCGCGCCAAGCCCGGCTTCAAATTCACCCCCATCGTCATGCTTACCACGGAGTCCCAGGACAGCAAGAAAATGGCGGGCAAGCAGGCGGGCGCCAGCGGCTGGATCGTAAAGCCGTTCAAGCCGGAACAGCTTCTGGACACGGTTAAAAGATTCGTGAAATAGAGCGGGTGATCTTCCTTATCCTTCGGCCGTCCGCTTTGGCAGGCAAGTAGCGGACTGTAAGCGTAAAAGGAGTATTTCGCTGATTCTCGCGAATACTACCCATGCGCCTCAAGGAGACAAGATGAAGCACACTTTTGAGTTGTCGGGAGAAGCCGGGATACTCCATGCCGGCGGATCGTTGACCATAGAACACGCGGAAGAACTGAAATCCGCCATTACCGAGGCGTTGGCGTCCGCTTCCCGTCTGACGATTGATCTTTCGGCCGCGGAGACCGTAGACCTGTGTTTTCTGCAATTGCTCTGCTCGGCGCACCGGACCGCGGTCAAGGATGGAAAGAGCATCGTCCTTGCCAATACGGGAGAGGCTTTCGTGGAGAGCATCCGCGAAACGGGATATCTCCGTCACGTGGGGTGTATGCCTAATTCCGGTCATGGATGTCTGTGGGCCGGGAAAGAAGATCAAAAGCCAGGGGCTGCCGTATGACAATGACCGAAACACACAAACAGGCCTTTCGGGAAGAGGCGTATGAACTCCTGGCGGAACTGGAATCGGCCCTTCTTGAACTTGAAGAGGATCCCCATAACCAGGAAATGATCGGCCGCACATTTCGCGCCATGCACACCATCAAGGGGTCGGGCGCCATGTTCGGTTTTACCGATATCGCTGAATTCACCCATGAGGTGGAAACCGTTTTCGACAAGGTCCGCTCCGGCCTGATGTCCGTGGATAAACCGCTGATTGACTCGACGCTCCAGTCCTGCGATCTGATACGGGCCATGCTGGAAGGTGGCGGCGTAGACGAGGAAGAGATACGCTCGCTTAAGGGGGTGTTTTCCGCCCTGGCCCGTTCCGGTCAGGGGGCGCCCGCCGGGCAGCCCGAAAAAGCCGGGAAAATACCTTCTTCCGAAAAACGGGCCTGCGAAAAGACATACCGGATACGCTTCAGACCTCCGCGTGATATCTATCTCACCGGCACCGATCCCCTCCTTCTGCTTAATGAACTGCGTGATCTGGGAGAATGCAGGGTCGTCGCCCATCTGCACGAGGTTCCTTCTCTCGAGGATATTGCCCCTGAGCATTGCTACACATACTGGGACATAATCCTCACTACCAACCGCGGCGATAACGCCATCAGGGACGTGTTCATATTTGTCGAAGAGGACAGTGAACTGCATATCGACGTCATCGACGAGAGCACCCTCCCCTTCGACCAGGTGGAGCAGAAGAAGCTGGGCCACATACTGGTGGAGCGGGGCGATCTGACCACCGAAGACATGATGAAGGCCCTGGAGAGCCGCAAGCTCTTTGGCGAGATTGTTGTTGAAAAGGGGCTGGCGCAACCGTCCCAGGTTGAAGCGGCTCTCGCCGAACAACAACAGATAAGGGATGTCCAGAAGAGGAGGCAATCCAGTGAAACCGCTTCCAGCATCAGGGTCCCTTCCGAAAAACTGGACGTCCTGGTAAACCTGGTGGGCGAACTGGTTACGGTTCAGGCGCGCCTTACCCAGACGGCGGCGATTCGCAACGATTCTCATCTCACGTTGATTGCAGAAGAGGTGGAACGGCTCACCTCCGAGTTGAGGGACAACACCCTCAACATCCGCATGATGCCCTTTGGCAGCACCTTCAGCAAGTTCAAGCGCCTGGTGCGTGACCTCTCCGACGACCTCGGCAAGGATGTGGAGATGATCACGGAAGGGGCGAACACGGAATTGGACAAGACCGTGATCGAGCGCCTGAACGACCCTCTTGTGCACATCATCCGCAACAGCATCGACCATGGCATAGAATCTCCCGATGTGCGTGAGGCCAAAGGCAAGCCGCGCCTGGGGACGGTGAAGCTCATGGCCGAGCATTCCGGGGACTGCGTCTTTATTACCATACAGGACGACGGGGCCGGTCTGGACAAGGACGCCATCCGCGCCAAGGCGGTCGAAAAGCGCCTCATCCCGGAAACCGCGGAACTCTCCGAAAAGGAGCTCTTCGGCCTCATCTTCGCCCCCGGTTTTTCCACGGCGAAAAAGATAACCGGTGTTTCCGGGCGGGGCGTGGGCATGGATGTGGTGAAGCAGGCCATCGAGGCGCTTCGGGGCGTAATAGAGATTAGCAGCTGCAAGGGTGAGGGGACCACCATATCCATCCGCCTTCCCCTGACCCTGGCTATTATTGAAAGCCTGCTGGTGAAGGTGGGGGGAGACCGCTATGTGCTGCCCCTTTCCTTCGTGGAGGAGTGCGTGGTCTTGACCTCCAGGGATATCAAGGACGCCCACGGCAAGGACCTGGCGAACGTGCGCGGTCACATGGTTCCCTATATCCCGCTCAGGAAGCGCTTTGAAATGCCCGGCGAAGCCCCGGACATCCAGCAGGTGGTAATCACCGCAATCGATGGAGAGCGCATCGGCCTCCTGGTGGATACGGTAATCGGAGAGCACCAGACCGTTATCAAGTCACTGGGAAAGGTCTACCGCGACGTACACGGCATATCGGGCGCCACCATCCTTGGCGACGGAACCGTGGCCCTCATCCTGGACATCCCGCAACTGGTGAAGTGGGGATAGCGCGGGGGACCATCGCCCGATGGACTTCCGGCGTCCTTGCGGGAGTTTTCAATGATTGAGAAATATCGTGTCTTCCAGGAAAGTATTTCATGGCAGAACATTTACTAAGGAGGCATCCATTCCATCGCACCATTCAATTATCATGTCGCTGAAGGAATTTCGTAATTTCAGCAAGCTCATCGAAGGTGTCTGCGGGATCAGGATGCCAGAGATAAAAAAGCACATGCTGGAATCGAGGCTGCGCAAGCGCCTGCGTAATCTTGGGATGTACTCCTTCCAGGATTACTACGATTTTCTGATGAGCCCTGAAGGCCGAAAGACCGAAATGGTGCCCATGATTGATGTCGTGACCACCAACAAGACCGACTTCTTCCGGGAACCCGCCCATTTCGGCTATCTTACGGAAAAGGTGCTGCCGGAGCTGCTCCCCGCCATGACCAGCAATCGTGTGAGGATCTGGAGCGCCGGCTGCTCCAGCGGGGAAGAGCCCTATACCCTGGCCATGGTCCTGAGCGATTATGCGCGCAACAGGGATTTCTTCAGTTTCTCCATACTGGCGACGGATATCTGCACGGACGTGCTTGAGACGGCGCACAAGGGCGTATACGAGGAGGAAAAGATCGTCCCGGTGCCCCATGAAATGAGGAAGAGATACCTTCTGCGCAGCAAGGACAGGAACAGAAGGCTCGTCAGGATAGCTCCGGAGCTCCGGTCCCTCATCACTTTTCGCCGCCTCAATTTTCTGGACAGCGTATACGATGTCCAGGACCGGATGGATATCATCTTCTGCAGGAATGTCCTGATCTACTTTGACAAAAAAACCCAGGAAAGGGTGCTCAACGGATTCTGCCGACACCTGCAACCGGGAGGTCATCTCTTTCTTGGCCACTCCGAGACTCTGAACGGCCTGGATGTGCCGCTGGCGCAGGTTAACTCCACCATCTACCGTAAACCGGAACATCTCTGAACCCTAATACAGGCTGAAAGGTCCCGATTTATGAACACAAAGAAGAAGATAAGGGTATTGATTGTAGATGATTCGGCGGTCGTGCGGCAGGCCCTCACGGAAATCCTGTCGTCCGACCCGGGCATAGATATTCTAGGCACCGCCTCCGACCCTTTTATTGCGGCCCAGCGCATCAGGGAAGAGGTGCCGGACGTGATCACCCTTGACGTCGAGATGCCGCGCATGGACGGCATTACCTTCCTGCAGAAGATCATGAGCCAGCACCCCATCCCGGTGGTGATGTGCTCGAGCCTCACGGAAGAAGGTTCGGAGACGGCCCTCAAGGCACTGGAATACGGCGCCGTGGAGATCATCCAGAAGCCGAAGCTGGGGGTCAAGCAGTTCCTTGAGGAGTCCAGGATCATCATCTGCGACACGGTAAAGGCCGCCGCCGAGGCAAAGGTGACGCGCATCTCTCCGGGGGTGAAGAAGGTTCCGCCGAAACTTACCGCCGATGCGGTCATCGCCAAGCCGACCGGCAATGCCATGATCCAGACCACCGAGAAGGTGGTGATGGTGGGCGCCTCCACCGGTGGGACAGAGGCGCTGCGGGTTTTCCTGGAGTCGATGCCCCTGGACGCGCCGGGTATCGTAATCGTCCAGCACATGCCGGAGCACTTTACCCGCTCCTTTGCCGCCCGTCTGGACGGCATTTGCCGCATCTCGGTCAAAGAAGCGGAAAACAACGATACGGTCATGAGGGGGAGGGCGCTTATCGCGCCGGGCAACTCCCATGCGCTGTTAAAGCGCAGCGGCGCGCGCTACTACGTGGAGATCAAGGACGGACCGCTGGTGAGCCGCCATCGCCCGTCGGTGGACGTGCTCTTCCGTTCCGCTGCCCGCTACGCGGGCAAGAACGCGGTGGGGGTAATCATGACCGGCATGGGTGACGACGGGGCCAAAGGCCTTAAGGAGATGAAGGAGGCTGGAGCGTCGACCATTGCCCAGGATGAGCAGTCGTGCGTGGTATTCGGCATGCCCAAGGAGGCCATCAAGCTGGGCGCGGCGGATCGCGTGCTGCCGCTGGAGGTTATCGCCGGGGCGGTGGTCAAGGAGTGCCAGTAGCCTTCAGCCGCTCTGTCCGTCACGGAATCCGGCTATGGCCCGCAGGAATTCCGGGCCGTACTTGCCCAGCTTGTGCTTGCCGACGCCGCTCACCAGCAGCATTTCCTCAGCGGTAGATGGACGGCGGGCGGCCATCTCCTTGAGGGTGGCGTCGCCGAACACGACAAAGGGGGGCACGCCTTCCCTGTCGGCGATGCTCTTGCGCAGGACGCGCAGGGCTTCGAAAAGCGGGTCGCCACCCATGGCGGCCTTTTTTTTCGCCCCTTTCCTGCCCGCTTTGCCCTTTACCGCGATCGCCGGCGGTCTTGCCAGGATGAGCCGCTCCTCGCCCCGCAGCAGCGGCCGGGCCGCCTCGGTCAGCTTTAGGATGGAATAGTTGGCCAGGTCCTGTCTCAGGTAACCCAGGTGCACCAGTTGACGCAGCAGGCTCGCCCATGTCTCCGCCGGCAGATCCCCGCCGATGCCGAAGGTGGAGAGGCGGTCGTGGCCAAGCTGCCGCACCCGTTCCCCGGTGGAACCTCGCAGCACGTCTATGACGTGTCCCATGCCGAACCTCTGCCCGACACGGTACACACAGGAGAGGGCCTTGCGCGCCTCTTCGGTGGCGTCGAACCGTTGCGGCGGGTCCAGGCAGATGTCACAGTTGCCGCAGTCCCCGGAAATCCTTTCCCCGAAATAGCCCAGTAGCGCCCTGCGCCGGCAGTTCAGGGACTCGGCGAAGCCGATCATCGCATTCAGTTTGTGCAGTTCGATGCGGTTCTGCTCCGGGTTACCGCCGCTTTCGATAAGCGACTTGGCCACCATCACGTCCCCGTAGCCGAAGAGGAGGAGCGCTTCCGAAGGGAGTCCGTCGCGGCCGGCCCTGCCGGTCTCCTGGTAGTAGCTTTCCACGTTGCGAGGCAGATCGTAATGGACCACGAACCGGACATTGGGCTTGTCGATGCCCATGCCGAAGGCGACCGTGGCCACCACGACCTGGATGTCGTCGCGCTGGAACGCCTCCTGCACACGCCGACGCTCCCGGTCCGCCAGACCGGCATGATAGGGCGCGGCCCGGTAACCGGCCTCCACAAGCCGAGCCGCTACCGACTCGACCCTTTTGCGGGAGAGGGCGTACACGATGCCCGGATCACCTTCGTTCCGTTCCCGGAGAAACGCGCCCAGCTGCGCAAACGGCTTTACCTTTTCCGTGACGGTATAGCGGATGTTGGGCCGGTCGAAGCCGGCGACAAAGGATGCGGCCCGTTCCAGGCCGAGCCTGCCGATGATGTCGGCGCGGGTCTGGTCGTCGGCGGTGGCGGTGAGGGCGATCAGGGGCACATCCGGGAAGAGGTCGCGCAGGCGGCCCAGTTGCACGTACTCGGGCCTGAAGTCGTGTCCCCACTGGGATATGCAGTGGGCTTCGTCAATGGCGAAAAGCGAGACGGATATGCTCCTGAGCCTCTCTATGAAGGATTCGGTCATCAGCCTTTCAGGGGCCACGTAGAGGAGTCTGATGCGGCCGGCGTGGAGGCGCGCCAATACCCGCCTGGACTCCGTCTCGCCCAGGGTGGAGTTGTAGAAGGCCGCCTCCACCCCGTTGGCGGAGAGGGCGTCCACCTGGTCCTTCATCAGCGAGATAAGGGGGGATACCACCAGAGCCGTGCCTTCCCGGTGCAGGGCCGGTATCTGGTAGCAGAGGGATTTGCCGCCTCCTGTGGGCATAAGCACGAAGGCGTCTTCACCGCGGATAAGGCCGGATATGATCTCTTCCTGGTAGGGACGGAAGGCCCCGTAGCCGAATACCGTTTTGAGTGTTTCAAGAATGGTCATGATGGAGGTGGCGCTTTCCGGGTCGAGCCTTTAAAGGCCGGGGAGTTACGATGCGGCGCCGGACGGGGTGTCCGGGATGCAGTTGACGCGCCACTGAAGGGACAACGGGGGAGTTGAACGGTCGCCGGGCGGGGCAGCGGGAACTGACATCAGTATTTTGCGTTTACTTTTCCCGTTACCAAAAGCCGTTCAGGGTCGAACCCACGCGCGCGCATCTTTTCCAGAAGCTCCCTGTACAGGACAGCGTCCATAGACGGCGTTCTGCTGAGGATCCACAGGTATTTGCGGTCAGGCGTGCCGACGGCGGCATGGTCGTACTCCGTTCCCAGGTGAAAAATCCAGTAGTCCCCGTAAAACGGGCGGAAGAAGGATACCCTGAGTCTGGCGTTGCCTGAAGACGGGTCGGAGACCCTGGCGGTTCCTCGCGTCTCTTTCAAGCCGGATGAGGTCTGGCAACGGTTCACCACCGTCATGGAGCCGTCTTTTTCAAGGGTATAGATTGCGGTCGCTTCCCCGCATTCACTCTGGAAACGGTTCGGATATCGGGCAATCTCATGCCACTGACCCGCGTAACGCCGCAGGTCAACGTAAGCGGCCGTCTCCGGAGGATCCCCGCGTAGTGCGGCGTCCCCTGAACATGCAGCAGGAAGAAGAATGAATAATAAAATGGGAAGGATATAAAGACGTCTCACCATAGCGCGGCCTCGAAAGGGGTGGACGGAGGATCTGGTTTTGTTACGGTTCGAAGATGGGCCCGAAAAACTCTTCCATCTTCTTGCGCGCGCTGAGGGATATGCCATGGGTGCCTCGCAGTTTTCCATTGATCAGATCTTCCACGATCCGGTGATCCAGTTCCGCGCTCTTTGCCCAGATATTAATAGTCATTCCGGTCGGGCTCAGTTTTTCTTCAATAATCCTCAATCTCTGCTCTGTATTCATCTGTCAAGACTCCAGAAAAAAGACTCGGCGCTGCCATGGGTGAAGCTGAAGACGACGCGCGTTGTTTCGCCCTGCCGCTGGCCGGGTAAAAAATGAAAAGGGATGATACACTTTTTTTTCACAATGTTCAATCCATGATGAACTGCTTGAATCCAGCCGGCCGTCACATGTTTCTCGGCTGTCCGGTGCATGAGAGGACGCTGCTCCAGAGCTTACCCTGGGGATCCACCTGTTTCCTGCCGGATACGGCATATTTGATGGGGAGATGAGTGCCCTCGTTTTTCCAGACGCCAACCACCATGTTGGTGCGGCCGGCCATCCCCGCATGCACGGCGTTGTGCCCCAGCAGCAGGCAGAAGGCGGAGTCGCGGGCGTTGGGCGGGGTGCTGCGGATGGTGTAGCTGGGATCGATGTATTTCAGGTTTATTTCCATCCCGGCCCTTGTGAAATGCTCCTTGATGCGATCCCGCAGAAATGTGCCGATGTCGCCCAGACGGACGTTACCGGAGGCGTCCTTCTCAAGCGTCTTTTCCATCAGGTCCTGGCCCGCGCCTTCTCCTACCACCACCACCGCGTGGCCCCGTTCCGAAAGCCTGTCGCTGAGGGCGGAGAGGAACCCTTCCAGGGTAAAAGTGACCTCGGGGATCAGGCAGAAATTGACATCGCTGTTGGCAAGGGTCGCGTAGACGGCGATGAAGCCCGATTGGCGTCCCATGAGCTTCACCAGCCCGATGCCGTTGCGCGCTCCCATGGCCTCGCAGTTAGCGGCGGAGATGACCTTTCTCGCCTCGGATATGGCGGTCTCGAATCCGAAGGATTCCTCCACGAACAGGATATCGTTGTCTATGGTTTTGGGGATGCCGATGACGGAAATCCTGAGACCGCGCTGCCTTATCTCTTCGGCCAGGGCCTGCGCTCCTTTCAGGGTCCCGTCGCCTCCGACGGTGAAGAGGATGCCCACGTCCAGATGTTCCAGAGTATCCACCATCTCTCCCACGTCCTGGGGACCCCGTGAGGTGCCCAGGATGGTTCCTCCCTGGAGGTGGATGCCCTCCACCGTCTCAGGCGTGAGGATCATGGGGCGGTTGCGGTTTTCTTTGGTCAGACCCTCGTAACCGTAGCGGAAACCGAACACCGTCCTTACCCCGTAGTGGTGGTGAAGGCTCAGGACAATGGCCCTTATCACATCGTTCAGTCCAGGGCAGATGCCGCCGCAGGTGACTATTCCGCAGGCGAGGCGTTTCGGGTCGAAGATGATGCGCTCCCTGGGACCGGCCGCTTCGAATGCCGGGGGAGGTGTCCCCCGATCCAGATGTGTCTGGATTTCATAGAGCCTTGAATGGTACAGGACATGGTCCGCGTCATCGATGAAACGCACCAGGGACATGGGAGAAGGGATGCGGCACTCGTCAAGACGATCAACGGTGAAATCAAGATCCGTGTTGTTCATTGAGGTTCTCCTCTGGATGATGGAAATGGGGCCTGGCGCCAATCCGCGGGTTCGTCTTCAGTTCCCGTATGACAAGGGCCGCCGCGCCCAGGATTGCGGCGTCGGATTCCGGCAGGCCGGACGGCATGAGCCGCACCTTGCCCCGGAATACCTTTAGAAGGTTTGCCTCCATGGAAAGGCGTGTCGGCTGGAATATCAGTTCCCCGGCGGCGGCCAGGCCGCCGAAGAGGAATATCGCCTCCGGGCTGGTGATGGCGACGGCGTCGGCCAGCTTCATGCCAAGGATGCGCCCTGTACGGCGAAACGCTTCCAACGCCAGGATATCTCCCTGCTTCGCGGCCTCAAAGACGTCCCGGGCCGTAAGCTCCCTGGGGGTGCGCCCCCGCAGGACGCTGTCTGCCGTCCGATCCGCCAGAAGGCTCATGACCGTCCGGCACAGGCCGGGCGCCGAGGCGTATGTCTCCAGGCAGCCCCGTTTGCCGCAGGCGCATTCACGCCCGTCGGGGTCCACTACCGTGTGGCCTATTTCTCCGGCGAATCCGTCCGCGCCGTAAAGGACCTCGCCGTTCACCACGATCCCGCTTCCGACCCCGGTTCCGAGGGTGATCACCATGAAGTGGCGCATTCCCGCGGCGCCGCCGAACTCCATCTCGCCTATGGCCGCGGCGTTGGCGTCGTTGGTGATGGCAACGGGAAGCCCGAATGCCTCCCGGAAAAGTCCGGCTAGGTTTACCGAGGGTTCCCAGCCCAGATTGGGGGGATTCGTCACCACACCCGTATAGTAATTCGCGTTAGGGGCGCCGATGCCGATCCCTTTCAGCTCCCGGGAGTCTTCCAGGGGAGAAAAGAGATCCCGGAATCGTCCGCTTATACGCGCCACCAGGGTGGAAGCGCCTTCGTCGGGCATGGTGGGGATTGTCTCCCGTTTCAGGATCCTGCCGTCTCCCTCCACCACGCCGAAAGAGGTTGTGGTGCCTCCGATGTCGATGCCAAGTACCGTCGGCGTCCGGGTCATATCAAGCCTCACTTTCCACGGAATCGGGTCTCATCGCGAGCCGTATCCACCCGGCGGGCAAGGACCGGTACGGATGTGTGGTACAATACTAGCCTTAATGCGCCGGTTTGTCCAACAACGGAGAGACCGGCCCGGCAGGCGGCGCCCGCTTTTTGACATGGATCATATGCACGGTCGGGCCATTCGTTATAAGATCGGGCCATCAAGGAAAGGAAAGGAGACAAACCATGGCGGAATCACAGGAAAACATCACGGGAAGAGCGCTCGGTTTGAAGGAGCTGGTCGCGTATCAGGACGGTGCCGTGGTCAGCAAGACACTCATAGATCGAGGCATCGGCACCATAACCCTCTTCTCTTTTGCGGAGGGGCAGGGGCTCAGTGAACATACCGCGCCTTTCGACGCCTTTGTCCAGATTGTTGAAGGAGCGGCGGAGATCACCATTTCCGGCGTCGCCGCAACCGTCCGGGAGGGGGAGATGATAATCATGCCCGCCAACCGGCCCCACTCCCTCAAGGCGAAGGAGAGGTTCAAAATGCTGCTGGTGATGATAAGGGCCTGAAGCCGGGCTGGTTCGCAAAAGGGCTTCGCGCAAAGCGGGGCCTTTTTTTTTCGCTTTTTCGCGCTTTTTTGTAACTATTTAGCACAAAAACTGTCAACTAAGCGTCTGTCATGCCCGAGTGCATTTGTCGGGCATCCATGGCTTTCCAATGAAAACCCTTCTGGATTCCCGATTACACCCTCGGGAATGACAGAAAATTCTATATGCTGAATATTTACGCTTTTTTTAGCGAACGTAAAAAAATGCTTTACATGAGGAGCTTCGTGAAGATATAAGGAATGAACGTTCATTCCGTTTCAAGAGGTGCATCATGGCTAAGCCGGACAAGCCTGACAAGCGGCACGAAATTATGTGCGCCGCGCTGGACCTGTTTGCCGAACAGGGTTTCCACGGGGCCCCCATGGCCCTGATTGCCGAGCGGGCAGGTGTGGGCGCCGGGACTATCTACCGATATTTCGAGAACAGGGACATTCTCATCAGTGATCTGTTCAAGGAGGTGGAGGAGAATATCATTCCGTTCATCCTGGACGGCTACAGCGAGCAGGACCCTTTCCGGGCGCGTTTCATCCATCTCGGCTCGCAACTCCTGCGCTATTTTATTCAGCATCCCCTCCATTTCCGCTACCTGGAGCAGTTTCACAATTCGCCCTACGGCGTTGCCCACCGCCGGGACAAGATCCTGGGCAAAGTAGGGAAATGCAATGTCTTCAAGGAACTGTTTGAACAGGGGGCCTCGCAGCAGGTTCTCAAGGACCTGCCCCTGCCCATGCTGATCGCCCTTGCCTTCGGACCGCTTCTGGGGGTGGCCAGGGATCACATCCTGGGATTTGTTCGCCTGGATGAAGAATTGATTATCAAAGCAATAGAGGCGTGTTGGGATACGGTGAAACGTTAGCCGCCCCTTTTTCCGGAATGAATGTTCATTCCCTGAATCTATTTACAGAGGTGTAATTGTATGCATGGTTTTCGCGGAATCAGACTGATGATCGCATTAGGTTTCCTGGCTGTGTGTCTGTCGGCGAGCGGTTGCGGAAAGAAACAGGCGACCGCTTCCCCGAAGGGCGGCCCTCCCGAAGTCGGGGTGATAGTGGTCAAACCGCAACGCGTGACCCTTACCACGGAACTGCCTGGCAGGACATCGGCGCATCTGGTGGCTGAAGTCCGTCCCCAGGTGGGAGGGATTATAAAAAAGCGCCTCTTTACCGAAGGGAGCGACGTGAAGGCGGGACAGGCGCTCTACCAGATCGATCCCGCGACCTACCAGGCCTCCTACGCCAGCGCCAGGGCCGCCCTGGCCAAGGCGGAGGCCAACCTGATACCGGCCCGTCTCAAAGAGCAGCGCTTCAAGGAACTGGTGAAGATCAAGGCGGTGAGCCAGCAGGATTATGACGACGCCCATGCCTCTCTGAAGCAGGCCGAAGCGGAGGTGGCCTCCAGCAAGGCGGCCGTGGAGAGCGCGCGCATCAATCTGGCCTATACCCGCGTAACTGCTCCCATTTCCGGCCGCATCGGCCGTTCCAGCGTCACTGACGGCGCCCTGGTGACCGCCAGTCAGGAAAACGCGCTGGCCACCATTCAGCAGCTCAGTTCCATGTATGTGGACGTCACCCAGTCCAGCGCCGAGATGTTGACGCTGAAGCGGCATCTGGCCGCCGGCCTGATGAAAAGCGGCGCCGCGGGCCAGGCCAGGGTAAGGTTGATCCTGGAAGACGGGAGCGCATATCCCTTGCCGGGGACCCTCAAGTTTTCCGAAGTGACCGTTGAGCAGAGCACTGGCTCCATCACCCTGCGGGCCATCTTTCCCAACCCGCGCCAGGCGTTGCTGCCCGGCATGTTCGTGCGGGCCATCCTGGAAGAAGGGGTAAACGAGCAGGCGATCCTGGTTCCGCAGCGCGGGGTTACCCGCAAGCCGGACGGCAGCGCCGTCACTCTCCTGGTCGGCGCCGAAGACAAGGTCGAGCAGCGAATCATCAAGGTGGAACGGACCGTAGGCGAAAACTGGCTGGTGAGCGGCGGTCTGAAGCCGGGCGACCGGGTGATTCTGGAGGGAATCCAGAAGGCGAAGCCGGGATCGCAGGTAAAGGCCGTGCCTTTTGGAGAGAAACCGGCAGCGGCCCAACCTCCGGCGCCTGCCCCTGCAACGAAGAAGTAATCATTACGATCCCTTTAATCCCCTCAAGAAGCGGCGCCCCCCAGAAAAAGTGTCCGTTTTCGCACCCCCCTTTAAGAAAGGGGGGGCAGGGGGGGAATTTCAAACCCCGGAAAAGTAGAATCCCCCAGAATCCTCCTTTTCTCAAAGGTGGACTTCCGCGCACATAAAGGAGTTTATCCATGCCACGGTTTTTCATAAATCGCCCCATCTTCGCCTGGGTGATCGCCATCATGATCATGCTTGCGGGCCTCCTGGCCATCAAGACGCTGCCGGTTTCCCAGTATCCACCCATCGCTCCGCCCCAGATCACCATAAACGCCATGTATCCGGGCGCTTCGGCCCAGACCGTGCAGGATACGGTCACCCAGGTCATCGAGCAGAAACTGAACGGAATCGATAACCTGATATACATGGCCTCCACCAGTGACTCCGCGGGCGCGGTGGCCATCAACCTGACCTTCAAGGCGGGAACCGATCCCAATATTGCCCAGGTTCAGGTCCAGAACAAGCTGCAACTGGCCACGCCTCTTCTGCCCCAGGTGGTGCAGAAGCAGGGTATCCAGGTTCTCAAGTCCACCAAGAACTTCCTTTTGATCATAGGCCTCGTGTCAGATGACGGTTCCATGGATCGGCCCGCCCTGACCGATTACATGGTGGCCAACGTCCAGGACATCATCAGCCGCACCGAGGGGGTGGGAGAGGTCACGGTCTTCGGTTCCCAGAACGCCATGCGCATCTGGCTCAACCCGGCCAAGCTGAACAACTTCCACCTGACCACCAGCGATGTGATCTCAGCGGTACAGGCCCAGAACGCCCAGGTGTCGGCCGGACAGTTCGGCGGAAACCCGGCGCAACCGGGGCAGCAGTTGAACGCCACCATCACGGCTCGGACACTCCTGCGTACAGCCGGTGAGTTCGAGAACATAATTCTCAAGACCAATACCGATGGATCGACCGTGAAGCTGAAGGATGTGGCTGAATGCAGGGTCGGCACGGAGAACTACGACATCGAGGCCCGCTTCAAGGGGATGCCCATGGGCGGCATGGCCATAAGGCTGGCCTCCGGCGCCAACGCCCTGGATACGGGGGACCGGGTCAAGGCCAAGATGGAGGAGCTGTCGAAATACTTTCCACATGGAATGAAGGTGGTCTATCCCTACGATACAACCCCGTTTGTCAAGATATCCATCGAAGAGGTGGTGAAGACCCTGCTGGAGGCGGTCCTTCTGGTGTTTATCATCATGTTCCTGTTCCTGCAGAACATCCGCGCCACCCTCATCCCCACCATCGCGGTGCCGGTGGTTCTGCTGGGCACCTTCGGAGTATTGTCGGCCGCCGGATTCTCCATAAACACCCTCACCATGTTCGCCCTGGTTATCGTCATAGGCCTGCTGGTGGATGATGCCATCGTGGTGGTGGAGAACGTGGAGCGCATCATGTCCGAGGAGGGGCTGTCGCCCCATGACGCCACCATCAAGTCCATGGGGCAGATTACCAGCGCCCTGTGGGGGATCGCCACCGTCCTGACCGCGGTCTTCCTCCCCATGGCCTTTTTCGGAGGCTCCACCGGTGTAATCTACCGCCAGTTCTCCATTACCATCATTTCCGCCATGATCCTTTCTGTGATGGTGGCCATGATCCTGACCCCGGCCTTGTGCTCCACAATACTGAAGCCTGTCCAGAAAGGTAAACATTACGGCGAGACGGGATGGTTCAAGTGGTTTTTCCCACACTTCAACAGGGCCTTCAATTTCGTCAGAACGAAATACGAGACTATCGTTGGCCGTTCCTTCGGCAAGCCGGTGCGCTATTTGGCGGTGTACGGCGCCATAGTGGTGTGCATGGGTTTTCTGTTCATGCGTCTCCCCACGGCCTTCCTTCCCGATGAAGACCAGGGTTTCATCATCTGCCAGGTTCAGTTGCCGGCCGGAGCCACCCAGGAGCGGACCCTGAAGGTGATAGAGGAGATGGAACGGCATTTCCTCGAAACGGAAAAGAAGGCGGTGGAGACCATCATCACCGTGGCCGGTTTCAGTTTCGCGGGACGCGGCCAGAACATGGGTGTTGCCTTCGTAAAGCTCAAGGACTGGGATCTGCGCAAGACAAAGGACCTGAAGGCGCCGGCCGTGGCCGGGAGGGCCATGGGGAGATTCGCCTCCATCCGTGACGGAATGGTGTTCGCCTTTTCCCCACCAGCAGTTGTTGAGCTGGGTCAGGCCAATGGCTTCGATTTCCAGCTCCAGGACCGGAGCGGCCTTGGGCACGACAAGCTGATGGAGGCCCGCAACCAGTTGCTGGGCATGGCCATGAAGAATCCCAAGCTCATTGCGGTGCGTCCCAACGGCCAGGATGACTCGCCCCAGTTCAAGCTGGATATAGACGACGTGCGCGCGGGCGCGCTGGGCATTTCCCAGTCGGCCATCAACGATGTCCTTGCCACCGCCTGGGGCAGTTCCTACGTCAACGACTTCATCGAGAATGGACGGGTAAAGAAGGTATACCTCCAGGCCGAGTCCAAATACCGGATGCTGCCGGAAGATATCAACAGGTGGTACGTGCGCAACAAGGACGGCGAGATGGCGCCTTTTTCCGCGTTTGCCACTGCCCACTGGCAGTATGGTTCGCCCCGTCTGGAGCGATACAACGGCCTTCCTTCGGTGGAGATCATGGGCCAGGCCGCGCCCGGCGTGAGCACGGGCGAGGCAATGGCCGAGATGGAGAAGATGGCGGCTGAGCTGCCGACCGGCATCGGTTACGAGTGGACCGGCCTTTCCTACGAGGAAAAGGAGGCGGGCAAGCAGGCGCCGGCCCTCTACGCCATCTCGATCCTGGTGGTGTTTCTCAGCGTGGCTGCCCTGTATGAAAGCTGGACCATCCCCTTCGTCAACCTGCTGATGATTCCCCTGGGTCTGGTGGGCGCGGTGACCGCGGTTTCTCTGCGTGGGCTCGACAACGACGTCTACCTGCAGATAGGCCTCCTGACAACCATAGGTCTTTCCACGAAGAACGCCATACTCATCATTCAGTTCATCAAGGAGCAGATGCGGCAGGGCCATGAACTGATGGAAGCCACCCTTCTGGCCATCAAGATCCGGTTCCGCCCGGTCATCATGACCTCGCTGGCCTTTTTCTTCGGCACACTGCCCCTCGCGCTGACGCGCGGCGCCGGCGCCGCGGCCCAGAACGCCATCGGCACCGCCGTAACCGGCGGACTGCTGTCGGCCACCTTCATCGACCTGTTCTTCATTCCGTTCTTCTTTGTGCTGGTCTCGCGTATCTTCGGCAGGAAGCGGCCGTACCGGGCCGCCATGCAACAGGCCCCCGCAACCAATACCCCGGAGGTGAACTGAGATGAAACCCGTCGCTAAACCGCTGGTACTTTACATATCCGCAATCCTGTGCCTGGGTGGGTGCGCCATGGCGCCCAAATACAACCGCCCGCAAGCGCCGGTCCCCTCCGCGTGGCCCCAGGGGGAGGCATACAAGGAGGCATCCGGAGATTCGTCCGCGAGGTCGGCCGCCGATATTCCCTGGCAGGATTTTTTCGTAGATGAAAAGCTGCGCAAGCTTGTGGCCCTTGCCCTGGAGAACAACCGCGACCTGCGTGTCGCGGTCCTCAATATCGAGAAATCCAGGGCGCAGTATCGCATCAAGCGAGCGGACCTGCTTCCGAAGATCGACGCGGAAGGGTCAGCCACCTACCAGCGTCTGGCCGAAGACTTTTCCGGTCTCGGAATTCCCATGAATATACATCAATACAACGTGGGGCTGGCCATGAGTTCCTATGAGCTTGACCTGTTCGGACGGGTGAGAAGCCTCAAGGATCAGGCCCTGGAGCAGTACTTCGCCACCTCACAGGCCCGCCGCGCCGCCCAGATCACCCTGGTTGCCGAAGTGGCGTCCAATTATCTTAACCTGGCCGCGGACCGCGAGCGGCTGAGTCTGGCCAGGGAAACCCTCAAGAGCCAGGAGTCGTCCTACCGCCTTATCCAAAGCCGTCACGAGGCCGGCGTCTCTTCAGCCCTTGATCTCAACCGGGCCCGCACCAGCGTGGATACCGCGCGTGTGGACGTCGCCCGATACACAACACTCGTCGCCCAGGATGAAAACGCCCTCAATCTGGTGGTGGGCTCAGCGGTACCGGCCGAATTCCTTCCAGCGGCTCTTTCGGATACACTGACTCCTCTGAAGGACCTGTCTCCGGGCCTCCCGTCCGACGTTCTGCTGAGACGTCCGGACATCCTCCAGGCAGAGCATCTCCTGAAGGGGGCTAACGCCAATATCGGGGCGGCGCGGGCCGCGTTCTTTCCCCGCATCACCCTGATTTCTTCCGTAGGCCTGGGAAGTGATGATCTGGGAGGGCTTTTCAAATCAGGCGCCTTTGTCTATAAGGTGATGCCCCAGATCTCCATACCCATCTTCCAGGGTGGCGCCAACAAGGCCAATCTGGAAGCCGCCGAGGCGGATCGCGATATCGCCGTGGCCCAGTACGAAAAGGCCATCCAGACAGCCTTCAAGGAGGTCGCCGACGCCCTTGCCCAACGGGGGACCATCGACGACCAGGTCAGGGCGCAGCAGTCCCTGACAGATGCCAGCGCCGAGAGTTATCGCCTGTCCCAGGCGCGTTACGACAAGGGCGTAGACAGCTACCTGAGCGTTCTGGATTCCCAGCGCTCACTTTACAGCGCCAGTCAGGGCCTGATAACGGTCCGCCTTTCCCGGCTGAACAATCTGGTCACGCTGTACAAGGTCCTTGGCGGAGGAGACAGGTAACGCGCCCGGCAATCAGCGTACCTTTTCAAAATCCACGCGCATGAGCGCCAGGAGAATTTTTCGGCGCATCCCGGTTTTGTTCCTCCTCTCCGGAATGCGCCTTTTTTTCTTAGAAGCGCCTCCTGTTCAGGCACGTCCTGCCTGCGATCACATCAATTCCGGGACTGTCCGGAAGGACTGTGCTGCGAGGAAAGCGCGGGATCACGAGAGGCGCCATTGGGAAAGGGCCCGCGCGGAGATGGACACGCTCCTTGTCCTTGTCAGAGAGAGGATAAATGCGCGGGGAGGATTCTGAGATGGATTGATGTCATGACGTCCCGAAGGCGTCTTCCGGGTTTTCGCGGCCCGCTTCCATGGCCAGACGGCCCGCCAGGTCGTCCATGAACTGCCGCGCGGAACGGCCGGACCTCTGACCCTTGAACAGGGCCCAGCGCAGGGCCTCGGAGCGGAGCCGGTCCCCTTCGATGGCCAGTCCCATCCTTTCCGCATAGCGTTCGACTATGGAGAGATACGTATCCTGGGAAAAGGGATAGAAGCTGAGGGTGAGGCCGAAGCGGTCCGCGAGGGAGAGTTTTTCCGAAACCGCCTCCTCCGGATGGATTTCCCGCCCCAGGTTGTCATTCATGGGTTCCGGCATCAGATGGCGGCGGTTGGAGGTGGCATAGAGGAGGACGTTTTCCGGCCGCGCCTCGATACCCCCCTCCAGGATAGCCTTGAGCTCCCGGTAGGAGACTTCGCCTTCGTCAAAGGCCAGGTCGTCGCAGAAAAGGATGAAACGCCAGGGCGCCCCGCGCAGAAGCCGCAGGATTTCGGTGATCTCCAGGAGGTCTCCTTTCTGCACCTCCACCATGCGCAGGCCCTTGGGCGCAAAGGGTCGCAGCAGCCCCTTGATGCAGGAGGACTTGCCGGTTCCCCTCTCGCCCCACAGGAGGACGTTGTTCGCCGGATATCCCGCCGTGAACTGGGCCGTGTTGCGGATCAGCTCTTCCTTGGCGTCGTCGATACCCACCAGGTCGTCCAGGTCGAAGAGATGGGGGTGGTCCACCGGGGTGAGCCTTCCGCCTTTCCCGTGCCTTCCCCAGCGGAATGCGATGTAGTCTCTGAAAAGAGACACATCGATACCGGCCTCCTCGTCCGGGGGGGTAATGAGCCTTTCGACACGCTCCAGGATGCGCTCCATCCGGTCAAAGAGCGCATCCTGGTTTCCGTGCCGTCCCGCCTTGATAGTCTTTCCAGTCTTTTTGCCGTTTTTGGCTGTCTTTTTCACTATATGCCGTCCTTCAGTCCGCAAACCCGCTCCCAGGCCAGGTAGCCGTCGCCCTTTATGTCCAGGAAGGAGCGGATCCGCTCCTCGTAGAAGGGGATGTCGGTACACTCCTGTTCAATAATCCCCAGGTAATCGTCTGACACAAGCCTGTTTTCGTGGAGAAAGCGGTAAAATTCCATGATTCCCCGCAGCATGGCGCCGAGTTCTTCGGCGGATGGTTCCAGGTTGGATATGATGTACCAGGTGGCGGCGAATCGCCGTATCAGTCCGGGTGTCTCTTCAAACAGGTTTCTCCGCCGGGAGGAAACGATGAAGTCCCGCAGATAGTAATCGGCGCCATGGGCCAGAGTCCCCGCTTCCAGAGGGTCGGTTCCCTTTTCCAGGAGGTAACGGTGAAACCCGCGAAGCAGCCCCCGGCAAAGCCCGTCCACACGGATCTCATCCATATCGTTCGATATATTGAAATCTTCTTTCCGTATCTCAATCAAGGCTGCCACCTCCAACCCAAAGCCTTTCACCTTTCACCTTTCACTTTTCACTTTTTACTTTTCACTTTTTACTTTTCACTTTTCACTCATCACGCTTTTTTCACCTATGCAGCCTAGGATCCAGCGCATCCCGAATACCTTCTCCCAGCAGATTGTACGCCAGCACCGTTACCAGGATGGCGAGTCCGGGAAAGAGGGACAGCCACCAGGCGAATTCCAGATAGTCCTTGCCCGAGGTGAGGATGTTTCCCCAGCTGGGGATTGGCGGCTGTACGCCGATGCCCAGGAAGGAGAGGGCGGATTCCGTGAGGATGGCCCCGCCGACCCCAAGGGTAGCTGCCACCAGCATGGGCGCCGCCGCATTGGGCAGGATATGGCGGAAGATGATGCGCATGTCCGAAGCGCCGATGGAGCGAGCGGCCATGATGTAATCCCGCTCCTTGATGGAAAGGACCTCCGCCCGCACCAGGCGGGCCACCCCCATCCAGCTTGTTACGCCTATCACCAGCATGATGATCCATATGGAAGGCTCCAGCAGCGCGATCATGGCGAGTATGAGGAAAAAAGTGGGGAAGCAGAGCATGATGTCCACAAAGCGCATCAGGATGGCGTCGATCCATCCTCCGTAGAAGCCGGAAGCGAGGCCGATCATCACGCCTATGACCAAGGAGATGCCCACGGCCACGAAACCCACATACAGGGATATCCTCGCGCCATAGATGACGCGGGAGAAGACATCCCGTCCCAGCTCATCGGTTCCCATCCAATGGGTGGCCGACGGCGGCGTAAGTACCTGGTAGGCGTTGATGGCGGCCGGGTCCCAGGGCGTGATAAAGGGGGCCAGCAGGGAAATGGCGAATAGTATCGCCACCACTGCGCCGCCGGTCACCGCGAAGCGGTTGCGGCGGAAGCTTTTCCAGAACACGGCATAGAAATAGGAATTCCTGAAATCCATGACAGGCGTCACCTCATGTCCGGCCTTGTCGGATGCGCGGGTCGGCGATGGAATAGCAGACATCCGCCAGCAGATTTCCGATAAGGGTAAGAAAGGCGCCGATAACCAGAATCCCCATGATAAGGGGGTAGTCGCGCATCATCACGCCCTGGTAGAAGAGCTGGCCCATTCCCGGTATGGCGAAGATTGTTTCGAATATTACACTGCCGCCGATGAGTCCGGGCAGGGAGAATCCGAGAAAGGTGATCACCGGCAGGAGGGCGTTCCTGAGGGCGTGACGCAGGATCACGGTCCGTTCCGGGAGCCCCTTTGCCCTTGCCGTGGTGATGTAGTCCTGGCGGATCACCTCCAGCATGCTGGAGCGCATATAGCGGGAGAGGCCCGCCAGGCTGCCGAAGGTCATGACCCCGATGGGGAGTATCAGGTGCTTCAGCAAGTCCGCGAACCAGGCAAACAAACCCATACGGTCGCTTCCCAGGGAGTGAAGGCCGGAGATGGGGAGCCAGCCCAGCTTGACACCGAAGAAATACATCAGAAGCAGGGCGAGCCAGAAGGTGGGCACGGCGAAGCCGACAAAGACGAACACCGTAATCCCCTTGTCCAGCATGGTGTCGCGTCTCACCGCGGCGAGGATGCCGATGGGGAGGGCGATGCCGAATTCCAGGATCAGGGCGATCAGGTTCAGGGAAAGAGTGATGGGGATTCTTTCCGCTATCTTGTCCGTCACCGGGCGGTTGTCCGGGGCGAAGGAGCGGCCGAAGTCGAGACGGGCCATCCTCCCCAGCCATTGAACGTACTGGACGTGCAGGGGCTTGTCCAGGCCATAGAACTCGCGGATCCTCTGGCGCGCCTCCGCCGACACCTTGGGACTCATGGAGATCTGCATGTCCACCGGCTCTCCGGGGGCCAGGTGGATCACCGCGAAGGTGATGAGGGTGATACCGATGAGAAGCGGTATCAGCATCAGGATTCGTTTTGCCAGGTAGGTAATCATAGCTGGTGAGTAGGATGATTCCGTAAGGGCAAACCTCTGTGTTTGCCCGGCTTTTGGGTGATCACGAGGATCGCCCCTATGAATTATTTGTAAACCTGCTCTTCCTTGGGCGCGTACCAGTGGATGAAGTTGTAGGAGATGCCGGCCGGCGCGGGCTGGATGCCCCGGAATCGGGCGCTGACCACCGGCAGGGCGTCCGGCACGAAGAGGAAGGTGTAGGGCTGCTCCTCGGCCAGGATATCCTGGATGCGGTAGTAGCAATGCTTCCTCTTTTCCCTGTCGAATGTCCTTCTCCCCTCATCCAGGAGGCGATCCACCTCGGCGTTTCTGAAGCCGATGAAGTTCAGTTCCTTGGGGCCGGTCTTGGAGGAGTGCCACACGTCGAAGATGTCGGGATCCGGGGTGATCGTCCAGGCGAGGATGA
This sequence comes from uncultured Geobacter sp., assembly GCA_964517595.1. GTDB lineage: Bacteria > Desulfobacterota > Desulfuromonadia > Geobacterales > Geobacteraceae > RPRC01. The sequence goes on along the minus strand of CAZFCG010000011.1, from coordinate 18,540 downwards.
CGGCCTCGAAGTTTCTCTTGTCGATGAAGTGGGTTATGAAGGAAGACCACTCCAGGACCCGTATCCTGACGTCGATCCCGACGGCCCTCAGCCGCTGCTGGATGATCTGCGCCGTCTTCAGGCGCTGCTCGTTTCCCTGGTTGGTGAGGACAGTGAAGCGGAAGGGGCGGCCATCCTTGACCAGTATGCCGTCCGAGCCGGGTTTCCAGCCCGCTTTTGCCAGAAGTGTCCGGGCCTTTTCCGGGTTATAGCCGAGGTCCTTGACGCCGGCGTTATACGCCCAGGTTCCCGGCTTGTAGGGGCCGTGGGCCGGTTGTCCCATGCCCAGCAGCGCCCCCTGGATGATCTCCTGCTTGCTGATGGCGGAGGTTATCGCCTGACGTGCCCTTTTGTCGCCGAACAACGGATTGCCAAGGTTGTAGCCCAGATAGACATAGGACGAGGCCGCATAACGGTACTTGTTGAAACGGCTCAGGAATTCCGGGGTATCGGTCTGGCGCTGATACTGGATCGGGGTGAGGGACATCAGGTCGAGCCCGCCCGCCTTGAGCTCCATATACATGGTGGATGTGTCGGGAATGATGCGGTATACATAGCGATCTATGTAGGGACGGCCTTCGAAGTAATCGTGAAACGATTCCAGGACCACCTTCTGGCCCGGTATCCACTCCTTGAAGCGATAGGGGCCGGTGCCGATCGGTTTGCGGGAGAGGGGGCTCCTGGTTATGTCCTTTCCCTCCAGCAGGTGGGCGGGGAGCATGGCGGTTCCCCACGAAGCCAGGGCGGGGGCGAATGGCTTCGCATATGTGGCGCGGAATGTGTAGGGGTCGGGGGCTTCAACCTTTTTCACCTGTTTGAAGTCTTCGGCATAGGCGGTGGGTGTCTTGGGGTCGATGATCACCCGGTAGGTGTAGAGGACGTCCCTGGAGGTGAAGTCCGCTCCGTCGTGCCATTTCACGCCGCGTCGCAGGCGGAAAGTGATGGTGAGGCCGTCCGGCGAGATGTCCCAGGACTGAGCGAGATTGCCGGTCAGGTTCAGGTCCTTGTCGTATTTGACCAGGCCGTTGTAGACAAGGGCGGCGATGTCGAAGGAGGCGCTGTCGGAGGCGAGGATCGGGATCAGGTTGGAGGGCTCGCCGATGGACCCCTCCACAATGGTATCTCCGTAGGCGGGGATTCCCTGGCCCCGGGAGAGTTGTCTCTGCCTCTCTCCTCCGTTATCGCACCCGGCGAGGCACAGTATGAGCAGGGCGGAAATCAGGAAGGTCCTCGCCCGGTCTCTCATTTCAGACCCTTCTCCGTCCTCAGTTTTCTTATCTTCTCCGCGATCTGACTGTTGTCAGGATCCAGCTTGTGGGCCTTCCGCAATGTGGACAGGGCGCGGCGAAAGTCCTTTTTCGCCATGTATGCCTCGGCCAGGTGCTCGAGAATCGTCACGTCATCCTCCGAGAGCCGGACCGCCTTTTCCAGATGCACGATCGCTTCGTCATAGCGTTTCATCTTGAAATAGACCCAGCCGAGGCTGTCGAGGATGTAGCCGTCCCTGGGGCGGAGGGCCACGGCCTTCTTCAGGTAACCGAGGGCCTCATTCAGGTGGATGCCCATCTCCGCATAGGTATAACCCAGGTAATTCAGGGCCTGCGCGTCGTTGGGCGCCATGGCGATGACCTTTTTCAGGCGCGCGATGCTCGCATCCCTGTCTCCGGTCTTGTCGAAAAGTACGGCGATGCGGAACTGGATTGCCGTGTTGGCACTGAATTTCCGCTCTACGTCGGTAAGGATTTTCAGGGCTTCAGCGTTGCGGTCAAGGGACTCGTAGATGCCGGAGAGGTAAAGGTGCAGCTCGGGCCTGTCCGGTTGTTCCGCTATGGCCTCTTTCATGATGGAGATGGCTTTTTCCGGTTGCCCCTTTTCCTTGTGCAGGAAGGCGATCTGTCCCCGCGCCTCGAAGTAGACGGGTGAATTTCCGGGAATAAGGGAATATTCGCTTATGGCCCGGTCATAGTCCTTTTTCTCTCCATAGGCGGTCGCCAGGTAGAGCCGGATGTCGTCCGATTTGGGGTCCTGGGAAAGGAGATAGGAGAACTCCTGGATGGCTTCGTCGTATCGCTCCAGTTCAAGATAGATGAGACCCATCTTGCGGCGAATTTCCCTGCCTTCCATTCCCTGGACGGGGATGGTCTTCAACAGGGCCAGGGCTTCTTCGAGCCTTTCCTGCTGGATATACAGCTGAACCAGATGCTGTATGACGTTGAAGTTGGAGGGATTGGTGGCGAGAACCTCGCTGTAGATTTTTCCCGCTTCCTCAAAAAGGCCTTCTTTTTCAAGGGATAGCGCGAGATCGATCATTGCCTGTTCGAAATCGGGTTTGAGCTCCAGGGCCTTTCGATAGTAGACCGCGGCTTCCCGGTTGAGTTTCATCCGGTCATAGGCCTTGCCCAGGTAGTAATATCCCACCGTCGATTCGGGTGAGACCTGCAAAAGCTTTTTCAGCGTCTTGACCGCGTCTTCATACTCGTATACCTTCAGGCTGGAAACCGCGAGGTTGATGTAGGCGTCTTCCCTGGAAGGGTCCAGCTCCATCGCCTTTCTAAAATGGGGGATTGCTTCCTTGTTCCTTCCCATGGCGGCCTGGATCATGCCTAGCAGCATATGGGCGGGGCGGTATTGAGGGTCGAAACCGAGGGCTGTTTCGCAGGCGTCGATTGCTTCCTGGGGCCTGTTCAGCTTCAGGGACGCCTCGGCCACTTTTTTGTGAAGGAAAGGCGAACGGGGGTCTTCGCTCAACGCCTCCTTCAATAGGATCATGGCGCCCTCCGCGTCACCTTCCAGTATGCGGATGCGTGACAGGGAGTAAATATACAGTCCGCGCGACGCCTTTTTCGTCTCAATCATTTTGCTGGTGGGACCCGAGATGTCCCCAGCACTCGCGGCGACGCCGTGGCCTCGGGATGGAAGCATCAACAGAATGAGGACGATGATAAAGGGAAAAATATTCATCGGGGTAATCCGGCGGAAAAAACCAGACTGGAAGGAGGATATGGCGATAAGTTCCGGTTTCTCCTCGACGCAGTCTGGTTCGGTTAGGGTTATTTCTAATATCGATTTTCGGAAAAATACAGGAATGAGAACCTTATCCGCATCTGTCTCCGTTAAGGCGAGAGGAAGGGACTGGGTATTTCGAAATAATTCTGTACAATGAATGATAAACAGTCTCCAGATTCTTGTTAGGTGTTGAAAAAACTACCACAAATAGGTAGTTCCGTCAAATGATTAACATGGTGATTCTTTGCTGTCTTCCATCACGCAAGAAGGGGCCGCCGTGTCTTCGCTACGCACTGGCCCGGCCGAAGAACTGGAGAGATCATGGGTGGAGATTCAGGCCCGACGTTTCCGGATAATGACTTGAAATCGCCATTGCGTGAACTGGAAACGGCACGGCGAATACAGCTTTCTTTGCTGCCGGAGGTGCCATGCGGCCTTTTGGGCGCCCGCGTGGCATGCCGCTCTATTCCCGCCCATCTGGTGGGGGGGGACTACTACGATTTCTTTCGCTGGGACGAATCTACTCTCGACCTTGTGATTGCGGACGTTTCCGGCCATGACCTGGGCGCCGCTCTTATCATGGTGGAGACACGAAGCGTGCTTCGGGCGCACGCCTATCGTTCCGGCGAGGCCGGCGCCGCTCTCACGCTGCTCAATGAGCTGCTCTTTGACGACCTCACGAGGACGGAACTCTTTCTCAGCATGTTTTACGCAAAGTATTGCACCGACACCCGCCTCCTTTCATATGCAAACGGAGGTCACAACCCTCCCCTTCTGATCCGTTGCGGCCGAGAAGGGTGCATGGATCTGGATGCCGAGGGGATGATCCTGGGGGTGAAAAAGGGTGTTGCCTTCGAGGAAAAGAGCATCCGGCTTCTGGAGGGTGATATGATGGTTCTTTACACGGACGGCATAACCGAGACCCGTGACGTGTCGGGCGAGCTCTTCGGCAGTGAGCGGCTGTGCCGTGTTGTACAGGAACGTCGCGGCGCTCCACCCGAGGTGGTTATCGACGGTGTTCTTGAGGAGTTGCGCGCCTTTTCCGGGACCGAGTCGTTTCAGGATGATATTTCGCTGGTGGTGATGAAGGTTGATTAATCCTGAAAGGAGATCCGATGTCATGAAGATCAGCTTAACGGGGTTTTACGGGGTTACAATTCTTATACCCGAGAGCGAGAGGCTGGACGCCCATAATGCGGATACGCTGAAAGACGCGCTGAAAAACGCCTTCGAAGGCGGCGCGAAGAATATCCTCGTGGATATGGGGAAGGTGCGCTTCATCGACAGTTCCGGACTGGGAGTGCTGGTTTCGGGGTTCAAGAATTCCGTGGCCCACAAGGGCCGTATGGCTCTTTCCGGACTTCAGGAGCAGGTCAGGTCCATGTTCGAATTGACCAGGTTGCACCGGGTGTTCGATATCTATGAAGAGCGGGACCAGGCCCTTGCCGCCTTGCGTGAGCCGTAAAACCGCCTTGCAGGGGCGAGGGATGTTTCCGTTGTCCCTTCCGGGGTGAAACCGTCATGGGAATCGACAGCATTGAACTGGATGTAAGGGTGCCGAACAGGACACGATACCTGCGGCTTGTAGGGAGGATTGCCGAGGCGCTCGCCGGTGAACTGGACGAGTGCCGACAGGGGAAGGAAATCTTCGCCCGGCAGTTGAACGTGGTCCTTACAGAGGCCATGTCCAACGCCATCCTGCATGCCCATGGCGACGACCCGGAACAGACGGTTCAGATTCATCTTTGCGTATCGGACGGTGAATTGCGGATCCGCGTATACGACTGGGGACGGGGGTTCGACCTGGAATCGGTTTTGGAACCCGACTTAACGGGGGAAGATGAGCACGGTCGAGGCATATTTATCATTAGATGTCTGATGGATGGGGTCGTATACCGTAAATGCGAGGGTTACAACGTCCTGGAGATGTGGAAGAAGTTATGAGCGGCCGTCGGCCGCTGGTTTTTTCCGGAGCCAGATGAAAATCATGATTGTGCCCAGCAGGATGAGGGGGATGCTCAGCATCTGTCCCTCGGTCAGGAAGCCCAGAATATAGCCCACTTGCTGGTCCGGTTCCCGGAAGAACTCCACGAAGGTGCGGAACAGTCCGTACATGGCGGTAAAGGTCCAGAGCACTATCCCGGCGGGCGCTTTGGAACGGCGCGCCAGCCAGAGGAAGAAGAACAGGACCGGCCCCTCGAGGATGGCCTCATAGAGTTGGGACGGGTGTCGGGGCATGGGACCGGCGGAGGGGAAGACGATGCCCCAGGGGACATCGGTGACTCGTCCGTAAAGCTCGCCGTTGATGAAATTGCCCACCCGGCCCAGGCCCAGTCCGATGGGAGCGGCGGGCGTTATGAGATCGGCGACCTGAAAGAAGCCGATCTTTTTCTTTTTTCCGAACCACCAGGCGGCAATCACCGTTCCGATGAACCCGCCGTGGAAGGACATTCCGCCTTCCCACACCGCCAGGATCTTGAGGGGGTTGGCAAAATAGAAGGAAAAGTTGTAAAAGAATGCGTAGCCCAGCCTCGCCCCGATGATCAGCCCCACAGCCAGAAAGAAGATGAGGTCGGAGATGTCGTCCATGGTGAGGGGAAGACGCTTTCTTTTAACGTCGGATCTGGCGATGAAATAAGCCGCCGCAAAACCGATGATATACATGAGTCCGTACCAGCGGAACTGAAGAGGGCCGATACGGAGAAAGACAGGGTCGATGTGGGGGAATTGCATTGGAATTTCCTCTGGAATTTTTTCCTATACATAACAGCAAAAGAAGATGCAGTCAATCAGGCGGGGGGCCTTGCGGTCCGGTCGGCCGAAATGGAGGGGTGAGAAAGGTAATGAGCGACGACAAGAAGGTCATCTACACGATGATGGGAGTAAGCAAGTTCTACGACAAGAGGCAGGTTCTGAAGGATATTTCCCTGTCCTATTTCCATGGGGCCAAGATAGGTGTGCTGGGACTGAACGGCTCAGGCAAGAGCTCCCTCTTGCGCATCCTTGCCGGTGTGGACAAGGACTTTTCCGGCAAGACCATTCTCTCGGCGGGCATGACGGTAGGGTTCCTGGAGCAGGAACCCCGTCTGGATACGGGAAAGACGGTACGGGAGGTCGTGGAAGAGGGGGTGCAGGGGACGGTGGACATGATGAACGAGTTCAATCGCATCAATGAGCGTTTCGCCGAACCCATGTCCGATGAGGAGATGGCGGAATTGTGCGAGCGCCAGGCTGAGGTCCAGGAAAAGCTGGACGCCCAGGACGCCTGGGACCTGGATTCGCGCCTGGAGATGGCAATGGACGCCCTGCGCTGTCCACCGCCGGAGACAAACACGGAAACTCTTTCCGGAGGCGAAAAGCGCCGGGTTGCCCTGTGTCGCCTCCTCCTCCAGCAGCCGGACATCCTCCTTCTGGACGAGCCCACCAACCACCTGGACGCCGAGTCTGTGGCCTGGCTGGAGCATCACCTTCAGAGATATCCCGGCACCGTCATCGCAGTGACCCACGACCGCTACTTCCTGGATAACGTGGCCGGGTGGATCCTGGAGCTGGACCGGGGCGAGGGGATACCGTGGAAGGGAAACTACTCCTCGTGGCTGGAGCAGAAGGAAGAGCGGCTGCGGCGGGAGGAAAAGTCGGAGAGCGAGCGCCGAAAGACCCTGCAGCGGGAGCTGGAATGGATCCGCATGTCGCCCAAGGGACGACACGCCAAGGGCAGAGCGCGCATTACCTCCTATGAGGAGCTGTTGGGGCAGGAGGGTGAAAAGAAGGCAAAGGACCTGGAGATATTTATCCCTCCCGGACCGCGTCTGGGAAAGGTAGTGGTGGAGGCGGAAGGCGTGAGCAAGGGGTATAGGGAGCGATTGCTGGTGGAGGATATGTCCTTCACCTTGCCGCCCGGCGGCATCGTGGGCGTCATCGGTCCCAACGGCGCCGGCAAGACCACCCTGTTCCGCATGATAACCGGCCAGGAAACACCCGACAGCGGCGTTATCCGTGTCGGTGATACAGTGAAGCTGGCCTATGTGGACCAGAGCCGTGACGCGCTCGATCCGGAAAAGAGCATATGGGAGGTGATCTCCGACGGCCAGGACACCCTCCAACTGGGCCGGCAGCAGGTCAATTCCCGGGCGTACACGGCCCGCTTCAACTTCTCGGGCGCGGATCAGCAGAAAAAAGTCGGCATGCTGTCCGGTGGAGAGCGAAACCGCGTCCACCTGGCCCGCATGCTCAAGGAAGGCGCCAACGTGCTGCTGCTGGACGAACCCACCAACGACCTGGACGTAAACACCATGCGCGCCCTGGAGGAGGCCCTGGAAAACTTTGCCGGCTGCGCCGTGGTGATCAGCCATGACCGCTGGTTTCTGGACCGCATTGCTACCCATATCCTTGCGTTCGAGGGGGACAGTAAGACAGTATGGTTCGAGGGAAACTGGTCAGAATACGAAGAGGACCGCCGGGCGCGGCTGGGCGCGGCGGCGGACCAGCCCCACCGTATCAAGTACCGGCAGTTGACCAGGTAGGCCGGATGGAAACAGGTGGAGCGGGTGAAGGCGTCTTGTTTCTCCATCGTACGGAGAATTATTTGCCGTAATCTCCGCTCCTCACCTCAGAAAGCCGTCCTCCGCGAAAGACCAGAAAATAGACGAAACGGTTAGGACCCTGGTTGTAGGTCCATTCCTGGACTTCAACGTAGGCTGTTTTTCCCCTGGTGGTTTCAATCGGCTCGTCGCGCCGAACGACCGATGTCGGCGGATCGCACTTCAGAGATACTTCCGAGATGCTGTCTCCGGTTGATACGAGACTGCCGTTGGGGCAGCGGAAAGAATCTGCATGAGCGGACGCAGCGCAAGACAGGACAAAGGCTACGGCAACTGTTCTTAAAAACATGGGACCTCCCCGGTCGCTTGTGAAATTATGAATACGGAAGCGCCGCAAAGGCGGCTTCAGCGCATAACATATATCTAACAGAAGAGACCCATTCGTCAAATCCGGGAAATGGGTGATGATTTAACCTGAAAACGGCAGTTGGAGTTGTCCGAACCCGCAGGGTGATTTCATCGGCTGTAGCGAAATGAGCCTGGAGCAGCAGAAGAAGGACATCCGGAGTGAACGAAGGATTACTCCAACTGCCGAATATGGGTTTAATTCATTGACAGTACACGTATGGAAATAGTAATAAGGGCCATCTAATAATGTCTTCGGTTGTGTGGTTTCCGCTCTTTTGCTGGAGGCTCGGCATTTATTAAGGAAGGAGAGTCACCATGCGCGTCACGTGTCACTTTTTTCGCAGAATCTGCTTTGTTCTTGTCCCGGCGATCCTCTACGTTGGCCTGGTTTCCTGCAAGAAAAAGGAGGAGGCGCCGGCTTCCACTCCGGCGCCTGTATCTGCTGAGTCCGCCGCCGGTTCTGGAGAATCGGCGCAAACCGTCAGGGCTTCTTCCGCGAACATGCGCAAGATAATCCTGAACCACACGCTGGTTATTGAGGTGAGGAGTGTAGAGGCTTCCCTGGAGACGTTGCGGGGGCTGGCGGAATCCAGTGGTGGCTATGTCTTCAACAGCACGCGCTCCGGAGGAGACAGCGGTGTTGTGTCGGGCCGTGTCGACATGCGGATCCCGTCCGGCAGGGCAAACGGTGTCATGAAGTCCGTTCGTGCCATGGGGCGCGTGGAGAGCGAGAGTTCCACCGCCGAAGACATCACCGAAGAATACGTTGACCTGGAGGCCCGCCTGAAGAACGCCCGTTCATCCGAAGCCCGCATTCTCGGATTATACAACAGGGCGGGCAAGCTCGGCGATGTGCTGACAGTGGAAAAGGAGTTGACGCGGGTCAGGGGCGACATCGAGTCTCTTGAGGCGAAAAAGAAAAACTGGGACATCCTCACCGCCATGGTGACCATCGAGATAACCCTGCATGAACCGGTCGGTGCCTTTCCTTCGGGACACCGCTTCTGGAATACCATCAAGGAAGCCTTTGGCAGGTCTGCGGAAGTGGTCGCCGACTCGCTTCACGCCCTCATTGTCTTTGCGGCGGCTGTACTGCCTTGGCTTGCTGTCTTGGTACCTGTCGGGTGGCTGTTCATAAAGTGGAAGAAAAAAATAAAGGTCTCCGCATTTCCTCCTCAAGACGAGGAAAAACAATGAAGAAAACAAGTGGTTCGTGGGAACCTGCACGCCATGAACCGAATGTGAACGAAAGATGGGAGAGGCGCCTCAGAGAGCCTCGGGAAAGGATGGAAATTATGATGAAATCTATTCCGGCGTTTTTGACCGGTTCGGTGCTGTGTCTGTGCGCTTGCCTTTGTCCGGGCGTTGTCGTCGCGGATGATGGGTCGCGGTGTCTGACCGCCGAAGAGGCGGCCCAGGTTCAGGTCCTCCAGGAAAGGATGCTTGGCGACGCGGAGATAATAGCGCAAATCCAGGCCCTTGCGGACGACCCGGAAATGCAGGCGCTTCTGAGCGACCAATCGGTTCTGGATGCGGTCGCTTCCGGTGATATTTCGGCGTTGACCCGGAATCCCCGCTTCATGCGCATTATGGAAAATGCCCGTGTGAAGGATATCCGTAACCGCTTGAGCCGTTGAAACCTCGCTGTAGAAAAAGGATGAGGTTACGAAGGAGCTTCTCTGTTTTATCCAAAGGAGGTCCGGACAATTCAGAATTTCGTCCGTTCCTTTCCTACCGGCATGATGATCAACGGTTCCTCGGTCTCGGACAGCGACAACACCTTTTTTACATCATCATCCCGGAATGCGCCGATGACAAAGGTGCCCAGATGCAGGGAAACCGCCTGGAGAGCGACATTCTGCGCGGCCGTTCCCGCTTCGATGTGGGTATAGCGGATTCCCCTCTCCCCGTATTTCGCCGTTGAACGGCCATACACCGCGCTGAATACGATGCATGCGGGGGCGCTGTTTACGGCGTCCTGGTGAATGGATGCCTCTCGCAGGCGTCTGCGCACGTCTCCCGATACAATCAGGGCCAGTCCGTGCCTCTGCGGTAGATAACGGTACACCCCGGCGGCAAGTCCATGGATATTGCCGGCAACGAGATATGTTTCCAGCGGGTAGAGCGCTCCGGCCGATGGCGCCGTCCTCATTCCTTCACCGTGGGTCGCTCCCTGGGCGGCCCACAGAAGCCGGGATACCTCCCTTGTGGACAAAGTGTCCTTTCCGTATTCCCTTTGTGAACGCCTCTTATGCAACGCCTTTTCAATTGAGGTTGTGCTTTCGGTTTCGGGCCGGGGCAGGTTCAGGGTCATGCGCCCGGCAACCGGCGCCTGATTGGTATCCATGTGCTCTCCCCTCTCATGCCTGGCCTTGAGAAGAATGATGGCCGCGAATACGGCCAGAATAGCCCAAAAGGTAATAACTTTTATCCTGATTCGCACGCTGTTGTCTCCTGCTGTTCCGGATCGATTATACCTGTATCGCGAGGTTTTTCACCGTAGCATCTTTTTTCCCTTGATAATAGTCCCGGCTGCTCCGCCGAATCTCCCGCCCGTCTGCCGTAATTGAATTTGCTGATATACTCTATTCCATAATGGCTTCTTTCCCCAAGCATGGGCCGTAAGGGACCGTGCATTTAAAACAGGTTTTCCCTGGAAGATAGCAGGCGCGGTTTTACGGAGGCTACCTGTTGTGAAAGGCTTCTGAATGGAAGGACCATCGAGCAGTTCCGGCGTTGGGATTATTTTGCTGGTAACAGGGGTCGCGCTGTTTCTGTCGGGTCTGCGCCTGGTCCGCTCGGTTCGCTCTGAAGCAGACTACGACGGTATCGGGGGCTTCCGCTTTAATCGTGCCGGTATGGCATGGCTGGCCGGATACCTGCTGGTGATTTCCGGCTTATCCTTCATTTTTGTGGGCATCATGCTGGTCTTTGTCTGAATATGGCGCCGGATTGGCGCCATGGGGGGAGCCAATGAATACACCGAGACGACCTTCTGAAGACCGCAACAGACGGAAGAATGAGATCCTGGATGTGGACGGGCTGTCCAGTCTTTCGTCTCCCCGCAGGATAATCGCGGTTATTTTTCTGGTTTTTCTCGGCCTGGCGGCCGCCGGAGCGGGGTTCTATCTTTCCCAGTGGCGTCAATTCAGCCGGTCCGCCGAGAGTGAGCTCTCCACTGTCGCCAGGCTGAAGGTGGATCAGATCTCGGCCTGGCGTGAGGATCAGATCGAAGACGCCGCCCTGCTGGCGGAATATCCGCCCTTTGTCCATGCACTGGAAATGATCGTCGCCGGTCGGAAAGATGACCTTGCCGGGCGCCTCACCACACTCTTGACCTTTTACCAGAGAAATAACGATCTGAACGAGATCGTGCTGATGGATATGGATGGCCGGGTCCGTCTGAGTCTCAATGGTGGAAAAGGAGGGGTGTACAGCGACTACGAAATCGCCATGGCGGAGGCCCTGCGCTCCGGCAGGCCGGTTATCACGGAACTCCATTCCGGGGTTCACCACTCGCAGCCCCATGTCAGCGTCCTTGCCCCAGTCTTTTCCGGCGTCAACCGCGTTCCCATCGGAGTCGTGGTACTGGTCAACGACGCCAGAAGGTTCCTCTATCCGCTTCTGAGGTCCTGGCCGACGTTGAGCAGATCCGCCGAGACCTATCTGCTCATGCGTGAAGGCTCGGATGCCCTGTTTCTCAATGACGTGCGACACGGAAAGGATACCGCCCTGAAATTGAGGATACCCCTGAGCCGGAGCGATGTGTCCGCTGCAAAGGCAGTAACCGGCGGCCAGGGCGTGTTCCGGGCAAGGGACTACCGGGGCGTTGACGTCATGTCCGCCGTTATGAGGGTCCCCGGATCTTCGTGGTACCTGCTGGCGGAGATAGACGCGAAAGAGGTCTACGAGGAATGGAACCATCGTTCGCTTCTCTTCCTTGTCCTGTTTCTCTTGCTGGCGGGGTTTCTGGCGGCGCTCGGGCACGCCTATTGGCAACGCGACAGAAAGGCCCGTTTCCAGGCCTTGTACCTGGCCGAGGCCCATCTGAACGCAACGATTGAGCGACATGCCATCATCCTGAGGGCCATCGCGGACGCGGTTATTTCCACAGACAGAGATGACAGGGTTGAACTGATGAATCCGGTGGCCGAGGAGATGACCGGCTGGTCGTCCGAAGAGGCGGAGGGAAAGACGCTTTCGGAGGTGTTCAGGATTGCGGGCGCCGAGACGAGAGCTGAAACGAATCACCCTCTCAACGGAACGGCAAAGGAGAAGGCGTCGGCCGGATATGACGGTAACGGCCTCCTCATCACGAGGGAGGGCAGGGAGGTTCCCATAGCCGTTTCCTCAGCTCCCATACGAGATGATCAAGGGGAGGTGTCCGGAGTGGTCCTGGCTTTCCGAGACAGGACCGGTGAGCGAAACGCCCAGCGCCTTCAGTCGGTCCGACTTGAACTTCTGGAATATCAGGTCACTCATTCACTGGACGATTTCCTGGCCAGGGCGCTGGACCTTATCGGCGGAATGGTGGATAGTCCGGCTGGTTTTTATCATTTCGCCGGTCCGGATCAGCGGACCCTTTTCTTCCGCCAGGGGTCGTCTTCTTTCATTAAGGGGGCACGCGGCGCCGGCGGCCTGGAAACGGGATATTCCATCGGGCGGCAGGACATGTGGGAGGATGCCGTCAGAAGTGGAAAGGCGGAAGTTAGGAACGATCGCCGGCAGGCGCCCGGAAAAGAAGAGGCGCCGGAAGCGCGCGTGGATTTTATCCGCCATCTGGCGGTTCCCATCGTGCGTGATGGAGCGGTGAAGGCAGTCCTCGGCGTGGGGAACAAGCCATCGGAGTACCTGGACCGTGACGTGGAGATCGTCTCCCATCTGGCTGACCTGACATGGGAAATAATCGAGCGCAAACGGGCCGAAGAGGAGCAGGAGAGACTGAGGGCCCAGTTGGACCAGGCGAGGAAGATGGAGTCGGTGGGGCGGCTGGCGGGCGGGGTGGCCCATGATTTCAACAACATGCTGGGGGTAATTCTCGGACACGCGGAACTGGCGCTGATGAAGCTGGACCATACCCATCCCCTACATTCCCACCTGAGCGCCATTCTGAAGGCCACTGAGCGCTCCGCGGACCTGACGCGGCAGCTCCTGGCCTTTGCCCGCAAACAGACCATCTTGCCCAGGACTCTCAACCTGAACGAGACAGTGGAAGGGATGCTCGTTATGCTGGAGCGCCTGATTGGCGAGGATATCCGGCTGGTCTGGCATTCCGGAGAAGGTGTCTGGACGGTGAAGATGGACCCGTCCCAGCTTGATCAGATACTGACCAATCTCTGTGTAAATGCCAGAGACGCCATTTCCGGTGTGGGGAAGATCATGATCGAGACCTCAAATGTCATTTTTGACGAGGAATACCGAGCAGTTGACTCCGAGTTTTTACCGGGCGAGTTCGTGATGCTGGCGGTGAGTGACGACGGCGGCGGCATGGACAGGGATACCATGGAAAAAATCTTCGACCCGTTCTTTACGACCAAGGGGGTGGGGGAAGGGACCGGTCTCGGGCTGGCTACGGTATACGGTATCGTGAAGCAGAACAACGGTTTTATCAAGGTATACAGCGAGCCGGGTCTGGGCGCGACCTTCAGGATTTTCCTTCCCCGGCACGAGGCCGCATCGGTCGAATGCGGGGGCGCGGTCCCGGAACCGTTGAAACGCGGCCATGAGACGATACTGCTAGTGGAGGACGAAGCGGCTATCCTGGAGATCGGCAGGGTCATGCTGGAGAGCCTGGGGTATTCCGTGCTGGCCGCACTGACTCCCGCCGATGCCATCCGTCTGGCGGAGGAGCGGCGGGGGATGATTGACCTGTTGCTGACAGACGTAATAATGCCGGAGATGAACGGTCGTGAACTGGCAAAAATTCTCCTTTCCCTCTACCCGGACCTTGCCTGCCTCTTCATGTCGGGTTACACTGCGGACGTTATAGCTCACAGGGGAGTGCTGGACGATGGTGTGAACTTCATCCAGAAGCCTTTTACTTCCCGCGGACTGTCCATGGCTGTGCGCCTCGCCCTGGAGAAAGAAGATCCTGTTTCAACTAGTACCATGTAACATTTAAAACCAATCCCCTCAGTCCCCCCTTCTCAGGGGAAGCCTTTGAGCTTCCCCTGAGAAGGGGAGGTTTGGAGGGGT
>CAZFCG010000011.1:0-4341 GCA_964517595.1 uncultured Geobacter sp. | reverse complement strand
TAAACGTTACAGAGTACTAGCGCCTTGTAATATCAATAGATTCGCAAATCTACCGCTCCCTCGACGGGAAGGGGCGGCTGGTGAAAAGGGGTGTCATGCGATATTTCGGCAGCTTACCCCCTCTCCCTGACCCTCTCCCACCAGGGGAGAGGGGATTATTTTTTGCGTCGATAATATAAGTGTTGCAAGGTACCAGGTACGGTTGAACAGGTAGAAATGAGGAAAACCGATACCGATGTCATGCCCGACTTTCAGCATTATTATTCCAGTCAAGCCGGGGGGGGCGGTGCGCGCCCTTGAGCCGTTGATGCAGATAGATTATCCCACGGAATCCTTCGAGGTGCTGGTTGCGGAAGGGACGCGCCCCAGCCTTCAGCGAAATCTTGCCGCTCAACAGTCCCGGGGTGAATACCTGTATTTCCTGGACGACGATTCCCTTGTAGCGCCTGAATTTCTGCGACTAGCCGCCTCCTGCTATGCGGCTTATTCCCCGGCCGTTGTCGGAGGTCCCTCCCTGACCCCTCCCGGCGATACCCTTTTGCAGCGGGCATTCGGCCTGGCCCTTGCTTCTCCCTTCGGCGGCGGAGGGGTGCGCAACCGCTACCGCCGATACGGGAGTGTTCGGGAGACCGGGGATCATGAACTGATCCTCTGCAATCTGAGTATTTCCGCGAAGGTCTTCCGGGAGGCGGGCGGTTTTGACCGGAGGCTTTATCCCAACGAAGAGAATGAGCTTCTGGTGAGGTTGAAGAGGAAAGGGTTGACACTGATCCATGACCCCGGGCTGGCGGTCCTGCGCAGCCAGCGGGCCTCCTTTAAGGCTTTTACGAGGCAGCTTTTCGGTTACGGACGGGGGCGCGCCCAGCAGATGCTGCTGGGAGGGGGCTGCGGCGTCGCGAACCTTGTCCCATCCCTCTTCCTTCTCTATCTGACGGCATTGCCCTTCCTGGACAAGCCTGTTTACTATATCCCCCTTTTGTGCTACCTAGGGATGGCGTTCCTCTTCTCGTGTTCAGCCGGGATCGGCAGGGGAAAGGCGGCGCCGGCCCTCCTTCTTCCCATTGTCTTTCCCGTACTTCATATATGTTACGGCGCGGGGGTTATCTGGGGACTGCTCTCCTCAGGTTTCGCCAGGCGGACCCATGCTTCCGGCGGGGTTGAGGTGAAGAGGGTCAAGGATTTTGCCTGATATGGTTTTATGAAAGGTGGCATGCGTGGACCTGAGTGTAGTAGTCCCGGTATACAATGAAGAGGAGAATGTCCAGGGCATTCACCGCGAGGTGATGGCCGCCCTGGGCGAAAGCGGACTGGATTTTGAGCTCATCATGGTGGATGACGGTTCTACGGACGGTTCGTACCGTCTTTTGAGGGAGATTGCCGGTAACGACGAGCGTGTGAAGGTGATCCGGTTCCGGCGCAACTTCGGTCAGACCGCGGCCATGGCCGCCGGATTCGATGCGGCTTCGGGGAAGGTCGTCATTCCCATGGACGGTGACCTGCAGAACGATCCATCGGATATCCCCAGGCTGATGGCGAAGATCGACGAGGGATTCGACGTGGTTTCCGGTTGGCGCAGGGACCGGAAAGACGCCTTTCTGAACCGGATACTTCCCTCCCTGCTGGCCAACCACTTCATCTCCGGCATGACCGGCATCCGTCTCCATGACTACGGATGCACCCTGAAGGCCTACCGCCGCGAGGTGCTGGACGGGAT
Organism: uncultured Geobacter sp.; assembly: GCA_964517595.1. Lineage (GTDB taxonomy): Bacteria > Desulfobacterota > Desulfuromonadia > Geobacterales > Geobacteraceae > RPRC01. Next base: position 2,627 of record CAZFCG010000011.1, on the reverse strand, counting down.
AAACCTCTACGGCGAGATGCATCGCTTCGTGCCCGCCCTTGTCTCCCAGGTGGGGGCGAGGGTCACGGAGATAGCCGTAAACCACCGGCCGCGGCGCCACGGAAAGAGCAAATACGGCATATTCCGCACCCTAAGGGTCATCCTGGACCTGCTGACGGTGAAGTTTCTTCTCAACTACTCCACCCGTCCCATACAGCTTTTCGGCAGGCTGGGCGTCTACACCCTGCTGGCCTCCTTCCTGAGCGGTGGCATGACCATCTACATGAAGATCTTCCAGCACACCAGCATGAACCGCAATCCCCTGCTCCTCCTGACCGCGCTGCTCCTGTTCATGGGGGTGCAGTTCATCGTTCTCGGCCTGCTGGGAGAACTCAACGCGCGCACCTACTACGAGGCCCAGGGAAAGCCCATCTACGTCGTCAAGGAAAAGATAAACCTTGGCTGAGGGGAAGCTCCGCATCCTGATGATCGCTCCCACCCCCTTCTTTGCCGACCGGGGGTGTCACGTGCGCATCCTCGAGGAGGCCCGGACCCTGCTGCGCAGGGGGCACGACGTGAGGGTCGCCACATACCACATCGGAAGGGACCTGCCGGATATCCCTTCCTGCCGCATACCCGGCATCCCCTGGTACCGCAAACTTTCCGCCGGTCCTTCCTGGCACAAACCCTATCTGGACATCCTTCTTTTTTTCAAGTCCGCCTCCGTTGCCCGGGATTTCAGGCCCCATCTCATCCACGCCCACCTCCATGAAGGGGCCTTTCTCGGCTTCTTCCTGAAGAGGCTTCTGGGTATTCCCCTGCTGTTCGACTGCCAAGGGAGCATGACCACCGAGATGGCGGACCACGGGTTTATCCGCAAGGGCGGCATGCTGTATCGTCTGTTCCGTTGTCTCGAGGGGGTTGTCAACAGAGGGGCGGATCACATCATCACAAGTTCCGGCCCGGCCGCGCGGGAGTTGCGTGAGGATTGGGGCGTGCCCGGGGGCAGGGTGACCGCGCTTATGGACGGAGTGAACGCCGATGAATTTCGCCCCTGCCCCAGTGAGGATGCGCGGGCGAAGATGGGCCTTCCGCCGGACGTTCCGGTGGCTATTTTTCTGGGGGTGATGAACCGCTACCAGGGTATGGATATCCTCCTGGAGGTGGTGAGGCGCGTGAAGGAGAGGGGGGTCCCGCTCCATTTCCTGGTGATGGGCTTTCCCGAAGAGGGTTACCGGCGCAAGGCCCGGGAGTCTGGTCTTGACGACCGGATTACCTTCACCGGAAGGATCGACTACCGGGAAGCCGCACGACGTCTTTCCGCGGGAGACGTGGCCCTGTCTCCCAAGATCTCACTGGCTGAGGCCAACGGCAAGATCTTCAACTACATGGCCTGCGGTCTGCCGACCCTTGCCTTTGATACCCCGGTGAACAGGGAAATACTGGGAGATGCGGGCGTGTATGCTGCATTCGCTGATTCCTCCGATTACGCGGACAAACTGGTCATGCTGGCAACGGACCCGGTCATGCGGCGGGAACTGGCGGTAAAGGGGCGGGAGCGGGCGGTTCGCCGTCACTCCTGGGAGGCCAGGGGGGAAGAGCTGGAAAAGGTCTATGGCGCGTTGCTCCTTAAACAATGAGGGAAGCGGCGGCGCGCCGCCGCTTTCATGACGTCTTACCCGGCGGAACCCTTTTTTGCTTCCTTTCGGGCCTGATACCGTTTTTCCGCGTCGGCAAAACGTCTTCTGTCTTCGTCTGTTTCGGCAATCAGTTCCGGAATCCGGATCGGGCGGCCGTCCGGGTCCAGGGCGACGAATGTCAGGTAGGCGGAAGCCGTATGGCGCACCTCGCCCGTCAACAGATCTTCCGCCTCCACCCGCACCCCTATTTCCATGGAAGTCCTGCCGGCGCGGTTCATGCCGGCCTTGAGAGTCACCAGGTTTCCCAGAAACACCGGGCAGTGAAAATCCAGCCGGTCGATGGAGGCCGTGACGCAGTTCTTGCCGGTGTGCCGGGAAGCCACGACCAGCGCCGCGTTATCGATGAGCTTCATGATGGTGCCGCCATGCACGTTGCCTGCCGGATTGGTGTCCGCGGGCAGCATGATCTGGGCCAGAACGACACTCGAATGGGACACTTTCCTTGCCTTTGCATCCATGGATATTACCTCCCTGGTATTCATTTCGCTAAGAGCAGCAACGAAATACGACAGAGTCGCTCTCTACGGATACCTCCAACTGCCGGTTTTAGGGTCAATGGTCCAGCGGTTCTGAAGCCTTCCCGGTTTACTCCACTTCAAACATCCTTCCGTCAAGTTCCACGTGATCGCCGGGATAGAGTTTTCTCCCCCGCCGTGTCTCGATTTCACCATTTACCTTTACCATCCCTTCAATGATGAGCAGTTTCGCCTCCCCGCCCGATGCCGCCAGGTTTTCCGCCTTCAGAAAACCGTCCAGCTTTATGAATGGAGTATCAATTTTCACCGTTCCGCCTTTCCGCTTGCAGCAGCTCCTTATTCAGACCTTGAAAATATACCGGGGATGTCCCTTCGTGCAAGAGCTTTCGCCAAACGGTGCTATTCTGGATGGAAAATGGTAAGGGACTCGGAAGAAGCTGATATACCAGGTTTTACGCTCAGATTCGGGCCG
>CAZFCG010000010.1:36534-59674 GCA_964517595.1 uncultured Geobacter sp. | reverse complement strand
TGCTCCACGAACCACCTCAGCGGTGGTAAGGGTGTGATGTAACTCTAAAGTCCAGTAGTTACGAATAATGAGCATATTAACACTATTGAACGGCAAAAGACCATCGCAAGATTTTGCTTGCGTGGAAGGTCCTTTCCTGACAAGAATACCGGTATCGGAACAGATGGATAACGTCGCTAGTGATGCGCCTTTAGAATGCGGGATGAGGATATTATGAAGCCGGATGTCCTTGACAGGATTGTCATCAGGATGGGCGACATCACCCTGGTGGAAGTGGACGCCGTGGTTAACGCCGCCAACAGCACCCTTCTGGGAGGTGGAGGGGTGGACGGCATGATCCATTGGGCCGCCGGGTCAGGCCTGCTGGAAGAATGCCGGAAAATAGGCTGGTGCCCGGCCGGCGAGGCGAGGATTACCGGCGCCTACAACCTACCTGCTCGCCACGTTATCCATGCGGTGGGTCCGGTATACAATATTGACGGTTCTGATTCTCCACGTCTCCTGTCTTCCTGTTACGAAAGCTGCCTTGACCTTGCCGCGGAGAACGGGGCAAAAACCATCTCTTTCCCGGCCATCAGCTGCGGCTCATACGGGTATCCGGTCCTGGAGGCCTGCCGGATTGCCCTGGATACGACCTTGCGCTTCCTGGAGATGCATGACTGCCCCGAAAAGGTCATATTTGTCCTCTATTCCCTGAGGGATTACGAGGCCTACCGTGAATATTACGGAGAGAAAAGAGCGGGCGCTCGGGAGATTGGGGCATGAGGGAACAAAATCCTTCCGATGACTGTCTTCTATGATAAGGGAAAAGCGCGGCGACATAGTCGATGATGACACCTGTCTGGTAAGCGCCGCCCGCAAGGGTGATCAGGCGGCCTTCGAGTCGCTGGTGGAAAGACATCAGGCAAGGATGTTCACCCTCGTCTGCCGCATCCTCGGGGATTATGACGATGCGGCGGAGGTGACCCAGGACGCCTTTGTGGCGGCATGGCGGGCCCTGGGGACATTCCGGGGCGATTCCCTGTTTTCCACGTGGCTAACCAGGATAGCCGTCAACCTTTCGCGCAACCGGCTTCAGCAAACCCGGACACGCTCTTCCAGGGAAGCTTTTTCCATGGACGAGCCCTTTCCTGGTTGCGAAGATAACCGCTGTTTCGAACCACCCTCCCACGGCCCGTCGGTTCAGGAGATGCTGGAAAAGGAGGAGATCCGGGAGCGGGTGCGGGGATGCATCAACGGTCTGGAGCCCGGATTCCGGGAGGCGCTTGTGCTGCGGGATGTTCAGGAATACTCCTATGCCGAGATCGGCGCCATCCTCGGTCTTGGCGCGGGTACGGTCAAGTCGCGGATTTCCCGGGCGAGGGACGGAATCCGGGGATGCCTGAAGCGGGTGTTGGGAGATATATGATGGACCATGCCGGGATACGGGAAATGCTGTCGGCATATCTGGACGGGGAGGTTACCCCTGGCGAGAGGTCTCTCATCGAAGAGCACCTGAAGACCTGCCCGGAGTGCGGGAATGCCTTGCGTGAGTTGCGACGAACGGTGGAACACATCCGGGAGCTGGGCGAGGAGACGCCTCCTCCGTGGCTGACAAGGCGCGTCATGGCGCGCATTCAAGAGGAGGCCGCGCGGGAAAAGGGCTTGAAGCGACGGTTTTTAACCCTTCGCCGGCGGTTCCCTCTCCAGGCGGCCGCCCTGCTATTTCTTTCCGTCACCGTTTACATGGTGTACCGGACCGTCTCGCCTGAAATGAAGATTGCCGTTCCACCGGTCGCGGAGATGAGGGACGGGGCGGCACGGACTATGCCCTCGGCCCCTCCTCCACGCGAGGAAGAGCTGTCCCGGCCGGTTCCGGAGGCGAAGGTCCCGGAGAAACAAACAGGGGCGCCGCTCTCCCCGAAAGGACGCTCCCCGGCGCCGGCCGCCGCTCTTCCAGAGGCGCCGGATCGGGACGAGCAGACGCCGCGCATCGCCCCTCCGCCCTCTCCCGCGCCCATTGCCGGACAAGAAAATGCCTCGCCCCGCGTGTATCGGGAAAGACGCGGGGTGGACCTGTCCAGGGAAGTCGAAGACCATGGCAAAGAGGAGAAAGCCGCGTCCGTGCCTGCCATGCGGACGAAAGCGGCCGCTCCGGCGTTGCGTGAAGAGATGCGCGTGCTCCTTGTGGTTGATGACGCTCGTGGTGCTTACCGGGAGATCGGCAGGATTGCGGGCCTGTGCGGAGGGGAGGCTGTGCGATGGGAAGTCGGGGACAGAGGCGGGGTCGCCCGGGTGCGTGTGGAACGGGGAAGGCTTGGAGAGTTCCTTGCCCTGCTGGGAGAGGTTGGGGAAACGACGAAGAAGACGCCGCTCCCGTCAGGGGGAGGCGGCGCCGTTGATGTGACGATTACCGTGGAAACCGGGCGCCGTACGGACGGATAGGCGGGCATACGGCCTGTCGTCCGGCGTTTACCCGGACAAGGGCGGCTACGCCGGGCCGTCTCTACGTCGCGTAGCTGATATCTATGATTTCATACTCCTTCAATCCGGAAGGTACCTTCACCCGTACTGTATCGTCCAGGCGGTGGCCGATAAGCGCCTTTCCCACCGGGGACGAACAGGACATCTTGCCTAGTTTGATATCCGCCTCGTCTTCGCCGACGATACGGTAGGTCACCTCTTCATCCAGTGTCGTATCGTAGAGGGTAACCGTGGCGCCGAACACGACCTTGTCGGGTGTCATGTTGGACAGGTCTACCACGTATGCGCGCGCCAGTTTGTCCTTGAGTTCCTGGATCTTTCCTTCGATGAAACCCTGGCGATGCTTGGCAGCGTCGTACTCCGCGTTTTCGGAAAGATCGCCGTGGGAGCGGGCCTCAGCTATGTCCTGGATAACCTTGGGCCTTTCCTCCCTGATGAGGCGCTTCAGTTCATCCTGAAGGTTTTCGTAGCTTTCCTTGGTCATGGGTACTGATTGTGACATTGTGGTGCAAGCCTCCTAAAACGTTAGGGGCAGCCGAATCGGCCGCCCCTTTCTTTTTTCATTATAATAATGTCCGCCATGAGTCGCGGACCCTCTACAGATACTCCTGGAGAGGTTTTGCCTCCAGTTGGGAGCGGAGCATGGCGAGAATGCCGTCAACTGCCGCCTTGGCGCCGGCCGTGGTGGTGAAATAGGCGATATTTCCCACTAGGGCGCTTCTGCGGATGGAGAAGGAATCTGCCACAGCCTGAGCCCCGTGGGTCGTATTCAGCACCATGCTGATTTCGTTGTTCTTGATGGCGTCCACGATATGTGGCCGGCCTTCGGTAACCTTGTTTACCACACGGACCGGGATTCCCCGTTCCTCCAGGTATGCCGCGGTACCCTTGGTGGCTACCAGTTGGAAGCCGTTATCATACAGTGTTTTAGCCTGCGAGACAATATGTTTCTTGTCGCTGTCGCGGACGCTTATGAAAACGGCGCCGGACATGGGAAGCTTTACACCCGCGGCAAGTTGGGCCTTGGCGAAGGCCCTGGCGAAGTCGCAGTCGATCCCCATCACCTCGCCGGTGGACTTCATCTCCGGGCCGAGGATGGTATCCACGCCAGGGAACTTGACAAAGGGGAAGACCGCTTCCTTGACAGACACGTGCCCGGGTTCGATCTCCGACACTATTCCCAGTTCCCTGAGGGTCTTGCCCGCCATGACGCGCGCCGCCAGCTTGGCCAGCGGCCTGCCGGTCGCCTTGGAGACAAAGGGGACGGTGCGGGAGGCCCGGGGATTAACCTCAAGTATGTAGATTTCTCCGTCCTTTAGCGCGAACTGCACGTTCATGAGACCTTTGACCTCCAGTTCCAGGGCCATCAGTCTTGTCTGCCTCTTTATCTCCTCCATGGTTTCCCGGGAGATGGAGTAGGGGGGGAGGGAGCAGGCCGAGTCTCCGGAGTGAATTCCAGCCTCCTCGATGTGCTCCATCACCCCGCCTATAATAACTTCCCGGCCGTCGCACAGGGCGTCCACGTCGATCTCGATAGCCGAGTCCAGGAACTTGTCCACAAGGATCGGGTGCTCCGGGGATGCCTGGACCGCGGTGTGCATGTAGCGGCGAAGGTCATCCACATCGTATACGATCTCCATGGCCCGGCCTCCCAGGACATAGGAGGGGCGGACTACGACCGGATAGCCGATACGTTCCGCGATCTTTTCCGCTTCCTCGAATGAACGGGCCGTGCCGTTCTCCGGCTGACGCAGGTGGAGTTTGTGCAGCATCTCCTGGAATCGCTCGCGGTCTTCGGCCCTGTCTATGGAGTCGGGTGAGGTTCCGATAATGGGGACCCCGGCCTTTTCCAGGGCCACGGCCAGCTTGAGGGGTGTCTGACCGCCGAACTGCACGATGACCCCGTCCGGCTTTTCCTTTTCGACTATGTTCAGGACGTCCTCGAAGGTGAGGGGTTCGAAGTAAAGGCGGTCCGAGCTGTCGTAGTCTGTGGAGACCGTCTCCGGATTGCAGTTGACCATGATGGTCTCGTATCCGTCCTGGGCCAGGGCGAACACGCCGTGCACGCAGCAGTAGTCGAACTCGATTCCCTGGCCGATGCGGTTGGGGCCGCCCCCAAGGATGATGATCTTCTTCCTGCCCGTTGGTTCGGCCTCGCACTCCTCTTCGTAGGTGGAGTAGAGGTAGGGTGTGTATGCCACGAACTCGGCAGCGCAGGTGTCCACCCGCTTGAACACCGGAATGATGTCCATGGATATCCGGAGTTTACGAATCTCTTCCTCCGTGACGCCCCAGAAGCCGGCGAGCATGAGGTCGGAAAAGCCGTATTCCTTGGCCTTTTTCAGGGTATCCCTCAGCTCGGGCGACCTTTTTCCGAATACGTGGCGGGCCGTCTTCAGTTCATCTTCCATCTCGATGATCTGGCGGATGTTGGTCAGAAACCATGGGTCTATGGCCGTGATTTCGTAGAGCTCCCGCTCCCGCATGCCGTAGCGGAAGGCGTCTCCCAGGTACCAGAGGCGCTCCCATCCGGGTATGCGCAGCTTTTCCATGAGCAGGGACTGTTCCTTGTATGTCAGGGCGCGCCTCGTCTCATCGCTGAGGTCGAAAAGCCGCGATTCGAAACCGCGGGAGCCTATCTCCAGGGAACGGAGCGCCTTCTGCAGGGATTCCTTGAAGGTGCGGCCGATGGCCATGACCTCGCCCACGGACTTCATTTGGGTGGTGAGGGTGGCGTCGGCGGCCGGGAACTTCTCGAAGGTGAAGCGGGGGACCTTGGTCACTACGTAGTCGATTGCCGGTTCGAAACAGGCCGGGGTCTCCCGTGTGATGTCGTTGCGGATCTCGTCCAGGTAGTAGCCGACGGCCAGCTTGGCGGCGATCTTGGCGATGGGGAAACCGGTGGCCTTGGAAGCAAGGGCCGAGCTGCGAGAGACTCGGGGATTCATCTCGATGACAACCAGGCGGCCGTTGCGCGGATTAACTCCGAACTGGATATTGGAGCCGCCGGTGTCCACGCCTATCTCTCGGATGATCTTCAGGGAGGCGTCCCGCAGGATCTGATACTCCTTGTCGGTGAGGGTCTGCGCAGGGGCGACGGTAATGGAGTCGCCGGTGTGGACTCCCATGGGGTCGAAGTTCTCGATTGAGCAGATGATCACTACATTGTCCCTGGTGTCCCGCATCACCTCCAGTTCGAACTCCTTCCAGCCGATGACCGACTCCTCTACCAGGATCTCGCCGGTGGGAGAGGCCTCGATGCCGGCCAGGGCCATCCTCTCGTACTCCTCCCTGTTGTAGGCGATGCCGCCGCCTGTGCCGCCCAGGGTGAAGGAGGGGCGAATGATTGCCGGAAAGCCGACGGTCCTGATTATCTCCATGGCCTCGCCATGGTTGTGCGCTAATCCTGATCTGGGCACCTCCAGGCCGATACGCTCCATGGCCTCCTTGAACAGTGTTCGGTCCTCTGCCTTCTTGATGGCCGGGAGTTTGGCGCCGATGAGCTCCACGCTGTATTTTTCCAGCACGCCGTTTTCAGCCACCGCCACTGCCGTGTTGAGGGCTGTCTGGCCGCCCAGGGTGGGGAGAATGGCGTCCGGACGTTCTTTTTTGATGATTCTTTCCAGGAATTCCGGGGTGATGGGCTCCACATAGGTCCGATCGGCGAAGTCAGGGTCGGTCATGATGGTGGCCGGGTTGCTGTTCAGCAACACCACCTCATACCCCTCTTCCTTCAGGGCCTTGCAGGCCTGGGTTCCGGAATAATCGAACTCGCACGCCTGGCCTATGACGATGGGACCCGCGCCGATAATGAGGATCTTGCTGATGTCGGTTCTTTTGGGCATTTATACTCCTTATGGGTGATTCCGAAAAAGAGGAAATCTCTCCTCAACCGCTCCTTGGCGCCCGCGCGCTGGAGCGTTGAGACGCCCAAGCGGCAGCCGCCTGCTCAACGGGTGAGGGAGAAGTAAGATGCTAGCTTCTGAATATGAAGAAGACCGCTCCTCCCAGGCAGCACCCTGCCCAAAGGTAGTCCAGCTTCAGCGGCTGCCCCATGTAGAACACCGCGAAGGGGACGAAGACCGTCAGGGCGATGACTTCCTGGAGGATCTTCAACTGGCCGAGTGAGAAGGCGCCATACCCGGCCCGGTTGGCCGGTACCTGTAGCATGTACTCGAAAAAGGCCAACCCCCAACTGACGAGAACCGCCAGAAACCAGGGCGCGCTTTTAAGGTCCTTCAGATGGGCGTACCAGGCAAAGGTCATGAAAATGTTGGACAAGAGTAATAGAAAGATTGTTCTCATTGAGATTAAGTTCCGTTGAGGCGGCATCCTGTGGCCGACCGCCTTTGGTCAGATATGGTGGCCTGCGCCTACAATTCCTGCACCCAGCCGTTTTCCAGCCCGAACTCATCCAGGGCATCCACCGCTTCCCTGTACTCCTCGCAGGTGATCCCGCGGTCAATGCCGGGGGTCTCCGGGGCCAGGTAGGCGGGGAAATACTGGTTCATAAGGGCAATATGAGTCTCGGTTCCCAGGTTTTCCGCGATCCAGCCCAGGGTTTCGCGGCTTCCGGCTCTTCTCTCCGGCAGGACCAGGTGGCGGATGATGATCCCTCGCTCGGCGATTCCTTCTTCGTCCAGTTTCAGATGTCCCACCTGCATGAGCATCTCCATTACCGCCGCCCGGTTGTATTCCCGGTAGCCGGGCGCCGAGGAGAGCCGGACCGGCTGTTCATCGTCGGCGTACTTCATGTCCGGCAGGTAGATGTCCACAATCCCGTCCAGGAGTCGCAGCGCGTCCGCCTTTTCGTAGCCGCTGGTGTTCCAGACGATGGGGAGACGAAATCCGCGGGGAATCGCCTGAAGCAGCGCCGCCAGGATCTGGGGAAGGTAATGGCCGGGAGTGACGAAGTTGATGTTGTGGACACCCTGCTTCTGGAGCTTCAGCATGCGAGATGCCAGTTGGCCGGTGGTCATCTCCTCTCCGTTTCCCATCTGGCTTATGGGAAAGTTCTGACAGAAACGGCAGCGGAGGGTGCAGTAAGAGAAGAAGATGGTGCCGGACCCCCGTGTGCCGGAGATGGGAGGCTCTTCGCCCCGGTGGACGTTGGCCGAGGCGATCCTCGGCTTCAGACCGGCTTCGCAGAAACCGGTCTTGCCGGAGATGCGGTCAATCCCGCAGTCGCGGGGGCAGAGGTCGCAGCGTCGAAGCCGTTTGTATGCGGCTTTGACCCGTTCGCGAAGCCGGCCTGATTGGTAAAGGTCAAAATAAGTCATGATTGCCTGCAGGGGCGACCCGCCGGGTCGCCTCTACGATTTGAATTTCTCCATCATCAGAGTAAAGCGGTCGAAGAGGTAACGGGAATCGTGGGGGCCGGGCGAGGCCTCGGGGTGGTGCTGCACCGAGAAGATGGGATGACAGGCGCAGTGCATTCCCTCAACGGTCATGTCGTTCAGGTTTTCATGGGCAAGTTCGCAACAGCCGGCAAGGGTGGAGATGTCCACGGAAAAGCCGTGGTTCTGGGCAGTAATCTCAACCTTGCGGGTGGCGAGGTCCATAACCGGCAGGTTGGAGCCGTGGTTGCCGAACTTGAGTTTCATGGTGCGGCCTCCCAGGGCCAGTCCCAGCAGCTGGTGGCCCAGGCAGATACCGAAGATTGGAACCTTGCCGATCATCTTCCGTATGTTGTCGATCACTTCTGTCATGGGCTCGGGATCGCCGGGGCCGTTGGAGAGGAAGATGCCGTCAGGGTTCATGGCCATGGCCTCTTCCGCCGGGAAAGTGGCGGGTACAACGGTGATGTCGCATCCGGCCGAGGCCAGGCAGCGCAGGATGTTGTATTTGATGCCGAAGTCGTAGGCGATAACCTTGAAGGGTCTTTCCGTTTTCGCGAGATCGGGATAGCCGGTGCCCAGGTCCCAGAGTCCCTCAGTCCAATGATAGGTCTTTTCGCAGGTTACGCCGGTGGCCAGATCGAGTCCCACAATGCTGGGGACCTCCCTTGCCTTGCGTATCAGGCTCTGGTGATCGGCATCGATGGTGGATATGACGCCGTTCTGGGTGCCCTTGTCCCGCAGGCGCCGGGTGAGCGCCCTGGTGTCGATCCCCTGGATGCCCACTACCCCGTTTTCCCTGAGGTAGTCGCCCAGGCTCATGGTGGCGCGCCAGTTGGAATATTCCTCGAAGTATTCCTTGACGATGAAACCGGAGAGAAACAGGCCGCGGCTCTCCACATCCTCCGGATTGATGCCGGTGTTGCCCATCTGCGGATAGGTCATGGTGACCATCTGTCCCCTGTAGGAGGGGTCGGTCAGGACCTCCTGGTAGCCCGACATGGCGGTGTTGAACACTACCTCGCCCGTGGCCTCGCCGGTGGCGCCGAAGGATCTGCCTTCAAAAACGCGCCCGTCGGCGAGCGCGAGAACTGCTTTCATGTGGGTGCTCCTGAAAAGTTGATTAACGCTGCAGGGGCGATCCTGGTGATGGCCCCTTTTCCGGTCAGACACAGGATTTGCCCCTGCGGATTATTTCACTCTGTGGACGATTTTGCCGCCTACTATGGTATATGCGGCCCGGCCCTTCATCTCCTTGCCCAGGAAGGGGGAGTTTTTGGACTTGCTGGCAAGCTTATCCGCTTCTACGGTCCAACGGCTATCCGGGTCGATGATGGTGATGTCGGCAACTGCTCCCTGTTTAAGGGTTCCGCGGTCGATTCCCAGGATCCTGGCGGGGTTGACGGTCATGCGGGCGATCAGGTCGCCCAGGTCAAACACCTTGTCCTCCACCAGGGACAGCGACAGCGGCAGTGAGGTCTCCAGTCCGATGATGCCGTTGGAGGCGAGAACAAATTCCACGTCCTTTTCATCCTGATGATGGGGGGCATGGTCCGTGGCGATGGCGTCGATGACGCCGTCCGCCAGTCCCGCCCTGATGGCCTCCCTGTCCTCGGCCGAGCGCAGGGGCGGGTTCATCTTGGCGTTGGAGTCGTAGCCCCGCACTGCGTCCTCGGTAAGGATGAAGTAGTGGGGAGCGGTCTCGCAGGTCACCTTTACGCCGCGCGCCTTGGAGTCGCGGATTATCTGTACCGCGCCCTTTGTAGAAACATGGGCGATGTGGATGGGCGAGCCGGTGAACTCTGCCAGAAATACGTCACGGGCGACCGCCGCGTCCTCGGCAACCCAGGGAATTCCCTTCAGGCCTAGTTCGGTGGCGGTAAAGCCGTCGTTCATCTGTCCGTCAGCGGAGAGTCCCAGATCCTCGCTGTGGGAAATAAGCATGATACCCATTCCCTTCGCGTACTCCAGGGCGCGGCGCATCAGTTCCGGATTGGAGACGGGCTTGCCGTCGTCGGACACCGCGACGCAACCGGCTTCCCTGAGATCCCCCATCTCCGCCAGATTCTCACCCTTCATCCCCTGGGTTATGCAGCCCACGGGGAAGACATTCACCAGTCCCTCGGCCTTGGCCCTGGCGATGATGTAGGAGGTGACCGCCTTGTTGTCGTTCACCGGTCTGGTGTTGGGCATGCAGGCAATGGAGGTGAAGCCGCCTGCGGCCGCCGAGCGCGTCCCGCTTACAATGTCTTCCTTGTATTCCAGGCCCGGGTCGCGAAGATGAACGTGCATGTCGATGAGTCCAGGCGCTACAATCAGCCCCTTGGCGTCGATCACTTCGACCCCTTTGCGGGGAGCAAGTTTCTTGCCTGTTTCGGCAATCTTTCCATCAACTACCTGGATGTCCAGTTTTTCGTCCAGGTCCTGCGAGGGGTCGATGACGCGACCCCCTTTTATAAAAAGATTCATATGTCACCTCATCAACATTGTTCAAGGTTCAAGGTACAAGGAGCAAGGTTCGACGCTCCGTCTTATACAGGTTCGGGTGGGGAAGCTCACAAACCTCGAACCTGCTTCTACTCCGTCGGGCCGCCTCCGCTCACGTGGTACAGCATGGACATCCTGACAGCCACGCCGTTTTCCACCTGCTCGAGGATCACGGATTGCGCTCCGTCCGCCACATCGGAACAGATCTCCACCCCCCGGTTCATGGGGCCGGGGTGCATGACGAGAACGCCCGGTTTGGCCATCTTTACCGCGTCTGCGGAAAGGCCGAAGTAGCGGCAATACTCCCGCATTGTGGGGAGGAGGGTCTTGCCCTGCCGCTCAAGCTGTATGCGGAGCATCATGATTACGTCCGCGTCTTCAATGGCGTCCCGCATCCTGCCGCACACGGTTACGTTTCCCAGACGTTCCACGCCGGGGGGGATAAGGGTGGGAGGGCCGGCAAGGAATACCCTGGCGCCCATCCTGGTGAGGCCGTAGATGTTGGAGCGGGCAACGCGACTGTGGGTGATGTCTCCGACGATGGCCACCTTCAGCCCTTTGAGGGTTCCCAGTTTCTCGCGCATGGTCATCATGTCCAGAAGGGCCTGGGAGGGATGCTCGTGCTGGCCGTCTCCCGCATTGATCACCGAGTAGGCGACCCGTTTGGCCAGGTAGTGGTGAGAGCCGGAAATGGCGTGGCGCATGACGATGATGTCCGGTTTCATGGCCTCGATGTTGCGGGCCGTGTCCGACAGTGTCTCTCCCTTCTGTACCGCGCTGGTGGATGCGGAGATGTTCAATGTGTCGGCGGAGAGGCGCTTCGCCGCGATCTCGAAGGAGGTTCGGGTGCGTGTGGACGGCTCGAAGAACAGGTTTACCACCGTCTTGCCTCGCAGGGTCGGGACCTTCTTGATCTCCCTCCTGCTGATCTCCTTCATGTTGTCGGCGGTGTTCAGGAGAAGCTCTATCTCTTCCGCGGTCAGGTCCTTCAACCCCAGAATGTCCTTGTGTTTGAATCCCATGGGTGACCCTCCAGAAATTTCAGCCGCCGTCCACCGTTGGCCGCCGGCCGGTAACAGTGTGCTCCGGAAATTCAGTCTTTCCGCAGATATACCTCGACCGGGTGACAGGCATCGTCGAAACGCACCTGGATCTTTTCCTTGCGGCTCGTGGGTACGTTGCGTCCCACGAAATCGGCGCGGATGGGGAGTTCGCGGTGGCCCCGGTCTATGAGCACGGCAAGCTGTATGCGACGGGGCCGGCCGTGGTCCATCATGGCGTCCATGGCTGCCCGTATGGTGCGTCCCGTGAAGAGCACGTCATCCACCAGCACCACACGCATATCCTCGATGCTGAAGGGGATTTCGGTCTTGCCCACGGGCATGTGGGCGGCCTGGGACTTGATGTCGTCCCGGTAGAGGGTGATGTCTACCGAACCGACGGGAACCTTGACACCTTCAATCTCTTCCAGCAGCAAGGCCAGTTCGCGGGCCAGATGGATGCCGCCGGTGCGGATCCCCACCAGCGCTACGTCTGTAATTCCTTTGTTACGCTCCAGAATCTCGTGGGCGATACGGGTCAGCGCCCGTTTGATACCTGTTCCGTCAAGAATGACGGTGGTTTCCGTGTTCACCTGAAACCTCCTTTCGCCGTTTGCACGGCGCAAAAAAAAGCCCTTCCGCGATATGGCGGAAAGGCTCCTTGCTGTTCAGTGGCGTGGATTGTGTCTGCCCCCACCTTTGTTAACCTCACGGGGTTACGTTAAAAGGCCGGTCATCAAATTTTTTCTACACTAGCATTTGCCTCCCGTAGCAGTCAAGATCGATTTTCGTGAAACTGGGTTCATCGATTGTCCATGAACCATTATTAGGTATGATGTTATTTACGGTTTCCGTCGCTCGACCGGTTTTTCCACCTCGCTCTCCCCTCTCACCAGCAGCGCCACGTTTTCCACGTGTGTGGTCTGGGGGAACATGTCCACCGGATGGACCCTGACTGTGCGGTAGCCGGCCCCGGCGAGAAGATTCAGGTCTCTGGAAAGGGTTTCCGGTGAGCAGGAAACGTAGATTATACGCTCCGGTCCAAGTGAGGCGGCGGCGCGCAGCACCCTTTCCTCGCATCCCTTGCGTGGAGGGTTGAGCACCACCAGGTCGACTCTTTTACTTTGATCCCTGAGTTCTTCCAGCATCTCGGCGGCATCTCCCGCCTCGAAGCGGCAGTTTTTGATTCCGTTCAGGCGGGCGTTGTTTCCGGCGTCTTCCACGGCGGCCTCAACGGACTCGAAGCCGATGACCTCTCCGGCCCGGCCGGCAAGGAAAAGGGATATTCCTCCGACCCCGCAGTAGACGTCCACCACGGTTTCCCTGCCGGTAAGGGCCGCCCATTCCCGGACCGTCTCATATATGGAGCGCGCGCCGTCATTGTTTACCTGGAAAAAGGAGCGGGGGGAGATTGTGAAGCGGATGTCACCGATCCGGTCCGTGAGGGATTGCTGTCTGGTGACGAAATAGTCTCTGTCTCCGAGGATAATGTTTCCGGAGGATGCGTTGACGTTCTGGGCTGCGACCTCAACCTCAGGTACGGCGCTCTTCACGTGTTTCGCGAGGTGGTGGATCTCGTTGAAGCTGCGCTGGCTGGTGACGAATACGACCATGGCCTTTCCCTCGCTTTGGGAGACGCGGACCACAAGGTAGCGGAGGATTCCGTTGCGGGTTCTCGGATTGTAGATGGTGACCTTTCCTTTGCGGATTCCTTCCCTCACGGCGGCCGCTATGCGGTTGACCAGGGGATGATGGAGCGGGCAGTCCCGGATATCCATGACCTCATGGCTGTTGCGGCGGTAAATTCCAATGACGGGAGATTCGAATTTTCCTGAAATCACGAGTTTAGCGGTGGAGCGGTATTCGATAGTGGGCGATGAAGGCGTTACCGGCATGATCTCCGTATCCCTCAGCAACGGATAACGCCAGATGGCGCCTTCCACGAGGCCCCTTTTCCATTGGAGCTGCGCCCGGTATTTCATCCGGATCAAGGGACATCCGTCACAGAGGTTTTCCTTTTCGCATGGAGGATTCAGCAGGCGGTCCGGCGAGTGTCGCAGCACCTTGACCACTTCGGCGAAGGTATCCCTTTGTCCTGAAAAGGTTATCCGCGCCTGGACGGTTTCCCCCGGCAGGGCGCCTGCGATCCGGATCTTCCGGGTTTCGTGGATTGCAAGTCCGAAACCCTCGTTATCAAGGGTGGTTACCGGGAGATCAATAGTCCGGCCGACAACGGCCGTTCGCTTTGGAGGTATGTTTGTCGCGGTTTTTACGCGCTCCATTTTATTCTGATTTTTCATGCCCTTTACTAGAAAGTAAAAGGTGCTTTTTGTCAAATGATTATTGCCGTTTTCCGGGACGCAAGTGAGATGCTTCCTTGTCCGGATTGAAGTCATGCGCCAACGGAAATGAAGGAACTGGGTGGCGGTGAGCTTCATGCAGTCGCGTTTTCGGTGAAATCTTTTGCCGATAAGAAAACATTCACTTTACGTGGATGTGGAAAGTGAGGTAGTATTCATCCGTTTAGATCGACTGAAAAATAAAGAGAGGTTTACCGGGGCGCCCGCCTTGGTGATTCCGCGGGATAAGGAGGGAGCGTATGGCAAGTCTCAATAAGGTTATGCTGATTGGAAATCTCGGAAAGGATCCCGAGGTGCGATACACAACCTCGGGTACGGCTGTCGCCGGTTTTTCGCTGGCCACCTCCGAAAGATTCAAGAGTAAGACCGGCGATTGGGAAGAGCGGACCGAGTGGCACAACATCACCCTTTGGGGAAGGCTTGCCGAGATTGCCGGCGAATACCTGGCCAAGGGCAAGACTGTTTATATCGAAGGTCGTCTCCAGACCAGGAAATGGCAGGATCGGGATGGACGGGATCGCTATACAACCGAGATAGTAGCTGATAAAATGCAGATGTTGGGCGGCCGGGGAGAAGGTGGCGGACGTCAGGGTGGCGCAAGGACCTCCGAAGACCAGGGGGGATCGGGTGGGTCGCCGGGTTATGAGGAGCCTTCGTTCAATCCCGATGATGATATTCCCTTCTGAGCGGCCTCTTACTTGAAAAGAAACGGGATAAGCCACTGGCTTATGGTCTTAAACGATATACTTCTGATTTGAAGAAATTATATGACAAGCGACATGAATCATATCGAGATTGCCCGCCGTATCAAAGAGGTGCGCCTGTCCAGGGGGTTGACCCAGCAGGCCTTTGCCTCGAAACTCGGTATCGTGCAGGGGTTTCTGAGCGATGTGGAGCGAGGCAAGAAGTACCCTTCCGATACCCTTTTGATTGCGCTCTGCCATCTTTATGAAATCAACGAAGAGTGGCTTTTGACCGGAAACGGGGAAGTGTCCCGCAAGGTGATCCTTCAGGAGGAGATCGACCGCATCGTCGCGTCGAGGACGGTCCTTCTCAAGAGGGTTCCGCCGGAGTTTCCCGAAGGTATCACCGATGAGGATATCTACGACAGGATCGTCCTTCCCGGGGTTCCGGAAGAGTGCTTTGCCCTTCTATTTTACGGTGATTTCATGTCGCCGACCATCCATGACGGCGATCTGGTTATTTTCAGGGCCTGCGAAGAGTTTGTCAACGGCGACATCGTCCTGCTGAATAACCTTTGGGGGGAAACGATCCTGCGCAGGTACAGGACCCGGGACAGTGAAGTGATGCTCTCTCCGGACAACCCGCTGTACCGTCCCTTCCGCATGGAGCAACAGACGCGGGTTTTCGGGAAAGTGATGGAGGTCTGGAGAAAGATAAAGTTCTGACGATTACGGCCTGTTCGTGCGACGTCGCTGTGAGAATGCCGCCGCCTTGAGTGATCAAGGGGCGGCATTTCCGTTTGGGGAAAAGACAGGCAGCCCCGGCCCGGGAGCGCCCGGCCGTCTATTTCTGGACCCAGCGCCCGTTTGCCAGTTGTATCCACCATCCGCCGGCGGCCTCGTCCCGCTTGGTGTCCGCGAATGTAGCGGCTGCCTTTCCGATGACCTGCCGCAAGGCGTCGCTGGTTTCCGGTTGCTTGTTGATCCTCAGTATCGCTTTTGCCATATTCACGATCACGGTTTTCCTGTTTCTGTTTTCCGCCTGCACAAGCGCCTGCGCCGAACCTGCCTTCGAGGCGTCTCTTACTACGACGCTTCCGTCCGCGGCTTCACCAACAACGCCGCTGTCCCGAAGCGCGTTCAACTGTGCAAGTCGCGCCCTCATCTCGCTGTATGCCTTCTGCACCTCGGGAATGCCGGAAAGCTCGGAAGCCAGACGGCCGGAAATATCTTCCTGGGCGCAGGCCTCGGCAACGAGCCGTATCCCGGGCAAGCCGGCCGGAAGGAGGCTCACCGGTTTCTGCTCAGGCGCCTTTTCTTCCTCCTGAGGGCTCAATTCCTTCTTTTCTTCCCCACCCTGCTTCAGCAGCATTTCATCCAGGGACCTGTAGGCCTGCTTGACGTCCTTTTCCGGAAAATAGACATTCACGGTAATAAACGCGCAAGCGGCGAGAAGTCCCGTCACCCCGGCAATCGTCCATTTTGCTAGCAATTTCGTCATGATAACCTCCTGTCTTCGATATTGTGCGCCCCGGCTACATGCTGACCAAGGCTGGAAAAGCCGTTAAGGGTTATTCAAGCCATTTAAGCTCCGTCTGAATCGGAGGGGATTTTTCATCTCCCGGTTTTCCCCGCGCCGCGGCCTCCCGGATAGAGTCCAGCAGATGCTCCAGCGATATCCTGTTCTGTACGGCCACGACTGTGACGCTGAGATCTCTCATGCCGAGAAGGTTGGTGTGAGATATGTCCAGTTTTTCAAAGGTGATAAATCCTTTGTGCAGAAAAGCGCTCACTTCTCCCGTATCATAGGCGCGGTCATTGGTAAACAGAAAACCGCGCAGCTTCTTGCCGGCAAGCTTCTGGAGGAACTCTTTGCTGACGGCCATCTTCTCGCCTTTGCCGGCCCGGGTCCAGAGGCTTGCGTATCCGGACGGCTCGCCGGTTTCACCCTTCACGTTCAGCACGCTGATCACGCCGTCAACCCTTCCGGTGATGTACCCTTTGATTGATGGAAAGGATTGGCAGAACTGGCTGAGGCTGAGGTCGTGCAGCAGCAGGTCCGCGCCGTATTGGAGCCCATTGCCGTAGAGGATGAATCCCTTCCCCAGCAACCTGCCGTCATACATCGAACCGTTCAGCGAAACGATCTCCGTTATGCCGTTTCCGGCTGACGTGAAGATCTCCAGCGGTCCCATTTCCATGGCGCCGAAGTGTACCTTGCCAATGGTCAGCCTGCTCCCTCTCCCGCCGGCGGCTCCCAGGTTCTGAAGGAATTTACCGTAGTTCTCCCTGCTGAAACTTCCCACTGTTCCCTTCCGTTCGCCGTTTTTCCAGGGGATCAAGAGGGAAAGAGGCGCCCTGCCGCTTATTTCCGTCACATGAACCTTCTGGGAGGCGATCTCCAGTGAGGCTGATTCAAGAGAAAGGCCGCCCTCAACAGCAATATCCCTGCCGCTGATATCCGCAATCCCTTCAAGGGAACAGGTCCCTTGGCAGACGGCCTCCTGGAGATTCCTGGGAAGCGCGTTGGCAAAGGCGTCCAGAAGGCTGTTTATGGGAGTGACGGGAAGATGGAAGTTTATCCTTCCTTTCCTGTCAGATGAGGCGAAACGCTCCATTTCGCCGGTGATACGCGCTTTTATCTCCTTTCCGCGGGTAATAAAGGCCTCCAGTATGGCAAGGTTGTCCCCTGAAAGACGACCCTCCAGGGTCAGGCCGGCATCCGATAGCAGGGTCTTTCCCGTTTTGCCCTTAAGGGAGATGCCGTCGCAGGACCCGGAAAGATTGGCGAGCACCCCTTTTTCCCGGGTATAGGTTCCCGAAATGGAAAGGTTGGCGACACCGGCTGAAAAGCTGGGCGCCGCGCCTTGGGGTAGAAATTCCTTCAAGAGTTCCAGCCGTTGTCCCTGGAGGCTGGAAGTGAAAGTCACCTCTGTTTTCCTGGAAATAAGGTCCCCACGGATGAGCGTTTCCATTGTCCCTCCGAGAAGCTCTCCCTTGAGGTTTGCTGTCGTGTCTTTACCCGCCAACGTCATCCGTCCCGTCAGGGAGGCGGCGGCCTGACGGTCCCGGAAGGTGAGGGATTGCAGGGCAAGATCGACGGCACCCGTAATCCCTTGTCCAGGGGATGCGATACGGCCGGTAAAGCGACCGCTCAGACCCTTGGCGTGCAGGGATCCGTAGCGGATATTTGCCCCCGATAATGACACTGACAAGGGTATCCCTCCCTCTCTGACCGGTTTCTCCTGGAAGGGGAGTTTCAGTGTCGCCCATGGGACTTTGATCTTTGCCCCGTTCAGGGAGAGATTTCCGTTGCTGAGTTCCAGCATGCTGCCGTCAAGGGAGTATCCGAGCGAAGCGCCCAGTTTCTTGCCCATGGCGACTCCGTCGGCCATATCCATGACGCCTTTCGCGGAGAAACGTCCCCCCTTTCTCCTGAAGGTGGAGGACAATCGTCCGCTGCGCAGGGAGAAGTTCTTTCCACCAACGGCGCCGGACGGGGCCGAGAGGTCGGCGCTTACCTCACCCGTGAAATCCTGAAGCGATACTCCTGACAGCCTGAGCAACGACTCCCCGGTACCGGCGGACAAGACGGTTGACCACTGGGCCAGTTGACTGTTCAGGGAGGAAAGGGGGAATTTCTCCACCCGTACCATGCAGGAAAAGGTCGCCGGTTCCAAAGGTGTGTAACGCATATCGCCCCTGATGGGAATACCCATCACCACGGCTCTCGCACCTGGCGATTCCATACTGATCGCCTTGAAACGGGGGGAAAAAGACGCGCTGAAGGTTGCGTCGAGGGATTCCAACGCCGCGAGGGGTGATTTCGCGGGTTTTTCCCGGGTGAAGGCCCTTCCGCTCAGCTGCCACCCCTTTCCATCTCCCCTGAGGGCAATATCAGCGGACGCCCCCAGCGCGATAAGACGTTTCCCGGTTGCCAGTGAAGCGGACCTGAGAGAAAAATCGGCTTTGCCTCCGGTAATGCCCTTTTCCAGGCTACCCTCCAGATGGCAGTCGGAAGAGGTGATTACTCCGTCCACGGTCAGGCCCTTCCGGCGCGTCTCCGGTATGAGTTGCGCGAGAGAGCCCAGTCTTATGGGATCGGGAAGGATATTCAGGGTGAAGGCGCCACCGTTTCTGATCCGGCGCATGGCGCCGTTAAATCGTATCGTCAGGCTATCGCCGGCGGAAAGGGGTTTGACTGAGAGGGTGGCTTTGTCTATAAATGCCTCGTCCAGGCGGGTGTCCCAGCGGGCGCTGAATTGCAGGAAGCTCCGGACGGGAATTTCTTCTTTTCCTGTTACGAGACCCAGGCGATCCATGCCGAATGCGCCGCTCGCCTTGAGCAGACCTTCGCGAAAACCGGCGCTGATGGAAATGTCCGCGGTGGCGCCTTTCAGTTTGATTATACTGGCCGCGCGTTCAGGCAGGCGCACGGGGGCGAGTGAAATGGAGGGTATGTCCAGGTCCAAGTGAAATGATGGGTCAGTCCCCATTCTCCCCTGGACGGTCAGATGAGCTGCGCGGCCCGTCAGGTCCCTTCCGGAGATTTCCAGTCTGGATTCCCCGGTCCCCTTTGTGGAGAGATTTGTCAGATCCAGTCCCAACCCGTCGAATCCGTGGCCGTTCACTTTCATGGAGGCGTTACAGAGATGAAGACGCCCGATGAACGTCTCCGTCTTATCTTTCGGCTTCTTAACTGTGAAGCGATCCAGCAGTCCTGAAAAATTCCAGACACCTGTGGGTTTTTTTGACAGGTTGACACTCAGGCCGTCGATTCCTATCAGCGAGAAGGCGCGTTTTCCTGTGAAAAGAGAGGTTGGATCGGGTGTTACCACAAGCGAACGTGCGTAGAGGAAGTGTCGATCCCTGAAACCAGCGGGACTTTCTATGGTGATCTTTTCCAGATAAACCGTTGTGCCTGAGAGGGCAAGAGCTCCCAGCTTTACGGGTTGGCCGATGAATCCGGACAAGGCTCTTTCAAACAGGGGGGGCGCCAGGGGAGTGAGAAGCAGCAGTCTCAACATGATGAACAGGGCGAAAAATAGAACTGAAGCCCATGTAAAGACGTTAAAGGCGATACTGCGGATGTTATGTCCGGTATTATTGGGGAGTTGGCCGTCAGTCATGTCCATACCATCGGTTTTTCATGGATCCCGCTGTGGAAATCGTCCCTTTACGATGCAGGCAGCCGCTTTGTCTTCAGTGGAATGATCCTGGAAAAGCCAGTCTCACGCAAAGACGCAAAGAACGCGAAGGAAAATCAAAGACCTCTCAAATCAGGCTATTTACCTGGCCGGTGATGCCGGCTTATTCCTCAGCTATTTGAATTTCACTATGCGTCTTAGCGGTTTTGCGTGCTCAAATGCCGTTTCCTGGATGGCTCATACCGGACTCATCCTTCTGTTCGGGTTCAGGCCCGGCTAGGGAATGTGGGGACAAAAAAAGCCCCGCGTGGACGGGGCGTTTATCAGTTCTAGTTTTTCGTGACGGTCTGGGCGGAAAGGCCGCCGGAAGCGTTGTCCGGTTCTTCCGGGGAGGTGTGACGGCTTTGTTTCGTTCCGACACGGAATCACTCAAAATCACGGATGCCCATTAACCCTTTTTTCCGGAACCGCCCGTTCATGCAGTATGTTTGAACCCGTCTCATGTCCCTGTGCAAATCATTTCTTTTTGACGGGAGAGGCCACCGTGCTTTTGAGCGCCTTGCCGGGCCTGAACTTGGGAACCTTGGCCGCTGCAATCTTTATTTGCTTGCCGGTTCGCGGATTTCTGCCGACCCTTGCCTTGCGGGTAGCTACCTCGAAGCTGCCGAAACCTACAAGCGTTACTCTGTCTCCGTTCTTCAGCGCGGCGCTGACCGCGTCAATGAACGCTCCCACTGCCTTTTCCGCAACCACCTTGGTCAGGCCCGATGATTTTGCCACGGTTTCAACCAGTTCCGCTTTGGTCATACCAGCCCTCCTCTGGGAAATTTGAATCAAATCGCACCCTACTATATACACAATATTTCAGTTTGCAAGGGTTAATTTAAGGCGGAAACAGCATTCGCCGTGAATAAAAAAGTTCGGAAAAACATATGGTTTCCGTCCCGTCCCGGCCTGGAAGCGAGTCAGGGAGCCCATCAAGGAGTCATGTGGTTTCCAATCTCCTGATATTATTGCTCAATCTGCTCTTCGGACGGCGGAGGAGGCTCCTCTCCGTCCTCGGGCGGAGCGGGCTCTTCGTAACGCCTGGGTTCTGTGCCGGAAAGGAAACATTCCCTGACACTTCCGGGCGTGCCCTTTGCGGCAAGGTGTCCGGTGCGGGGGTTGATGGAAACGAAAGTTATCTCCGGCGGCGGGGTGAAGGATTCGGCTGGAATATTCGCCAGGGCCTTCTGCATGAATCCGGTCCAGATAGGCGCCGCGGCCTGGCCTCCGGAACCCCCGGCGCCCAGTGATCTCTCCTGGTCATAGCCGACCCACACGCCTGTAACCAGTTGCGGCACGTATCCGATGAACCATGCGTCCTTCATGTTGTTGGTGGTGCCGGTCTTGCCCGCCACCGGCCGGCCCAGGGCCTTTGCCCTCTGGCCGGTTCCGCTGGTAACGACATTCTCCATCAGATTCGTAATGATGTAGGACGTTTCGGGAGATACCACGGGCACGGCGGTTGCTCCGTAGGAATATTGGTACGGTCCGGTCACTATCTCTCCGGTTTCCGTGGAGGTTGCGGAGGTGATGTTGGTGAATGCCGGGATCCTGGGAGGATCGACCTGTTCAATGACCCTGCCGTCACTGTCCTCGATCCTGGAAACGAAATAGGGGGGAAGCCTGAAGCCTCCGGAGGCGAATACGGAATACGCCGAGGTCAGCTCCAGGGGGGTGAGACTGGACGAGCCAAGGGCAAGGGTCAGGTTCGGGGTCAGGGGAGATGTGATCCCCAGCTTCTTGGCGTATTCGACGGCGTAGTCAACGCCTATAGCCTCGAGAATCTTGACGCTGACCACATTTATGGAATTGGTCAGGGCTGTGCGCATGGTCACCGGCCCGCGATATGTGTTGTCGTAATTCCTTGGTTTCCATGTGTTTGCGCCGCTTCCCGGGTATTCCACGGGGGAGTCGTTGAAGACCGTTGCCGCGGTCATGTTCCTGTCCAGGGCGGCGGCGTAAATGATCGGTTTGAAAGCGGAACCGGGGTTTCTCCTGGCCTGGGTTGCCCGGTTGAACTTGCTGCGCCGGAAGTCGTATCCGCCTATCATGGCTTTCACGGCGCCGCTTCTCGGATCCAGGGCTATCAGGGCTGCCTGGGGAAGCGGTTCCTGGTCCAGCGAGAAAACTGCCCCGCGCCTGTTGCCGTCAGGGGCTGCGACGGAGACATCAATAACGGAACCTAATGAAATGGTTCGGTTTTTTTCCCTGTTGTCACTGCCGTAGCGGTTCACGAGAGAGAGGCGTCCGACCCATGCCGTGTTTGCTCGGGGGAGGATTCCGATCCTGTCTCCGACCCGTACCGTGATGTCGCCTTTTGCCGGGTCTACTCCCACGACCACTCCCTGGTAGGTCTCGCCCTTCTTCAGGGCAGGGGTGTCGATTTCCTTTTCAACCTTGCGGCAGAATTCCTCCACGCTTCCCTGGTCCAGGTATTGGATCGGACCCCGGAATCCCTGGCGTTTGTCCACGGCTTTCAGACCGCTGGCCACGTTTTCATGGGCGGCTGTCTGCATTTCCCAGTTCATGGTAGTGTAGATCTTGAGTCCCCCCTTGTACAGGAGGTCCTCGCCGACCTTCTTTTCCACCTGGATGCGAATGTATTCAAGGAAGTATGCCGACTGGAGGGTGTTGGCCTTTTTGCGGGAGGTAATGACGACAGGGGTCCGGCGGGCGTGCTGCGCCTCCGCCTCTGTTATGTACCCCTCCTTGAGCATTCTGTCCAGGACGTAGGCCTGGCGTTCGCGGGCCCGATCCAGATGCTTCAGGGGGGAGTAGAGTTCCGGCCCTTTGGTGAGACCAGCCAGCATCGCCATTTCGGCCAGATTCAGCTGGTCCACATCCTTGTCGAAATAGGTCTCCGCGGCCATCTGGACGCCATAGGAACCTCCCCCAAGATATATCTGGTTCAGGTAGATATAAAGAATGTCGTCCTTTGACAGCCTTTCCTCCATTCTTTTCGCGAGGATGGCTTCTTTGAATTTCCGGGAGAACTTTTTCTCGGGTGAAAGGAGCATGGATCGCGCCACCTGCTGGGTTATGGTTGATGCGCCCTCTTTTTTACTGAGGGTCAGGACATTCTTTATGGCGGCGCGGAATATGCCCAGGTAGTCAAGTCCCTTGTGATGAAAGAAACTTGAATCCTCGGCGGACACGAACGCCTGTATGAGTTTTTTTGGCATTTTGTCTACGGGAACCACCTTGCGGCGTTCCAGGAAGAACTCTCCCACAAGGGTTCCGTTGTCACTGAAGACCTGGGTGACAATGGGAGGTTTGTAGTCGGCCAGTCTGTCTACCCTGGGAAGGGCGGCGGTCAGATAAACAAAGTAACCGGTTGCGCCCAGAATGAAGAAGAAGATGAGGATGGACAGGGTCACCATCAGGATTTTCAATACATTCCTCCGTGGTTTTTTCCGTCTGTTCCGCGCCGGTTTGCCGCATTCACCATGTTGTGTCATGTGTGTCAATCTCCAAATAATGTCCATCCGGAAACTTCGGATGTGACACTATTGATAATCTCGAAAATTCTATTTGTCGTGCCCGAATGAATTTATCGGGCATCCATGATTCCGATAGGTT
>CAZFCG010000010.1:10666-36524 GCA_964517595.1 uncultured Geobacter sp. | reverse complement strand
GGAATGACAATTTGCGAGAGCATCACTATTGGTTTCCGGATGGCCACTAATTAAAAACTGAGCCCTTCAGGTGTGGCAGCATAGCGTACATTGTTTCGCTATTTCAAGGAATAACTGGCGATGCGCAACTCTCCCGTCACTCCAGCCGCTTTTCCCACTTTTCCCTTGCCTTGAAGGACTCGACCGGTATAATACCAAGGCATTTTCTTCCTATGTCTGTGAGGCCCCATGAACCGTTCCTCCCTCGAATCAATCCGCAATATCGGCATAATTTCGCACATTGATGCTGGCAAGACCACGGTGTCCGAGCGGATTCTCTATTATACGGGGGAAACCCACAAGATGGGCGAGGTCCATGACGGACAGGCGGTGATGGACTGGATGCCGCAGGAGCAGGAGCGGGGGATTACTATTACAGCAACCGCCACCAGTTGCCGCTGGAGGGATTATCGAATAAACCTGATCGATACGCCCGGACATATCGACTTCACCATAGAAGTGGAACGGAGCATGCGCGTTCTGGATGGGGCGGTCGCTATTTTCAGCGCCGTGGAAGGGGTTGAGCCCCAGAGTGAATCGGTATGGCGTCAGGCAGACCGCTACGGCGTGCCGCGCATCTGTTTCATCAACAAGATGGACCGGCTCGGCGCCGACTACCGCACGGTTCTGGAGCAGATGGAAAAAAAGCTCGAGGCGCGTCCCCTCCTCATGCAAATTCCCCTTGGGAGCGAGGCCGGGTTCAACGGTGTCATAGACCTTCTGACGGAAGAAGCCTTGCATTTTTCCGAATCAGACCAGGGGACGACGGTGGAGCGAACGCCCATAGGTCCAGAGTTTCATGAAGAGGTCCGCGGCGCGAGGGAGGCGCTCCTTGAAGCCGTCGCCGACCTGGACGATACCATTCTTGCCGATTATCTTGAGGGGAAGCCCGCGGACCCGGCGCGGCTGAGGGATGCCATCCGCGCTGCAACCATCGCCTGCCGCATTTTCCCCGTTTTTCTCGGTTCCGCGTTGCGTAACAAGGGGATCCAGCCGCTTCTCGACGCAGTGGGCGCCTATCTCCCGTCACCTGTTCACGTAAGCCCGGGGCGCGGTTACGTGCCGGAAACCGGTGAGATGGAAGATATCCGATGCGAGCCTGACGCCCCCCTGCGCGCCCTTGCCTTCAAGGTGTTTTCCGACGAGGGACGTAAACTTACCTTTCTGCGTCTCTATTCCGGCAGAGTGCGGGCGGGCGACATGATTCACAACAGCAGCCGGAGCGTGAACGAAAAGATTTCCCGCCTCTTCCGGATGCATGCTCACAAGCGTGAGCGCATCGAATCGGCCGCGGCGGGTGATATAGTGGCGGCTGCCGGTCTCAGGGATGTGTTGACCGGAGATACCATCTGCGACCTCTCTCATCCGTTGGTACTGGAGGGGCTTTCCGTTCCGGAACCGGTAGTGTCCCTGTCGGTTGAGCCGAGGGGACTGGAAGATCGTGAGCGGCTCCCCCTGGCCCTGGAAAAACTTCAGTGGGAAGATCCGACCTTTCGGGTCCGGGAAGACGGGGAGACGGGACAGACTATCCTGGCCGGGATGGGCGAACTCCATTTGGAGGTCGTAGCTGACAGGCTTTCCCGTGATTTTGGTGTTAATATTAAAACAGGGCGTCCGCAGGTGGTGTACCGGGAAACGGTGAAGAGGACCATAGAGCGCCGGGAGGTCTTTCGCCGCGAGGTAGATGGAAAGGTCCAGTCGGGAGAGATCCTGCTGCGCATTTCACCTCTTGAACGGGGCGCTGGACTGAGGATCGTCATGCCGGACCCGCTTGAATCGAACCTGCCCGCCGACTTGTCCGAACTCCTTGCCGCCGGCCTGGAGCAGTCCTGCCAGGCCGGCGGCGCCGGCGGTTATCCGGTAACCGATATCGAGGTGCGGGTGCTCGAGGCGCCCTTCGAGCCGGGCGTCACCACCGAAACGGGCATGCGGGCCGCCACCCAGAGAGGGCTGTCCATGGCTTTGCGCGAAGGCGGTGTCCTCCTGCTGGAGCCGCTGATGGCCCTGGAGCTTGTCACCCCGGCGGACTATACCGGCAAGGTGATAGGTTCACTGCAACAGAAGAGGGGGCATGTGGAAGGGGTTGTCTCCCGAGGCGCCGTGGAGGTGATCAGGGCGGAAGTCCCGCTGGCGGAGATGTTCGGCTTCATGACCGAATTGAGAAGCGCCACCAAGGGGCGGGGTTCTTTTTCCATGGAGTTTTCCCGCTTTTCCCAGGCGCCCGCGGAAACCATGAGACGTTTCGGATTGCCGGAATAGATTGCCCCCACCAGCTGCCCTCCATGATTTACCCGGCGGATATTTCCAGCGAAAATGGCGCTTCGTTACCTTCCGGAGATGGTAATGATTGAAAGAAGAGATCAAAGGCTCATGCTACGGACTGGAGAAGACAAGGCCGCCCAAGCCGTGGCCGCGGCCCTGGGCGACCTTGTGAAGGGGCTCAAGGCGATAACCTTCTACCCTGATAGCCACCCCCTCCGCAAAGAAATTCTGCGCCGCTCCTATCAGTCGGTAATATCTCTCATGAACGGGCAAAGCCTGTGCCTTCTGGCATCCAGAAACGGCCTCTCCATTGCAGGTAGGGATGATGCAGTGGACAAAACCCCCATTTCCAAATCACTGGCCAGGGAACTCTTTTCCCGGGAGGTCCAGCGTCTCACGCTCCTCCCTGACATCACGGCCGACGATTTCACCCAGCTTCTCCTCCTGCTGGCGACCGATCCGAGGACTGTTCTGGCGGGAGGCGGGATGCAGGCCCTTCTGGAGAAGAGGGGGGTGCGGACGGTCATTGCGAACGAGATCAACGTCTCCGTGGTTTTTACCAGGCGGAGCGCGGCTGAAGATCCGGAGTCGCCCCTCCCCGCGGGCATGGAGTCCAGGGGGGGGGACAAAGAGGGGAAAAGCGATACATCTTCCGAGGGGATTCCCCTGCCTCCTCTGCCCGACCCGTCTATTGAAGAACTGATTGACCTCATGGAGAAGGAAAGGGATGACGGGCTTTATGACAACCTCGCCGGGATGCTGGCGGCCAAAGGGCAGAAGCTGAAATCGGAAGGGGGGTTCGACGGGATTTTTCCCGTTCTCCTGGCCCTTCTCAACCAGAATGCGGATGAAACGAGGAGCGAAGTCTGCCGGGAGAAAGCCCTGGAGGTCTTTCAGCGCCTTGCCGGGGGAGAGATGACCGAGCATCTACTGGACCACCTGGAGGAACCGGATTTCAACCGCAAAGAGATCGTCTACATGATCCTTCATTGTCTCGGAAGGGAAGCGGCCGAACCTATTATTGGACGAATTGTCACAACTCAGGACCCTAACGCCAGGAAATCATTGACAACGGCTCTTCTCCGGATTGGTTCCCCTGTCATAAAGCCGCTTTTGGCCATGCTCGCGGACGGGAGGAGGCAGTATGTGCGGACCGCGGTGTCGCTGCTGGGTGAGACCGGAAACCGCGACGCGGTCCGCGGGCTTACCATGACAGCCTACCACGCGGACAACAGGATACGTTTCGAGACAATAAGCGCCCTGGCCCGCATCGGGGGAAAAGAGGCCACCGAAGTTCTCACGGACCTTCTTCATGACAGCAGCCGCGCAATCAGGAGGCAGGCGGTCCTGTGGCTCGGCATCACCAGGAACGAGCGAGCAGTCCAGCCTCTGGTAAATCTTCTTTTCAAACGGGATCTCACGGGTAAATCGTTTACCCTGAAAAAGGAGGCTTTGCTGGCCATAGGGCGCATCGGCGACAGGCGCGCCCTTGAGCCGCTATTTCGGGTGGTGGGGAAGAGGTGCTGGTTTTCCCCCGGCAAATGGGAAGAACTGAAGCTCATTGCCGTGGAGGCCATCGGCAGGCTGGGGGGGGATAGCGCCAGGGCCTTTCTGCAAAAGACGAGCGGCCGGGGCGGCCGGATCGGAAGGGCATGCCAGGCGGCGCTGGAAACCATGGAGGATGAAGCGGGGGATAGCCGTGAGTGAGATTACACATCAGGCCGCGCAGCGTGTCGCCATGCTCCTTACCGCCTCCATCAAATCCGTTGTCTTCTATCCCAGCGCCCATCCGGCGGTGCGGCAGCCTTTACAGGAGCTTTGCGAGATCCTTGAAAGAATGCTTGGCGAGAAGCCCGAGATCCACCTGGGCGTGGTAGAGGGTATTTTCTTTCTGGAAAACCACCTGTTTGTGAGCCCCAATTCTTCCGTCGCGGAACTGGCGGATCGTCTCTCCGGAAAAGGGGTTGATGCATTCACGCTCTTTCCCGGCATAACCCGGGACGATCTGTTTCAATTCGTTTCCCTGTTCGCCAGACGTGACATCACGGCCGAGCAGATGACGGCTGAGCTGGAGCGCATAGGCATCCGTACTATCCGCCTGGGTATCGATGAGCTTGTGTACGGCGATTCCTCCGAAGGGGACGGACTGGCGCCGTCAAAGACATACCTGGATGCGTTGAATGCCATCCGCGGAACCATGAGCGAGATAGAAAACGGCCGCATTCCCGACAGCGGCCTGATTAATGCCGTGGTGGACGACATGGTCTCGCTGGCAATCAAGGACCATACCACTCTCCTTGGTCTCGCCATGATCAAGAACTACGACAATTACACCTTCAATCATTCCGTGAACGTGGGGATACTGTCCCTTTCCCTGTCGGCGTTTCTGGGGAGAGAACGGGGTTTCCTTCGCGATATCAATACCGCCGGTCTGCTCCATGACATAGGGAAGACCAGGATAGACAAGGGTATCCTCAACAAACCCGGAAAGCTGTCCGCCGACGAATACGAGGAAATGAAAAAACATGCCGAAAAGGGGGCGGAGATCGTCAGGGGCATGAGGGACATCAACCCCGCTGTGGGGGACGCCGTACTGGGCCATCATATCAGGCGCAATCGCACCGGATATCCGGAATGGGCCAGAGACATGGATTTCGGGGAGATGACCGAAATCGTCGCCGTTGCCGACTGCTATGACGCAATCACAACGCTTCGGGCCTACAGTCTTCCCGTGCTGCCCAAGGTTGCCCTGGACATTATGCGCAGAACCTCAGGAACCTCCCTTGACGGCGACCTGGTGAAGCAGTTTGAAAAGATGATGGGGGACTACCCCGTGGGAACTCTCGTCCGTCTGGATACCAATGAGATCGCCCTGGTGGTGAGGCCTCATCCCATGGAAAGCTCGATTCCAGGCGTGAAGGTGATCATGGGCGCCGATGGAAAATCGCTGGAAAAACCGAGACTGGTCAGCCTCGCCAATGAATCCGGAGCGCACAGGGTGACCATTGTAGCGACGGTTGACCCGGTTATGAAGAATGTGGACGTGGGCCGCTATTTCGCGGCGTGACCCGCAGCCTGCCCAGGGCCGTGGCCGCGGCTTCGCGGGTTCTCGGATGAGGTGACCCGAGGAGCTGAATGAATCTGTCCTCCAGCGCTCCGTCGCCCAGTCGTCCCAGCGCCATGGCCGCTTCGGCGTCCAGCAGGCCGTCTCCTTCATCGAGAAACGGGGTCAGCAGAGGGACCAGGGAAGGGCTGGCGTAGTTTCCCATGGCCGCAATGGCCTTGGCGCGGATGGCGGGGTTCGCATCCTTCAGTCTTTCCTGGAGTACCGGGAGCGCAGCCGGAGGGGCCAGGACGCCCAGGACTTCTACGGCGACCGATCTGATGTCGTCTTCCGGACGGGAAGCGCAATAGAGCAGCGCGGGGAGCGATTCCTCACCCCCGATGCGGCCCAGGGCGTACAGGCACCTGATCCTGGTTCCCAGGTCTCCTTTTTTCAGTGCATCGAGGATCTCAGGCAGGCTTCCCATGCCCTCGAGATGCTCCAGCGCCTCGGACGCGGCCGCGCGAACCTCTTCACAGGGGTCGGACAGCAATGAAGAAAGAGCGACCCGTCTTTTCCTGGTAGATTCAAAATGGTTCATATGGGTTCCGATAGTAGCAAAATGAGCGGATTTAGCAACAACATCTTGGCGGTATTATTCCCAAAGGCCAGATACTTACAGATCATTCCGGAAAGGGACTATATGAAGGATAATATGAAGGCGGCCCTCATGTCCGCCCTGATACTGCCTGGAGTAGGGCAGATCTACAGAGGCAGCCGATTGAAGGGCGGGCTGATGGTCCTGTCCGTTACCATTCTGCTCATGACCGCTTTCATTGTCGGGGCCATGGCGATGCAGGACGCGCTCCGGGGGACGGTTGCTTCCGGAGCGGTCGATGCAGCGGAGATTGCAGGTCGTCTGCGCGCCTGGCTTCCGGCGGTGTACTGGTTGGGGGGAGGCTTGCTATGCCTCTGGATATACGGAGTCGCTGACGCGTTTCTTGCCGGGGACAAGAGAGAGGGCGAGGCGGGGCGTCAGCTTTCCCGCGAAAAAACCGATGACGGGGGTATGTGACGGTGGTTTTAATAATGAATTGACAAATAACCTTGTTCTGTGGGATAAATTTTTCTAAACAATCGGTAAGGCCCCGTTTCCGGGGCCTTGTTTTTTACATGAGCTGGCTGGAGATATTCTATGAAGTACGCGAAGATTCTGTCCACCGGCGGGAGGGTTCCCGACCGGGTGGTGAAAAATTCGTTCTTTGATTATCTGATAGAGGATGCGGACGACTGGATATTTTCCAGAACCGGCATCCGCGAAAGGCGTTTTGCCTCCGAGGAAGAGGCCACTTCCGACTCGGCAACCGCGGCAGCATTACTCGCCCTGGAAAGGGGAAAGATAGACCCTCTTTCCCTCAACTGTATCATTGTAGGCACATCCACTCCCGATATGGTTCTTCCCCCCACAGCCTGCATGGTTCAGAAGAACATCGGAGCAGCCAACGCCTTTGCCTTTGACATGAACGCCGTGTGCAGCGGCTTTGTCTATGCCGTGGAAGTGGCCGACAATTTCATAAAATCCGGGAAATACAACAGGGTCCTGGTCATCGGTGCGGACACCTACTCCAAGATGCTCGACTTTCAGGACAGGTCCACCTGCCCGCTGTTCGGAGACGGCGCGGGCGCCGTTATCCTGGAGTCCACAACGGAGCGCACCGGGATTCTCCATACGCACATACAGAGCGACGGTAACCGCTGGGACCTGATCAAGGTTCCCTCTTCCGGTTCCCGAAAGCCCATAACCGCCGAGACCATCGCCCTGAGGGAAAACACCTTCAAGATGGCGGGGAGAAGTGTATATACCTTTGCCACTGACGTCATACCAAAGCTCATCGCTGGGGTCTGCGAGGGTGCCGGTATCCGGCCGGAAGATCTGGACTTCGTCATCCCCCATCAGGCAAACAGCCGCATCATCGACGTGATTACGAAAAAGACGGGGATTCCCGGTGAGAGGATCCTTCTCAACCTGGACCGCTACGGCAACACCGCGGCCGCATCCGTGGGTCTCGCCCTGGACGAGAATCTTCGCAGCGGTGTTATCCGGGAGGGCAACCTGGTGCTTATCATGGGATTCGGAGGCGGGCTGTCATGGGGAGGGATACTGATCCGTATCTGAACCGGTTCTGATGGGGACAACGTCCCCGTCGTGCCGAGACCCGCGTCCGCGGATGAATCAGCGGAGGGCCCTCGGCCCGCGACGCCATCCCGTTAAAGTCCCCACCCTCTTTTCCCTTTTTCCCGAAACGAAATCAGTTTTTGCATGAAGCGGTACAGCGCCTCGGCCCGCCGGGACCAGGAGTTTCGGTCGATGAAGCTGTCCAGCGCTTCCGGTTCGATCTCCCTTCCCCCTGAAGGTTCCATCATCAGCGCGACGCGGGCCAGGTCCCCCGCGTCGCCGAACGCGAATCTCCGCGCCAGACCCGAGCGCAGGGCCTGCCCGATGTTGGGGATCCGTTCTTCGCACAGGATCGGCAGCCCGCCCCGTATATAGGACATGATCTTGGAGAGGTCGTTGTCGAAGGGATCCGGACCGGCCGCCAGGGCCAGGCCGATTCGGGCATAACGGATGTAGTCCCAGACCGCCTCTTCGGGTATCTCTCCATGTTCCTCTATGAGGGGGGAAAGGGGGAGAAACTCCCCTCCATAGAGCCTGGACTTGTTTCTGCCGACAACATGGATGGCCATCCTCCCCCACAGGCGTTCCGCAGCTTCGTTGATGAGACGGATCATGCGCGGGGAGGCGAGGGACCCGAGAAACAGCATCACCGGAAGGCGCCGAACGTAGGGATCGGGTCCTGCTGCGGGTATTTCCGTCGGGCAGCCCGTGGGGATGATGGCGATTCCCTTACCTGCGCCATAGCGCGCCCGCCAGCGCGCCGCGTTTTGCTGGTTGTTGAAGATCATCCCGTCGGCCTGTTGCGCCGCCAGCAGTTGACATGCCAGCAGCCGCTCCCGCTCCCCCCCGTCCCTTTCCGGAAGCCGTTCGTCCACCACCCGCACCAGGCGGCACGCCAAGGGACCCCGGTAGTCACGGACAATCTCCATGGAATAGTGGTAGCAGACCTTGAGCGCATCAAACCCCGGATTTTCGGAAAGCGCCTGAAGGGGAAGCACGGGGATGGATCCTCCCAGGAAACCGGGACGGGAAACAGGGGCGACAACGGTTACCCGGGCGCCAAGCCGGGCCAGCCCGAGGCACAGCGCCCGGAGGCGCACCTTGTCGATGCTCGAGGGATTCTCAGCGGGAATCTTGTGGAAAAGAAAACCGATATGCATATTCCGGATTCGCTTTGACCTGTCAGATATTGCGGTATGATTGCACAGGAGGATACAGAAAGAACCATGTCCGGCAAAGCGAAAAAAATCTGTCTGGTGACCCCTGAGTTTCCACCCGCCAACTACGGCGGCCTGTCGCGAACGGCAGGTCGGGTAGCCGATCACCTTTCAACCACAGGCTTTGAGGTCCACGTGCTCCACGCCGCGGTCGTCGAGGGAACGCCCCCCCTCCTGGACGAAAACGACCGGATCCGGCGTCAGGACGGCATGATCATCCACGAGGTGACCCTGGGACGGGAATGTTGCCACGAACGGCAAAGGAGTCTGTGGGAATGCCCCCACAACCTGTCGTTGATGATGCTCTTCGAAAGCCTGGAGATACTCCATGGCAGGGAGGACTTCGACGCCTTTGTCTCCTTTTTTCTCTATCCGGTGGGATATGTCACTGGTCTGGTTGCCCGGAGGTTCGACCGCCCCCACCTGTCGTGTGTGGTGGGGAACGACGTCAAGAAATACCTCTTCAGCCCGGAGAAGGCATTCCTGTGCAAATCCGGGCTGGACAACTCCGACCGGGTGGTCTTTCTCAGCAACGACCTCATGGAACTGGCCGACGCCGTGACGCCGGTCAGGAAAAAGGCCCGAATAATCCTCAACAGCGTAACCATTCCGCACGAGACATGGCGCGGGCCGACGGCCGATGGTACTTTTACCATCGGGTGCGCCGGGATCTTCAAGCACGCAAAAGGGCTGCCCTATCTCCTGAAGGCCTTGGCGGGGCTTCGCCGGGCAGGTCCGGCGACCCTGGAGTTGGCCGGCGAGACCCGCGCCGAGGAAGTCCCCCTGCTCGAATTCTGGCTGGACAGGTTGTCGCTTCGGGATGCCGTGTGTCTGCGCGGGGTGGTTCACCATAGCGGAATGCCGGCGTGGCTGGCCGGGCTGGACGCCTTTGTTCTCCCTTCGGTCTCCGAAGGGTGCCCCAACGTCCTCATGGAGGCCATGGCTGTCGGTGTGCCGTGTGTGGCCAGCCGGGTCGGCGCAACGGACATCCTCGTCGGAAACGGAGTTTCGGGGCTGCTCGTCCCGTACGGCGATTCCAATGCCCTGGCCGGGGCGCTGTCCGGACTTCGGGAGGATCCCGAACTGGCCGGCTATCTGGGCCAGGCGGCGCAGGAACGGATGAAACTGTTTTCGCCTGAAAGGGAACGGGGGGAGTGGTCGGCCGTTCTCCGTGAACTGCTGGATTTCCCATGACCGCTGAACCCTTGAGATATCCGGCGGATCACTGGCTCAGGTCGACGGACCCGGAAACGGTCCTGCGCGAATCCGCCAAGCAGCAGTCCCTGGCCTACAGCCGGGTGAAGAATCATTTTCTGTGGGAGCTCATGGGACCGGCGGAGGGGAAGCGGTTCCTGGACTTCGGCTGCGGTTCCGGTTTTTTCACGGTGGAGGCCGCGAAGCGTGGGGCTGCCTGCGCGGCAGGGGTCGATGCCCTGGCGCCCTGCCTTGAAGCGGCTCGCCTCCTGGCCAGCAGGGAGGGGGTCGGCCGTCGCTCCCATTTTGTCAGGGGAGAGTCGTTCTCTGCCGTCGCGCGCCTGAGCCCCTTTGACGTCATCCTGCTGCGGGACGTCATCGAGCACGTGGAAGACGATGCCGCTCTTCTTTCCGGCGCCCCCGCTCTCCTCTCCCCGTCGGGCCGGCTCATCCTGGCGACGCAGAACGCCCGCTCCGCCAACTATCTCCTGGAGGGCGCCATCCAGAGGTTTGTCCTGAAAAACGGGAACTGGCGCGGCTGGGACTCCACCCATCTCCGTTTCTACACGCCCGGACGCCTCACCGGGCTGCTGGAGGGGGCCGGGCTCCGTCCCACGGGGTGGCGATCGGGCTATATCATTCCCCACAAGATCCCGTGCCCGTCCGGAATGGGGCGCTCCTACCTCCGCCTGGGGATCCTGGCGAGGCTGGATATGATCCTGGGCCGGACGGTCCCCTTTGACCGGCTGGGATGGTCTCTCATGGTGAGGGCTGAACGATGAACAGAAAATCAGGCAGATCCGATGTCCACCCCGTGCACCGCTTTCATCCCTGGCAGGT
Organism: uncultured Geobacter sp.; assembly: GCA_964517595.1. Taxonomy (GTDB): domain Bacteria; phylum Desulfobacterota; class Desulfuromonadia; order Geobacterales; family Geobacteraceae; genus RPRC01. The sequence continues at coordinate 25,753 of CAZFCG010000010.1, read as the reverse complement.
ATGGCCGGGCTCCTATGAAAATCCGCCGGCCGGCCCCCTGTATCCCCTCCCGGACCTGGCCAGGCCGCGCATGGACCGGCAGACCCCCATCGCCGGAATCGGCTCCTGCTTCATCAGGGAGATGATGACCCGGCTGCAAGGGGCCGGCTAAAACTTTCCGGCGGCGGAGGCTCACAAGCCGGGAGGCAAACACGCCAGCGCCGCCTGGGAGCGGCTCTATAACCTGTTTTCCGTTCGCCAGGTCCTGGAATACGCCCTTCTTGGCCGGACCCCCGAGCCCCGCTGGTGGCAATGCGGCCAATCAGGGAAGATCCAGGACCCCTATCGGCGCATCATACTCTACGACACCCTTGAACAGGCCGGGGAGGATTTCGCCGACCATTGCGCCACCGCGCGCCGGGTGCTGACCACGGCCAAAATACTGCTCATCAGCCTCGATTATGCGGAGATATGGGAAGACCGGGAAACCGGCGCGGTCATCTGCCTCCCCTCCGGGCCGTATTTCCTTGAAGGGGGCGATCTGGGAAGGTACCGTTTCCGGGTCAGCCGCCTGGCGGAGAACCTGGAGGCCCTGGAGGATATCCGTGGCCTGGTGACGCGGTTCAACCCGGAGGTGAGCCTGATCCTTGCACTGTCCCCGGTCCAGCAGTGGGTCACGTTCCGGGACGACACGGATGTCCTGTCCGCCAGCTTCAACTCGAAAGCGACCCTGCGGGCCGTCGCCGACGAATTCGTCTCACGCCATCCCGATGTTTCCTATTTCCCCGCCTATGAAATGGCCATGCTCCATCGCCCGATGCAGGGGTTGCGGTTCTTTGCCGAAGGCCGGGAAAACTTTCATGTGGATTCAGACACCTGCGACGTCATCGTGCGGGAGTTCATCCGCTGGTATCACGGTCCGGACCGTCCTTGATTTCCCATTTGGCCGTATCCAGCACGAATCCCTGCCCCGTGGATGGAGAAAACTCCATGAGGTCCGGTCCTGATTCGGCGATTTCCCAGAGGTCCCCTTCATCGGGCGCCAGGAAAATCCAGTGGAGGGAAGCGGGCGCCTGGAGGGCGAAGATGTATTCGAGCCGGAGGGCCGGGATATCATGTCCCCGCAGGGCCACAAAACCGCCGGGCGGATCAAGCCGGCCTTCCACCTGCTCCACCCGACAGTTTCCGCTAGCGGACAGGAAAACGAACCGCGCGATACTCTTCTCCTCGCTGAGGACTACTCCATACGCCCCCGTCTTTCCCGCCCGGATGTTCAATCCCGGCGCGAACTGCCAATGGACGTGCGCGTCCACCTTCCCCGTCCCCGCAATCGAATCACGGACCACTACAAAACGTTCTGCGACCAGCGCGACAGACCGCGTGACGGTCGGGAACCCGGTGCCCCGAGTCCCCGTCACTACCTCAAGACCCGGCCGTCGCATGTGCGTGAACCGGTCTTTCGCCGACCGGATGCGCTCCTGGAAGGGCAAGGTCCGAGCCGGGGGATGAGAATTTCCGGCCAGAATGGTGGAATGCGACCCGGCTTGACGATAGGAACGGGTCAAGGGTGAAGGCGCGTAGCGGCTGATGCCCGGATCCACCAGCACGGGGCGGCCGTTCACCGACAGCTCCAGGGACAGGCTGTCCTCATGGATGTGGGCGGCGCCGGGAGGTCCGGCGCGGAAAAGGACCCATAGCCCGCGACCCGGACGAGCCGAACTCATGACGGCAAGGCCCGCGTCGGGAAAGAAGGCGCTTGTTTCAGGGGGCGGATGTCCGCGGCGTCCGCGGGAACCGGACCAGAGCGCGTCCGGCAGCTGGAGGGCGGCCCCGGCATAGCGGAGCAGCGCCCTCTCATGCTCCCGGAATCCGCCGGAATCGTTGATGGACGGCCGGGTGAAGTCCGGCCGGTAGAGGGCCGCCAGGGCGCGGAACCATTTGGGCAGCCCGTCGCTGATCACGGCAGGGATACCGAACCCCGCGCGCCTTCCCGCTTCGAAAACCTCGAGGCAGGCCTGGACGCACAACCCGTGGTACATAGGCGAGATCTCGAAATGCAAGCCGTCCTCGAAGAACTGGATGGACGCCTCCCTCTCCAGGCGTTCAAGCCCCTTTTCTCTCCAGGTAGCGGATTCAGTGAATTCCGGGAAGAGGATCCCGATGAGGCTCAGGGAGGCCGCTTCCAGCAGCCGCCAGTTTCCCGGATGGCCGCGGTAATCGGCCAGGTGGCGGGCATGCTCCCACAGGGAGCGCAACATGATGCATTTCACTTCCCGGCTGGAATCGGGCCGGTTCCACGCCGCTCCCATCAGCCACAGCCACTCTCTCACGCGAAAGGCCGCGGACAGGGTCTCCCAACCTGGGCCGGCGCCGCCGTCGGAATCCAGGGGGCATGGATTCCGGGTGGCCCAGTCGGTCACTGCCCGCTCCAGGGCCGTGAGACACCTCCGGTCAGCCGTGCGGGAAAGCATTCGGACAAGGGGCCGCATGAAATGATGGCGATGCAGGAAATGGCGCCATTCCAGCTCGCCGTTGGGAGCGGCGCCCCAGTCGGGAGGGAAGCCGGCAGTCTCCTCCATGATCCGGCCGGACAGGACCCGTGAGGCCCTGTCCCCGGGGTAGCAGAACACCGGAGGGGGCACGCCCATCAGGGGATTTTCCGCGCTATAAGGAAACAGGTCCCTGGGGCCGAGGGCCTGGTCCGGCCGGTTTCGCAGAACATGCGCCAGCCCTTCCATCGTCAGCCGCGGTCCGGGAGGGCGGATTCTCCGCAGGCCCAGCAGTTGCGTCACGGCCACCTCCAGGCGGGGCGGTTCCGGGCAATCCTGCTCGCGCCTGACCAGCAGGTCGATCTTCCGTATCCTCCCCTTGGCGTCGCCCGCCGGGCCATGGCCGCCAAAGGACTCCAGGGGAAAGGACACCCTGGCCGGATCCCGCGGTTCCAGCTTCTCCCGCCCTCCGGTGGCGGCAACCGCCGGAGGGTCCCCATCGTTCGTCAGGGTGAGGCCGACACACAGCGGGCGCCCGGCGAGGTTCTCCACATCGAGAACCAGGGCGTCCATGTCTTCTGGAAAATCTCCGGATTGAACCAGCGGGACAACCAGCGGATGTCCGCCGGAGAACACGCGGGGGCGGTCGGGGCGGAACAGCGTCCATCGGGAAAGCACGTTGTCATCGACAAAGAATGCCGGGGGCATGTGGGGTCGCCGCATTTCATCACCACGCCATCATCCGGGACTTGAAAAAACGGATCGATACTCTATCATACCGGAATGCCCATGACGATTCATTTGGTCAGACACGCCCCGACCGAAGCCAACATCCGCGGGATCATCCTCGGGTCCGGCGACTCACCCCCGGCCGAAGGGGCTGAAGAACTCCTCCGCCTCCTGGCGCGCGCCCTTGCGGGTTGCGGAACAGGGCAAATCTATTCTTCCCCGCTGGGCCGCGCCCTGAGCAGCGCCCGCTTCCTTTCCCACGCCCTGGCCGTACCCATGGTTGTCCTGCCGGGTCTGGCGGAGCTTTCGGCGGGCAACCTCGAGGGACAGCGCCGCCGCGAGGTCCTCCCCCCGGAGGGCCTGCTCAGGACAGGGCGCCATGACCGGCCCGGCGGCGGCGAATCATACGCCGACGCCACGCCCAGGGTCCGGGAGGCGCTGCGGGCCGTTTTGCGTCAAAGCTCCGGGGGCTCGGCCCTGGTGGTGGCCCACAGCGTGGTGAACCGCCTGCTTCTGTCCCTTTTCGCCAACAGGCCGATGGAGGAATTTCTGTCCTTCACCCAGCCCCATGGGGTAATCCTGCGCCTCGGGAGCGACGGAGCGGTTTTCTGCCGGGATGTGCGCCCTCCCTTTTTCACAGGGGAGAGTTGATGGGTCCGTCTTTAACGGGAAAGGAAAAATCATGGGTCTGCCCCGGCTTCTGCTGGTGGAGCCGCCGTTTTACCGGCTCCACAAAGAAGACTACGGACTGTGCAAGTATCCCCTCGGCGTGGGATACCTGGCTGGGGCGCTGGCGGAGAGCGGCGTCGCCCAGGTCCGGGTCGTCAATTGCGATTTCCTTCCCGATCCGGCGCACTTTTCCGCGGAGTATCTGGCCGGGGAAGGTTTCCGCTCCTACCGCCGCAACCTGGCGAACCCGGATCATCCCGTCTATGCCGGGCTGAAGCGCCTGGTGGAAGACTACCGGCCCCACATGGTCGGGATATCCGTGAAGACGCCGGTACTTGCCCCGTCCCTGGTATGCGCCCGCATCGTGAAACAGGCCGCGCCCGGCGCCCTGGTCGTCTGCGGCGGCCCCCATGCGAGCGTAACCGGCGCGGACCTGCTCAGCCGCGAAGAAGTGGATGTGGTGGTATGCGGCGAAGGCGAGGCGGTCATCCTGGATCTGATGGCGGCTGTTTCCGAGGGGCGCGGCCCGGAAACCGTGAAGGGCGTTTCCTTTCGAAAGAACGGCGCTGTGGTGACCAACCCCGCGCGTCCGGTTATCTCTGATGTGGATCGCCTGCCGTTTCCCCATTGCCATGCGCCGCAAGTCCTGGATGGGTACCAACTCTATCCGCTCCGGGCCTTCGGCCATATCCTTTCCGCCAGGGGCTGCCCGTTCCGCTGCGCCTTCTGTTCCTCCGGAGGCGTCTGGAGTGGCCCGGTGCGGACGCGCTCGGCGGAGGCCCTGTCGGCCGAACTGGCCGGACTTCGAGAGATGGGCCTCGCCCACGTACATTTCGACGACGATACATTCGGCGTTACCCGAAGGGGTCTCGTCGCCCTGTGCCGCTCCCTGGAACAGGCCCGCCTCGGCTTCACCTTCAGCTGCGAGACCCATGTATCGCTGATTACCCGGGCAACCGTCACCGCCATGGCCCGCGCGGGCTTCACCACGGTCCAGCTGGGGCTGGAGTCCGGAGACGACGCCATGCTCCGCCGCATCGGCAAGGGCTTTACGGTGAAGCAGGCCCTGGAGGCCGCCAGGCTGGTGAAATCGGCGGGCATGCGCCTGGAAGCCTTCATCATGGTGGGATTTCCCGATGAGACCGAAGAAACCCTGGCCGCCACCAGGCGGCTCATGGAAACCGTGGAAGCGGACAAGCTGATCTACAGCATCTTCACCCCCTATCCCGGAACGCCGCTCTACGAGGAGTGTCGAAGGCTGGGACTGATAGGCGAGGGGTACGATTATTCCATGCACAGCCACCAGAGCCCGGAAAACGGATTCTGCCCCAAGATAGGAAAGGAGCGGTTCCGTTTCCTGGCCTCCGGGATTGAATCCCTGGTTTCCGCGAAAAACGCCGCTTCACGGCAACGCGCCGGAGGATGAGGAACTGTAAATGAATAGCATGGTCAATATTGCGTTCAGATTCAGTTCAGATTTGGCTGAACTGATTGAACCAAACCGCAGACGTAGCAGGGCTACGTTGAGGATTTGGTGATTGAGGTTCGGTCAAAGATGACCTGAAGATGAGATGCAAGATGCCCATGTTATTTGTTTACAGTTCCTAAGGGGGGATGCGGGCCGGACCGGGCCTTTGCCGCGCCGCCGGATTTCCGCCCGCCGGCGGCCAGCATTTCTTCCAGCTCCTCCACCAGTGCGCGGCCGATGCGGAACCTGTCGAATTCTCCCGATGCGGGCCGGGGAGGATGTCCCATCAGCTCCTCCAGATCGCTTTCCAGGTCGCCGCACAGGCAGGCGCTCTCATCGCGCACCAGGATCCCGGGCCCTGACAGGGACGCGGCGCGGCGCTCCTGCTCGCCGCTGGGGTGGGACTCGGGAACAATCAGGGCCTTCACCCCGGTGAGCATCACCTCGTTCACCATGTTGTACCCGGCCCGGCATACCACCAGGTCGGCCCTGGCCATGACATCCACCAGATGCGGAATGAACGGGGCAAACCGTACTCCCCGGGCCGCCGGTTGCGCCTTGAGGGCCTCCACGGTCTCAGGTTTCAGGTATACGTCCGGAACGACCAGGATCTCCCTTCCCTGGTCGAGGCCGATATTGCGGCATGCGTCGAGAATGCGGCGGTGCAGGTCCACAATCCTCCCGAAACGGCCCAGAGCAAGGAGAACAAACGGTTTGTCCCCGGTCCACGGCGATCCGGGAAGGCCTTTCACATCGGCCAGCTCATCGGCGTTTCTGTCGGATATGCGGCCCATATAGCGGATCCTGGACTCAAGGGCCGGGTCGGCGCCGAAGAACTCCCGGTTGACATCGCCCGTTGCCTTTTCATCGAATACGTACAAGACGTCATATAGACGGGCGATATCTGCGCCTGGCGGCAGTTCCGGATGGTCATCGGGAGCGGCGGCAGACCGTGGAGAGGCAGCGAGGATGCCGCGGGAGAGGTGGATCAGGACCGGCCCGTTGCCTGCCGCGCCCCTGGCGGCCCGGGCCGCCAGCAGGGGGGAGGCCTCGCCCATGAGCCCCGCCGGAGAGTGTTCGATCATGATGACGTCCGGCCTGAAGTGGATACGGCATTCCTCGATAATGCGGCGGCGCCAAGCGATGATCTCCTCGATGGTGAAAGACCCGAGTCTTCTGGGGAGAAAGGGGTGGCCCGGTACGTCCAGGGCGCGCCTGATGCCCGGCAGCCGCACCAGTTCCACGCCCTGGTCCAGGAAGATGCCGGGGGCGGAGGTTCCTGAAAGGACCAGCCATTCGATCCGGGGCGCGGCGCGCCGCATGCCGTCAATGAGCGCCATGGTCCTGACCGCGTGCCCCAGTCCGATGGAATTATGAGTGTAAACCATGATGCGGCGAAGGGCCCGCCCTTCCGCTCCCCTCTGTTTCATAAAGTCTCCTGTTGTTTTTGAGTTGATACCGGCGGGATCGGGGAAGTACTATGGGCCGATAAATCTTCCGGAAGGCCGCATGATCACTTTTTTCGAAAAATGGCTCAATATCTACCCGGCGGAGCGGAAGGCCTTTCTCCGCATCGCCCTCCTCTTTTTTGCCGTCTATTTCCTTCTCGGCCTGTTCCGGGTGTATGTGGAGGCGTCTTTCCTGAAGCGTTACGGGCCGGACAACATACCGTTCATGCTCCTGTTGAACGGGGTCCTGTCTTTTTTCTTTTTCCCCCTGTGCCGCCGCCTGGGGGGGCGATTTACCGACGGAACCGTTCTGGCGGGATTTCTTCTGCTCTTCGGTCTGCTCCAGTGCGGACTGTACTGGGGGGCCGGCCCGGAGATCCCCGTAACCTACCCGATACTGTTCCAGATATTATATCTGAAAGACGCCTTTCTGCTGGTCTACATGTGGAACGTGGCCCAGACGGAATTCGACGCCCGCCAGGGAAAGAGGATGTTCGCGCTGTTCATGGCGGCCCAGGTCCTGGGGAATGCGATGGGGAGCCTGGCGGCCAACCCTCTGGCCCATGCCCTGGGACTGGACGCCATCCTGCTCATCTGCTCCGCGGCAGAGCTCATCCTGCCGTCCATTGTTCTCCTGGCGGGCCTGGGCCGGACCGGGAGCCGGCGGCAGCCGGATCCGGCAAGGGAAACCCTGGCGCCGGCAGGCGTTTTCCGCGCCCTGGGGCGCTATCCCATCTTCCGGTTCCTGTGCGTCTGCGCCCTGGTTCCGAACATCCTCCTGCCGATTCTCACCTATCAGTTCGGCGTGCTCGCGGAAGGCGCCTTCCATTCGGAAGGTGAACTGGCGGTCTTCCTGAGCTGGTTCAGGGCGGGAACCACGCTGCTGGTCTTCGTCGTGATTATGGGCACGGCCCGCTACCATTCGAGGATTTCACCGAGAACGGCAGCGCTGGCGACCCCGTTGAACCAGTGCCTGGTATTCAGCTGCATCGCGGGCTTTTTCAACATTATCTCCGCCGCCTACGGTCAGCTATCGGCCATCCTTTTCCAGCGGACCCTGATGGGTCCGCTCACCAAGCAGTTGTGCGCCCTCCTGCCGGAAGACATTACCAGGTGGGCGCAGATTTACGTGAGAGGTACCCTGAGCCAGGCCGGAATGCTCACCGGCGCTCTGCTGATGCTGGTCATGAAACCGGCCGTCACCCCGAGGCAGATGGCGTTCATCGCCCTGGCGCCGGCTCTCTTCTGGAGCGTCGAGGCCTTCATCTTCAGGCGAAGGTACCGCGAGGGCCTGAAGCAGGTCATCGTCCATGACTATCTGGACTATGACAGGTTCAGCGAACTGGCCGCGGGCCGCTTCGACGGCGGCGGGTTCGCCCCGCCTGCCATGGATGTGGACAACTATCCGGAAGAGATCCTGAACCTGATGGAGGAACTGGACGTCCCCCGCATGGCGCCGGATGAGGCGCTCCGACTGCTGGAGAGTCCCGACGAGGGGGAAAGGGCGCGAGCCGCCCTCTCCTTTGCCCTGAGCCGGGATTTTCGCGCGGTAAACAGGCTCATCGAACTGCTGGACGACGTGGAATCCGTGCGCCGCTCCGCCGCGGAGGCCTTGTCCCGCTATGGATCCTCCGTCCTTCCGCTATTCGAGGAATCTCTCTCCTCGGGTTCCGTCAACGTGCAGCGTCAGCTCCTGGAAATTGTCCGTCTGACCGGCTGGCCGGGGCTGGACGCCAAGCCCTTTCTGGGCAGGATAGTGATGAACATCTACAACGATCTCATCGCCGCTGGCGCGCTGGAAACCGCGCCGGAGATGGACTCCGTCGCGCCGTTATACCGGCATCTGCGGGAGAGAATCCAGGAAAATCTGAATCTGGTCTTCCTCACCCTGTGGATCACCCATGCCGATATGCGGCTGGCGTACCGGGGCATCCATTCCATGAAAGCGCCGGTGGCGGTGGAACTGCTGGAGACCTCGCTGGATGCCGAGGAGGCGGCCTGGCTCATTCCGCTGGTCGACTCCCTCCCCGAGGAAGAGCGGATCAATCGCGGCCGAATGCTTTTTCCCTTGCAGCGGAAAGACTCTCCCCAATCCACTCTCGCCCGTTTGTGCCGCGATGAGGATCCCCTGACCAGGCTTCTGGCGCTGTGCGTGATCGGCCGGTTGTATGCCGCGGAGCATTTTTATCCTCTGGCCCAACGGAGATCAGGGGATGCCGACCCGCATGTGCGCCTTGCCTCATCCTATTGCATGAAGCGATGTCTATTCCAGGAGGTAACAATGCCGTCTATCATACACCTCGTCTCCGTTCTGGGCGGATTCGACCTTTTCAGGGGAATGGGAATACGGGAACTGCGCGCCGTGGCTTCCGTCACCAGGGAGATGAGATACACCGCCGGATCGGTTATCGCCGGAAGCGGACAGCCGCCGGGAGGCCTGTATCTCATCACCGCGGGCCGGGTCGCCGGGAGAGACGCCCATGGCGCCGCAGTCCATACGATTTCCGGCGGCGCCTCTTTCGGTGAAATCGGCCTGTTCGCGGAACGGGAGGATGACCACGAATATGTGGCGCTGGAAGACACGACGGCGCTCATGGTCCGCGCGGAACACTTCATTGAAATAATCAAACTCTACCCCCTGGTGGGCCTGAATCTCTGCCGCTATTTCGCAGACAGGCTTCACAGGGCCGGCGCCGCTCCATGATTACGGTGTGCCATGATATGAACTGAATTATTAACCTGACAGCAGAGTTTCATGCAAATGTCAAGAAAACCTCTCTCCCCTGGTGGGAGAGGGTCAGGGAGAGGGGGAAAGGCGCCGAAATGTAGCATGTCGCCCCTTTTTACTCTCCCCCAACCCACTCCCATCGAGGAAGGGGGAGTGTTTTTCCGCACTTTTGCATGAGGCTTGCAGGAGTGAAAAAGGAGTTCAGCGGATGTCTGAAGCAAGGAATGTGATTGCTGTTCTGGTGGCCATGCCCGAGGAGGTCCGGCCCATTGCACGGAGGTTCGGCCCTTTCAGGAGGGAAATGCTGGGCGCCTTCCCGCTGTACCGTTTCAGCGGGAAAAGGATGGAGGTCTGGCTTGTCCGTTCCGGCATGGGGTGGAAGAGGGCGTCCGAGGCCGCTTCGCTCATCTGCGCCCATCGTCCCCGACTCATTGTTTCCGCCGGGTTCGGAGGCGGCGCCAGGGAAGGGATTGCAACCGGGGATGTGGTGTTGGCGGCCGGGGTAATGTCCCTGTCGGGCGATGCCGTCACCCCCGTTGCCCATATCGACAACACCAGTATGCTCGAATATCTCAGGGAGAGTTTTCCGTCGAGCCCCTTCAGGATTGTGGAGGGCTGCGTCATTACCTGTCAAGGGATATGGCGGAAAACGGACGTGCGGAGGCTGCTTCCCGAAGGCCTTGACCATCCGGTCCTGGATATGGAGACGGCGGCCGTGGCCGAAGCGGCCCTGGGGGATGGGATACCGTTTCTTGCCGTGAGATCCATAAGCGATGCCTGGGACGAGGAGCTCCTCTTTTCCATCGAGGAGATTACCGACAGGGACCAGAACATCAGTATCCGGCGGGTGCTTGCCGCCATGGCGCGGGATCCCCGGATATTGCCGCAGATGATCCGCCTGGCGCGCAACGGGAGAAAGGCCGGAAAAAATCTGGCGCTGGTTCTGGAAAGGATCATGGGAAAGGGATGACAGACATGGAATCCCAGGTTCGGCAGTTGGAGACATCCTTCGTCACTCCGATCGCCATCTTTCTGTTTCTCTAAGCTCATTTCGCTGAGAGCGGCAACGAATAAGGCCGAAGACGTTCTCTTGGGACAACTCCAACTGCCGTTTCAGGATAATCGCTATCCCCTGGTTTTACCTGCCAGGGGAGAGTAGGGATAGTCCCGGAGATGGTCCGCCAGCTCTTCCCTGCTGTAGCGGTTGGCGCGGCGGACGGCGAGGACCGTGACGATAAGCGCCGGCAGGGTGAACATGAGGATTCCGGTCAGCGCCATCAGGTTTTCGCCGATGCTGATGGTGACGTAGTAATTGAAGATCAGCACGGACAGGTAGAGGACCGGACCCAGGAGGGAGCGGAAGGGAAGGTTGGCGATGCCGGCGGGCCGTTCCACATTCTTTCCCACCGATGCGTCGATGCGTTGCAGGGCAAAGACCAGCAGGAAGCTGACCACCAGCCAGCCGATGTAGTTGGAGAGCGGCACGCCGAAGTGGATTCCCGCTTCCCTGTAGCCGTAGATCTGACCCAGAAACCAGCGGTGTCCCTGAAGAGCCACCGGGTCGATGACGATATCGAGGAATGTCTGGTAAAAGGAGGCAAGGACCAGAACGCCGAACGACCTCCGCATGGACCTGGTCTCCAGCGTGACCAGGTTCCAGCGGCACGTTTTGATGGGTGATACGGTCAGGAGCGCCGCGGTATAGCTGCAATAGGTCAGGAACACGTAGGAAAGCGAGTCGAAGAACGGCACCCCGGCTATCCACAGTTCCTGGGTCCTGGTGGTGTCTATGTAGTAGTACCACCCATAGGGGATGCCGGTGTTGATGGAGCAGAACTCCGAGGCAAAGGCAATCAGGTATCCCGTAACGGTAAAGCAGAAGGTCTTCTTCCAGCCCATGTGGGTGACGGAGGCCACCAGATAGACAGCGAGAAAGGCAAAGACATAGGGCCTCATCACAAAGGTTCCGATACCAATCCTGAAAAAATCTTCCATATCTTTCCTCCTGATATCAAAAAGGCGCGGCAGAAGGCCGCGCCATACATATTCATGCTTCACGTGCGGCGCCGGTCAGCGGATCGTCCGAACGGGGTGAAAAAACATAGGATCAGAACAGGGTGCCTATGACGCTCCCCAGCACCGAGATGGCCCCGCTGTCGCTGAGCCCTTCCACGGCCTGTTCGGTCTTCTTCAGGGTCGCCGTCGCGTCCTTGTAAAGCTTGTCCTCGTTTACCAGCTTGCCGAGGGTTCCCTGTCCGCTGTTTATCTTGTCGGTTATCTCCTTGATGTTCCTGGACGCTCCGCTCAGTTCGGTGTACAGGGCCTTGTCGTTCACCAGCCGGCCCATGGTCCCCTCGCCGCGGTTGATCTTTCCGGCAATATCCTTCACGTCCTTCATCCCCTCGTTCATGCTTGCCAATGCGCCCCTGGCTTCCACGTAGAAGGAGTCATCCTTTACCAGCCTGCCGATGGTCCCTTCTCCCCGTTCGATGCGGGCGGTGATGTTTTTGAGGTTCTCGGTCACTTCGTTGGTGTTTCTGTACAGTGACTTGTCGTTCAGAAGAAGGGCAAGGGAACCGTCGCCCCGGTCAAACTTGCTGGTGATGCTGTTCAGGTTTGCCATGGAATTCTTCAGGTTTCCCCGGTTCTCGTCCAGCATGCCGGAGATTTTGGCCATCACCTCCTGCTGGTTCTGGTTCAGGTCGGTCACCAGGCTCTTGGCGTCGGCGGCCAGATCCCCCAGATTGCTCATGACGGTGTCCACGTTGGCGGCGTCTTTGCCCGGCACCGTGGCGCCGGGAGGAAGAAGGGGCGCCGTGGAGGAGCCGAAGGAGATGCCGAGGAACTGGCCTCCCAGGAGGTTTGTCATGCGCAGGCTCGCCACGCTGTCCGACCTGATGTTCGTGCCCCTGTTTACCTCGAAATCGATGCGCACCTTTCCGTCCAGGACCCTGATGCCGGTGATCCTGCCCACATCAACCCCGGCGAGCCGCACGGAGTCACCGTTCTTGAGGCCGGTCACGCTGGTCAGGTAGGTGTTGTACGGAACGGATTTATCGAAGGGGTTCCACTTCCCTCCCAGCTCCAGCATGACGCCAAGAATAATGATGCCGAACACGAAAAAGATGCCTACCTTTTTTTCGATTGAGAGAGCCATGGTGTCTGTCTCCTGTCCCCGCTTCTTTGCCCGGTCTCCGGTTCCGTAAACCTGACCCGCGGCGGGATGGATATTGTTGATTGGATGATTTGAACCTTCTTCAGTTTCCGGAAAAGCCTCTACAGCAGCAATCTGGTCAGAACATAGTCCGCTATCAGGATCAGGATGAAAGAGAGAACCACGGCGCGCGTTGTGGAGCGTCCGATGCCGCGCGCGCCGCCGGAGGTAATGAATCCCACATAGCAGGCAACCAGCGAGATTATGCCGCCGAAGACAAATGATTTTATGAGACCGGCGCCGATTTCGCTGAACTTGAGGGCCGTCTTGAGGCTGTCGTAGTAGGTGGCGTAGGAGATGAAGATCTTCGGGTGGAGGTGGCTGATGATGGCGCCGCCCATCATTCCGACGAAGTTCGCGTACAGGGTCAGCGCGGGCACGCAGATGACGCAGGCGATAAAGCGGGGCATGGCCAGATAACGGACCGGATGGATATCCAGGGTCTTCAGGGCGTCTATCTCCTCGTAGACCTTCATTACTCCTATCTCGGCGGCCATGGCCGAGCCGACCCTGCCGGCGACCAGGAAGCTGGTCATGACCGGGCCAAGTTCCCTGACCATGGAGAGTCCTACAATGGCGCCGATGATGTCCTGGGTGCCATATTTCTGGAGCTCTGATCCGGTTTGCAGCGCCAGGACCATGCCGACGAAGAAACCCATGACCGAGGCGATGGGGAGGGTTTCGTAACCCATGATCACCATCTGGGAGAGGATGCTCTTCATGTTCCTCGGCGCTTCCCGGAAGAAATAGACAGTCTGGAAGAGAAGCCTGAGCATCTCGCCGACAATCTGAAAGAAATAGAGTATTCTCGCGCCTATTTTTTCAAGGATTCCCATCACATCCCGCTCCTCGGGTCCATCCGCGGTCTCCCTCCGTCAGGCATGGCCGGCATTCCCCATTCCACGCCGAACGGGAGCCAGAAAAAACTCAGCTTGCTTTCGTGGTTGCGTTTCCGGTAACGAACCAGCCCCTTCAGGAAGGCCAGATCGGTTCTCTCTTTTTCCGAGCGGTAATACAGAAGTGGGAAGAATTCGACGGCAAGGTCTTCCCCTCTTTTCTCGTGCCAGTAGAGATTCCAGAGAAAGGAAACCGCCGAGTCTCCGGAGTCGTTCCACTTCTGCACATACAGTCTCCACAGGGGCGCCCAGTTCTTTTCGACTCCTTCCTTGTCCAGGATGGGCTCCACCGGCGCTGGAAAGGTGACAGTTTTAACCTGCCTCTCGTCCTTCCTGTAGGTGAGCAGGGGCCAGACCATCGTCCGCCTCCGTTCCGATCCGTCCGCGGTCCAGGTTTCCCGGTTGTCCGAATAGAGAAAGAAAAGGACCCGGTCGCGTTCCTGAAGAAACTTGTCGGTGGTCAACTTCTCATGGCTGTAGAAGGGCCACAGGTACCAGCGCTTGACCCGCTCCTTCCGCTGATCTTCGCTGAAGAAGGGGAGATAGCGGTCCATGCGCCTGGATTCGCTCCGTATGGTGGAGACGAAGGGCCAGAAGTAATGACGCTCTTCCAGCTTCTTTTCCCGATCCGAGACATAGCCGAAGAAAGGCCACAGGTAATGGCGTTCGGAGCGCTTCCGTGATTCCGCGGAGGTATAGAAGGGAAAGAGGTAGAACCTGCTTTGCGGAGCGTCGGTGTCGAGGGCGGTTTCTTCCTGGAAAAAAACCGGCCACAGCGCGAAGCGTTTGCGGTATACGCCTTCCTTTTGAGACTCCCCGTACAGCGGCCAGAAGTGGAAGCCGCTCTCCTTTTCACCCGATATGAGGGAGAAAAAGGGGTAGAGGTAGTTCCTGGTCTCGGTTCCTTTCTTAACGGTCCGTCCGTAGAGGGGGAACATGACATAGTGGTATTCGTCCCTCCAGAAGCGCTCGTAGATATCGCCATAGAAGGGAAAGACCGAGGTGTAGGGACCGTGTTTTTCCGATACGCCGGAAATATAAAAGGGGAACAGCATGGTTCCCCGCCGTTCCACCTCGCCCGGGGAGGGTGTCCTTTTCTGATAGAGTTTCAGAACCTGGAGAAATTCGCCGTCATTGTCCGATTTTGCGGAAGCGACGGGATAAAGATAGTCGCTTCGCGACGAATCCTCACTCTCCGAGCGGTAGAAAAACGGACGCAGGGCCGTATCAGTGTCGCCCCCCTTCTTCTGAAGCTTGAACAGGGGGCCCAGGATGGAGAGATTGCTGAACCCTTCCCGGGGGCTCTCGCGGTAATCGAAAAACGGCCAGAAGGTGATAATAGCGCCTTCCTCCGGTGGGGGAGGGTTCTCCCCGGCCCGCGATGGCGCGGAGAGGGTAAGAAGTATCAGGAATATGAGAATGATCCGATAAACGGTAGTTGGATGTATCCGTAGAGAGCGACTTTGT
>CAZFCG010000010.1:0-10654 GCA_964517595.1 uncultured Geobacter sp. | reverse complement strand
CCGAAAGACGACAATCGGAGCGAACGAAGGATGCCTCCAACTGCCGAATCTAGGATAATGGCTTTTGCGTGCATGAACTCATTCCCGAACCCCGGCGCGGTAGATATAAACGTGACCTTTCGCGGGATTTCCGGCGGCGGTCCTGATAAAAGCGACGCCGCACATCTCTCCGTCAGCGCGCGGAGCCTGTTTGCGGCGTTGGCGAAAAGATTGAATAACTCAGTATTTCCCGTCCGCGTAGTCAACCCAGCCGCCGGCCATCACCAGGGCCTTGTCGAACGGCGCCATTTCAAAGGTAAAGGTCTCTTCTTTTCCCCCTCCGCTGATGGTCAGGGACTGAGTTGCAAGATCCAGGGAGATGGCGGCGTCGGCGCATCCCTGAAAGGAAAAGACTGCCTCGATGGCCGACTTGGGGAGTTCAACGGCGGCCATGCCGCAATTGAACATGTTCTGACGGAAGATGCGGGCGAAAGACTCCGCCACCACGACCGTGATCCCGTTTACCTCCAGGACCCAGGGCGCGTGCTCGCGGGACGAGCCGCATCCGAAATTGGCCTTGGTAACGATTACCTTCGCCCGCCGCGTAACCTCTCCGGCCGGATCGAATCCCGGAAGTTTAAGGTCTTCCAGTATATAGGGCTTGAGGTCCTGCTTCGTTATTTCCGTAAGGTAGCGCGCCGGAATAATCTCGTCGGTGTTTATGTCGTCACGGTCTAGAAAGAGTACGGGACCGCCAAAGGTTTTCATACATCAATCTCCTGTTCTTAATTGTGTTCCCTGTGGGGCGTAAAAAAAGGCCGGTTTCAGGGGAGGTACTTCCTGGGATCCGCTATCCTGCCTTCGATGGCGGTGGCCGCGCTGGTGGCGGGAGACAGGAGATGGACCATCCCTCCCTTGCCCATCCGCCCCTGGAAGTTGCGGTTGGTGGTGGCTGCGCAGACCTCGCCTTCAGCCAGGACGCCTGTGCTCATCCCGAGGCAGGCGCCGCATGTGGGGTTTGTAACGCAGAAGCCCGCTTCCATGAATATCTCGATGAGGCCTTCTTTCAGCGCATCCTGGAATATCTTCGGAGTGGCGGGTGAGAGGATCGCGCGCACGGTCGGGGCTATCTTTCTCCCCTTGAGCATTTCCGCGGCGATACGAAGGTCTTCCAGACGGCCGTTGGTGCAGGAGCCCAGGTAGACCTGATCAATAGGGGTTCCGGCCATCTCCGTAACCGTCCTTACCTGGTCGGGTTTATAGCCGAAGGTCACCATGGGTTCCAGCCCGGAGAGATCGAAATCGTAGATCCTGTCGTAGACGGCGTCCTCATCGGACCACCATTTGCGGTATTCATCCACCGCTGCCTCTTTCGAGGGAAAGTCACCCTGGATGAAGGGCCAGAGGTAGTCCACCGTAACACGATCCGGCATGCAGATACCCGAAGTGCCGCCGGCTTCGATGGCCATGTTGGTGAGGGTCATGCGAGACTCCATGGACATGGCGTCTACCACCGGACCTCGAAATTCCATGACGCGGTCGGTGGCGCCGTTTACCCCCAGCTGGCCGATTAAGTAGAGAATCACATCCTTGGCGTACACCCCTCTCGGGAGGGTTCCGTTCAGGTTGATACGGATGGTTTTCGGTTCCCTGAATGCGCAGACCCCCTTCAGTATGCCCACCTCCAGATCCGTGGTTCCCACCCCGGCCGCGAAAGCGCCGAAGGCGCCATGGGTGCATGTGTGCGAGTCACCCATGATGATGGTGTAACCGGGGCGTATGAAACCCTTTTCCGGAAACAGCGCATGACAGACGCCGTTGGCTCCGACATCGAAAAAATCGGGGATATTGTGGCGCCGCGCCCAGTCCCGGAGGATTTTAGCCTGGGTGGCTGTCTTGCTGTCCTTGCTGGGCGTTACGTGATCGATTACCGCCTTTATCTTCGCCGTGTCGAAGACCCGGTCCTTTCCCCTGGAAACCAGGTCGGCTATGGCGATAGGCGTTGTGATTTCATGGCACATCACCACGTCAAGCCTGAGAACCTTGGCGCCCGGAAACGGCTCATCTACGAGATGGCCGGCAAAAATCTTTTCCGCTGTTGTCTTACCCATCAGTCTGATTCCTTTCCTCTATCGGTTTCCCTTCCGGCGTCCCATGGGGCGTCTCATGCGAAACATGAGCTTCCGGCTCCAGATTCCGCGGAAAACTCCGAAGCAGTTGTAACTAAAGGCACAATTTAAACAAATCGCCCCGAGAAAGCAATTTAAATAATGAAAATCAGCCTTCCCGTTTGTAAGCCTGCCATCTAAATGCTATAATCCGGTCCATTTTTCAAAGGAGAATCCACCACGTCATGGAACTTTCATTTACCCGGGACAACGGCGAAATCGATGTGCTGATCGACAGGATCATAGAGCGGGCGGGTGACATCAATTATCCGGATTATATACGGGAAATGTTCATCACGGTACTCAAGGCCGGCCAGGAAAGCGACTATCCGGCCGACCTGAAGCTGCTGCGCAACACCATGAAGGAGATGCGCTATACAAACAAGGTCTTCGCCCCTTCGCGGCGCAGGAAAAAGGTAACCATTTTCGGCTCGGCCAGGACTGAGCGGGACGATCCCATGTTCCGGAAGTGCGTAAAATTCAGCGCAGAGCTGGCGGAAAGAGGCTACATGATCATCACCGGCGGAGGGGGCGGCATCATGGAGGCCGGCAATGAAGGCGCCGGGGCTGAAAACTCCTTCGCAGTAAACATAAGGCTCCCCTTTGAGCAGGCGGCCAACTATGTCATGCAGGCGAATCCACGCCTGATAACGTACAAATATTTCTTCACGCGCAAGGTCGCGTTCGTCAAGGAGAGCGATGCCATCGCGGTCTTTCCCGGCGGTTTCGGCACGCTGGACGAGGCCATGGAGGTGTTTACCCTCATCCAGACCGGCAAGACTTCTCCCAAGCCCCTGGTACTGGTGGACGACGAGGATGGATACTGGAAGAACTGGCTGGAATTCGTGAAGGAGTGCCTTCTGGGAAAGGGTTTCATATCCGGGGAGGACTTTTCCATCTTCACCATCACCCCGAACGAAGAAGAGGCGATAAGGGTGATAGAGGATTTTTACCGCAATTATCACTCGCTGCGGTTTATCAACGGGAACCTGGTCCTCCGCCTTACCAGGAAGTTGAGCGTGGAGAACCTGAAAAGCCTTGAGGATGAATTTCCGGAAATGCGCATGCCCGGAACGCGCATCTGTTCCTGCCGCGCGCTTCCCGAGGAATCCGATGAGCCGGATCTCCTGAAACTCCACAGAATTTCCTTGCGCTTCAACCATCGCCACTACGGGCTTCTGCTGGCGTTTATCAGGCGAATAAACACCTTCTAAAATTTTTATTAAAGATTATTCCGCCAAAAGAAAAATTGCTTGACAACTCCCTTTCTCCTTGCTATCTCATAGCCTAAGTAAGTTTCGGAAGTTATCGCTGAGTAGAGAAAGCACGGCCAAGTGGTAATAACCCCTGTGTTTTTCTGCCTCAAGACTCCGGAAACTTAGAAGAGGCGTTCCGTGAAATTTCGGGACTGAAGTTCCGGAAGCAAGAAAGGAGGTAGGATAATGGCTCAGGGTAAAGTTAAATGGTTCAATGATGCAAAGGGGTTCGGTTTCATCGAGCAGGAGAACGGCGAAGACGTATTCGTACATTTCTCCGCCATCGCGGCCGACGGCTTCAAGACCCTCGCTGAAGGCGAGCAGGTAACCTTTGACGTGGTCAGCGGCCCCAAGGGGCTCCAAGCCGCCAACGTGAAGAAGATGTAACAACCTGACCGGCTGTTTCATCAGATTCGAAAAACCCGTCTGTTCTCTCAGGCGGGTTTTTTTTGGTGTGAATCAGGTGTAATATTTTTTTCTCTCAGGCAATCCCGGCAAGCTCCAGCCTTCCCCCCCATCGCCTCAGCAGCTCTTCCCGCAGCAGAGCATTCTCTTTTGACGACAGGCCCGGGTCCCGTTCCACGATTGCAAAGGCCTCGGCGCGGGCTTCTTCCAGTATCCGGCTGTCGCGCAGGATGCTGGCCGCGCGAAAATCGGGCAGCCCCGCCTGTCGGGTGCCCAGAAAGTCTCCCGGTCCGCGCAGTTCCAGGTCTTCCTCGGCGATGCGGAATCCGTCCGTGGTCTTTTCCATGATCCGCAACCGCCGTTCCGCCTCGGCGGACTGCCGTTCTCCGGTCAGGAGGATACAGCGCGACCTGCCGCTACCCCTGCCGACCCGTCCCCTCAACTGATGAAGCTGGGATAGTCCGAAACGTTCGGCATGCTCCACAACCATTATCGTGGCATTGGGCACGTCAATCCCCACTTCTATTACTGTGGTCGCCACAAGGATGTCGGTTTCGCCGGCCGTAAAGGAGCGCATCACCGATTCCTTCTCATCCGGCTTCATTCGTCCGTGGAGGAGGCCGAGACGCAACTCCGGGAAGATTTCGGCGGAAAGATGTTCCGACATGGAAACCGCCGCCTTCAGTTCCGACTTTTCGGATTCTTCCACGAGGGGGTAGATTATGTATGCCTGTCCGCCGGAGCGCACTTCCTCCCGCAGCATCCTGTATATGGAGGAGCGGCGGGTCTCAGGGCAGACCCTTGTTTCCACCGGACTCCTTCCAGGCGGGATCTCGTCGATTACCGAAAGGGAAAGGTCTCCATAGACGGTCATTGCCAGGGTTCGGGGAATGGGGGTCGCCGTCATGACGAGGATGTGGGGGTTGCGGCCCTTCTTCTTGAGAAAACCCCGCTGCAGGACGCCGAAGCGGTGCTGCTCGTCGATGATGCCCAGACCGAGACGTTGGAATTCAACCTTTTCCTGGATTACCGCATGGGTCCCTATGACGATCTTCACGTCGCCCGACGCTATTGCTTTCAGGGTCGCGGTCCTCTCCTTGGTGCTCAGTCCGGAGGTGAGGAGTGTCACCGGAATCCCCAGATGTTCGCAGGAACGGCGGATATTAAGATAGTGCTGTTCCGCCAGGATCTCCGTGGGTGTCATGATGGCTGTCTGGAAGTCGTTTTCCACGGCCAGCAGAGCAGCCAGGAACGCCACGATGGTCTTGCCGCTCCCCACGTCCCCCTGCACGAGCCGGTGCATGGGGTGGCCGGAGGTCATGTCTTTCTTAATCTCGGTGAGAACCCTTTTCTGCGCCGCGGTCAGGGAAAAGGGGAGGGTCTTCAGCAGGGGGCGGGTGAACTTGTGGGTGACCCGGAACGGGATGCCTTCTTCAATGGAGGCGCCGCTGCGCTTCAGGGCAAGGCCTAGTTGCAGGAAAAAAAACTCGTCAAAGACAAGGGTCCGGTGCGCCTGCGTCGAGCGATCGTTAAGCCGGGAGATGTCGGCATCATGGCACGGAAAGTGGACCTCCCGGAGGGCGTCGGCCAGGGGCGTTAGTGATTGTCTCTCGCGGACTTCCCTGGGGAGCGGGCTGTCCGCCGAATCGGCGAATGTGTCGACAATGCCTTTGAGGATCTTGCGCAGTGCCTTCTGCCGCAGTCCCTCGGTCAGGGGGTAGACCGGCACGGTGCGCCCGAAATTTACGGGGTCAGCGGCTATGACTGCGGCCAGGTCCGCGCCGTTGTCGAGCCAATCCGCTTCCGGGTGGTGAATCTCCCGGTATGAACCGAACTGGACCACCTCTCCCGCGAAAATGCCCCTCTTGCCGGTCTTCCAGGTAGCCTTCATATATCGAGCGTTGAAATTGAACCATTTCATCGTCACGACGCCGCTTTCGTCACCCACCAGGGCCTCGAAAATGCGTCTTCCGCCCCTGCCTTCAACGACTTCGGCGCTTCGAACCTCGCCTGAAAAGACCTCGGTCCGTCCCGGCCGCAGCTCGGCGATGGCAAGCAGCCGCCGGCGATCCTCATAGCGATTGGGGAGAAGATAGAGGGCGTCCTCGACCGTGGCTATTCCCTTTTTAGCAAGAAGATCCGCCATCTTGGGGCCGACTCCTCTGATGAAGCGTATGGAGGTTTCCAGATTCTTCCGGTTGATGGAGTAGCGCGCGCATTGGGCGCCGGTGGGGTTCGGGCGGGGCGGGGCGGGGGATATGATTCCCTTGCCGTCATGGATTTCAATGAGGAGCTCATCACCAGGCCCAAGACCAAGGGCTTCCAGGACTTCTCCAGGCAAAGAAAGCGATCCTTCATCGCTTATTTTGAGAATGGTCATCTTCAACCCTCATGCGTTCATCTCATTCCCGTATTTGAATCCTGGGCGTGGTAAATCTTCTGCCTACAATGGTCCGGTAGCGCTGACGGAGCCCGGTCATGTCCAGATTGAGAAAATCTGGGAGGGCGGCGTCGCGCATCCGCAGGTACCCATCCACAAGTCCGGCCATTGCCGTGTTGTAGCGTTTTCTGGAAGAGCCGTGAGCGTAATTCCTGCCCGGAAAGCGGCGGATATCCCCGTCAAAATCGGGGGAAATGTGGTAGAGCTCATGGAATATGGTAATAAGTTTTTCCCGTTGCGGAAGATTGAAGAAGCGGGGCGTGAGAAAGTAGATTACGTAGAGCATATCCAGTCCCAGTCGGGTTACTCTCGGCATGGTGAAGGTGCGGATTTTTCCGCCCCGTCTTACCTGGATGGAGCTCTTGCCTCCCCGGAAGCGCAGGGGATGTATCTTTGCGAAGGTTCCATGGATGCCGGCGCCTCTTGTTGATGCAACGCAGATGAGAACCCGCGCAGGGTCTATGTGGCCCAGTTCATCTACGCGGTCAACAATGTCCGTGACCACGATCTCCAGTTCACGTGTCAGATTCAGGACGCTCACGGCCCCGTCCGTTTCAGTTTGTGACATAAAAGACAGCGGTCGCCCGGGGGATGGTTTTCCGGAAAGGGTACCTTTGCCGGATTGTGGCAGTCCCCGCATTTCCGCTCCGCTTCGGCCTTGCCTCCGGGGGAACTGATGGACCGGTATACGGTTCGGTGATTTTCGTCCAATGGAACCTTCCTGGTCGTTTCCCTGCCGGAAATGAGGAACACCAGGAGAAGAACGGCGCAGACCAGACCGATGAATATCCAGTCCTTGTGGGAAATCTTCATGGCCGCTCCGGTGGGTCAGCGTATAACCGCGCATCCGATGGCGCCGTTGTGCTGGGGATGTTCCGGAACGGAAACAGTGAAACCCTCGCCTTCCAGAAGTCTGACCATGGAGCGGTTGCGGGCCACGCCTCCGGTAAGCACGATCAGCTCCGACGGGAAGCGCCTCAGCATGGGAATCACCCTTTTTACCAGCGTCCGGTTCACCCCGGCGCAGAGGCGGTCAACGGAGTAGCCCCGGAGAATCTGGCCGATAAGCTCCGACTCCCCGAAGATGCCGCAGGTGGCGTCAAGCCGGACGGGATTCTCCCAGTGGCGGGAAAGTTCGTCCAGGTCCACCTCCAGGATGGCCGCCATGTTTTCCAGGTAACGGCCGCTGCTGGCCGCGCACTTGTCGTTCATGACGAAATCCTGGAGGGTCCCGTCGCGCACAAGGGCTACTTTCGTATCCTGGCCTCCCATGTCGAGAAGGGTGAAATCACGCAGGCCGGTCTGGAAAACGGCGCCTGCCACGTGGGCGCGAATCTCGGAAACGACTCTTGCTCCGGTAAGGTTCAGGGTGTTGCGTCCGTAGCCGGTGGCTACGACGGATGAGGCCTTCAGCTCATCGGCGGAGAAAAGACCGGAACCTGCCAGGTCGAAGCTGAGTTCGTCACCGCGCATCCTGCCGAAGCGCTTGTAGAAGGAAAGGGTGTCGAAATCGCCCAGGCGCGTGACCTGCTCTTGCGCAGCCAGGGCAAATTTTACCTTGCGGCTCCCCAGATCTATTCCGATTTTCACGCCCTTCCTCCAATCATCTCCAGAAAGCTTTCAATGCGGATCCGTGAACGGGCGTCCAGAGGTCCCGGTTTGTCCCCTTCCAGGGTCAATACTGGAAGGGGAATCCTTTTTCGCACTATGATGTCTTCAATCTGCCGGAAGCAGAAGGACTGTACGTAGTGGATTACGCCGTCCACCCTCCGTTTTGTCAATTCCTGCTCCATATCGGCCAGGCGGAAAAAAATGTCGTAGGGGTAGGTGTAGGCCCGGTATCTTTCCACCAGGTCTTCGATGCCGTAGGGCATGGTGAACTGCCGCTGGGTCTCGTTGAATACGACCCTCGCCCCATGTGATTCAAGGAATGGATAGAGGTCGTCTATGATGGGAGGTACACCGATGTAGGCCAGCCGCAGGCCCTCTCCGAGCGGAGTACGCTGTCGCGCTTCCTCAAGAAATCCGTCGATTTGCGCCTCAAATGTGTCCGGGTCTCCGTTCATGTCCGAAGAGGAGACCTGGAACAGGTGGTTTTCCTCACCTGAAACCAGGTTCTCTTCCCAGGTCATGCGGTCAATCTCGCGAATCTTTCGTCTGATGCCTTCCAGGCGAAGACCTGCCCGGTTGACGTCGTCCCATCCGGTTTCCAGGGAGGCCATCAGCCTCTCCATCTCCCCGTGCAGGGCTTCGGGGCTCCGATCGTGGGGATAGGCAAATGGAATGGTCCTGATGCCCTTGAGGGAAAGCACTTCCATGAGTGCGCGGGTGTTGCTGCAATCACCTTCGGTGACCGCTATAATCTCATGGATGTCGTTTTCCAGGGCCGCGGCGTATATCCCCTTGATCCAGCTGCACGTATTCCTGGGAAATCCTTCCTCCTCCGCCGATTCAATGAGCTCCATGCTCCTGCCGCCGGTGATGAAGACATTGTTCAGATCAACAGGGGTTCTTCCCGCGGCGAGAACTATTTCCAGGGGGATGGTGGTGGTAAAACCGGTTTTTTGCACGTTACCTTCACTCTGTCTTGACGAAATTGAAATAGATGAGCACTCCGCCTATGACCAGCCCTCCGCAGATGAAAGGGAGGGTCGATGAAAGGTTCAGTTCATCACCGGCGGGTGGAAAGGTGAAACGGACGAGAAGCATCAGGGAGATTATGGAAAAAAGGGCCAGGAGTACGAATTTCGAGCGTTTTATGACTGCGTAAAAGAAAATGATCAGAAAACCCCCTATCAGCCAGGGGTTCTCCATCACACCCTTCAGGCTCAGGTTCTGTATGAAATGGAGGATGTTTTCTGTTTCAAAAGGTGTCAGGGCGTCTTTTGTCTTGGTGATCAATTCCTGTTTTTCCATTTCTCCTCCCGATGCGGATCTCCACGGTATGAATAGCAAATTATTCTTTGAAATTAAAGGAGAATATTATTTGAACCCGTCCCTTCGCCATGGTCGATGCGCGCTTTTCCTGATTGAGCGGTCCTGGTGAAAAAAATGCTTGACTTAACGTCATATAGATTGATATATAACGCATCGTTCAGTCAATCAACTATTGAGATTTGCTCCGACCCGTCCTCCCTACGGCGATTGCTACGGGAGCCGGGCAGCGGGCGCCGCCGGAAACAGCGTCGCCTCCCCTGTTTGGAAAGGAGTGAACACAGCGGCATTTCACGGCCGGCGGGTGTTTGTTTCCGTCGGCCGTTTTTTATCCGCTTCGGTAACGGAATCAGCGGCTGAAAACCATGCGAATCAGGCGACCACTTCGTCCCCTGCCTACAGGGCAGGCCCAACGGAACCCGCATTGATACTTATAGTCCATATGTATCGTCGCGGGTTTTTTTGTTGTGCATCGAAAAAATCGTTATGGAGAAGAAGCATGAAACAAGTCAGCTACTTGCACGGAATCCCCGAAGGCAGGGAGATCCGAAACCAGGAAGATGATCCGTCCGGTGAGGAACTCCGCGGACTGCCTGACATCCGAGAAATAGACTGGAACCGGATCTGCTGGGAAAAGAGAAAACGGAAATCCTCTCCCAGCGGCGCCACTGCATATTGGGACAAGCGCGCGCCTGCCTTTGCCAGGAACTCGTCAAAGAGCGACTATTCTGAAAAGTTTCTGGGACTTCTGGAGGTAAAGCCTCACTGGACGCTTCTCGACGTGGGGTGCGCCGCGGGTACGCTGGCGATTCCCCTGGCGGGACGGGTAAAGAAAATAACGGCGATGGATATTTCGGGAAACATGCTCGCACTGCTGAGGGAGCGCTCCTCCAAATCGGGAATATCCAATATAGAGACGGTTCAGGGCGCATGGGAGGATGACTGGAACGCCCTTGGGATCGGAGAGTATGACGTGGCCCTGGCTTCTCGATCTCTCATTACCGAGGACTTCGAGAGCGCGCTTAGCAAATTGGACAGGGCCGCCCGGAAACGGGTCTACATATCCACCATTGTCGGTGATGGTCCGCATGACCGCCGCATCTACCGCGCTCTGGGGAGGAATCTGAATCCGGGACCGGATTACATATATCTGTATAACCTTCTTTACAGGATGGGAATTCACGCCAACGTCAACTTCATCAGCTACCTGGAACGCAACTCCTATGAAAGCCCCGAGGACGCCTTCGCGCATCTGGGGGCCAAACTGGAGGTTTTATCCGGCGAGGAAGGGGATATTCTGCGGACATATCTGGAGGATAATCTTGTTTTCGCGGATGGGACATGGATGATGGCTTATCCCCGAAAGATAGTCTGGGCGGTTCTCTGGTGGGACAAGGAGAGGCGTTGATTGAACGACGGGAGAGGGTTTCAAAAATGTCCCTTCTCCCTTGGGGAGAAGGTGCCCCGCAGGG
>CAZFCG010000009.1:47564-63755 GCA_964517595.1 uncultured Geobacter sp. | reverse complement strand
CTCCGGATGTCCTTCTTCTTCTGCTCAAGGCTCATTTCGCCAAGAGCAGCATCGAATCAGGCCGAAGTCGTTCACTTCGGACAACTCCAACTGCCGTTTTCAGGTTAATCGCAATGACCTCATGGTGGAAAGGCCTGGGCCATGTTCGGCGTATGTCTCGCGGATGCGGGTGCCAATACTTACGAATCGGAAGTGATGCTCTCCCAGTACTGCGAACTTCATTATGGACGGGAGTATTTCGGGATTGCAAATTTTCCCCGGAGCTGCGCCACGCTCTGCCGCGGGTTCATGGGAAAGAGAAGAAAGGAACGGGCCCTTGACCTGGGATGCGCCGTGGGCAGGACGACACTGGAGTTGGCGCTTGATTTCTCCCATGTGACCGGTGTTGACCTGTCCAGCGGGTTCATCCGGGCGGCCCGACGTCTGAAAGAAGAAGGCCGGATATCATACCGGGTCGCGGTGGAGGGAGATATCTTTGAATCCGTGGAGCTTGACCTGGCGACCCTGGGTCTGGACGGGGCGAGGCATCGTGTCTCTTTCGTACGGGCCGACGCCGCCGCGCTGCCGGAAGGGTTGCGGGATTTTGATCTGATCTTCGCGGGAAACCTCATCGACAGGTTGCCTTCTCCCCGCCTCTTCCTGAGTGCGCTCCATGAGCGGATAATTCCCGGGGGGCTTCTGGCGCTGGCCTCTCCCTATACATGGCTTTCCGGTTTCACGCCCCGGGATGAGTGGCTGGGAGGCTTTTCCAGGGATGGGAAGGATATCCATGCCCTGGAAGGATTAGCGGAGATACTGTCGCCCCGCTTCAGGCTGGCCGAGGCGCCTCTGGATGTGCCGTTTGTCATACGGGAAACTGCCCGTAAGTATCAGCACTGCGTTTCGCAGATGACGGTTTGGGAGCGGAGGCGGACTTGACCGGACGTGATTCCATGGTGGTGGATATCAGCCTGTCGTCGATGGGCCGGTATAGCGGAAGGCCACCATTGTCAGGTCGTCGGATTGCTCAGCGCCGCCGGCGAAGGAGTCCACGGCGCTTCGCACCCCTTTCAGGAAATCCTTCATGCCTCGCGCGTCGGCGCACGGCGTCAGCCGCTCGCAAAGAAGGTCGTCCCCGAAGAGTTCTTCCGATGGGTTCATGGCTTCTGTAACGCCGTCCGTGTAAAGGAAAAACACCTCACCGGGCGCCATTCTTTCCTCGCCTTCCTCGAACAGCATCTCCTCCATGGCGCCTACCGGCACCCCTTTCACCCTTTTCAACTGCCTTATCCCGCCGTCGGGACTGACAATGAACGGAAGATTGTGCCCGCCACAGGCATAGCGCATGGCGCCGTTGCGCAGATCCACCACGGCGCACAGGAGGGTGACGAACATGGTGGAATCATTATCCAGCGCCAGCTCGTCGTTCAGTTTCCGCAGGGTGGCCGCCGGCGATTCCTCGTCGCGCCAGATGGCCTTGAGAAAGGTCCTGACCACGGCCATGAAGAGGGCGGCCGGGACTCCCTTGTCGGAGACGTCACCGATGGAGATGCAGATCCGCTCCCTGTCCAGCATGAAGAAATCGTAGAAGTCGCCGCCGATGGCGCGGGCGGGATGGAGTTCCGCGTACAGGTCGAACTCCGGCCTGTCCGGAAAGGCCGGGAAGGTGCGCGGGACGAGGCTCATCTGTATGGAGCGGGCGATTTCCAGCTCGCTCTCAATCTTCTGTTTGGCGGCGGTTGTCACCCGGAGCTCTTCCATGGAACGTTTCAGTTCCGTCCGCATGTGAGAGAAGGAATGGGACAGGTGGGCGACCTCGTCATTGCCGGGAATGTGAGGGATGGGCGCATCCAGGTCACCTTTGGCAAGGGTGGCCGTCGCCGCGTCCAGTTCCCTGATGGGACGGGTGATGCTGCGGGCTATGAGAAGAGTTATAAGGAGGAGGATGGCGAAACCGGCGATGCCGGTGAGCGCTACGGAACGGCTCAGGGAAACCACCGGCGCCAGTAATTCCGCGTCGGTGACGATAATGGCCAGCGACCAGCCGGTGGCCGGGACCGGCGCATACGCCATGCGGCTCGGCGCCTGGGATACCAGGTTTCTGAGAGATATGTAGCCGGTTTCGCCGGAGATCATCCGGCGGGCCACGGTACGCAGTTCCGGCCGGTTGTTTGCCTCGGCGGCGCTGAATACCGTCTCTTTCACTACGAATTCCCTGCGCGGATGACAGATGTAGGCGCCTGTCCGGGAGATGAGAAAGGCGTAGCCTGTTTCGGCGAACCGAATGGAGCGCAGCAGGTCCGTCAGCCAGTCCAGGGTCAGATCGCAGGTGATGACGCCAATCAGTTTCCGGGAGGGGCCGGAACCTTCGAATACCGGAACTGAATATGTCACCATCAGGGCGCCGCCGCCCCCCTGGTCTAGGTATGGTTCGGACCACACCGGCCGCTCCAGGTCCCTGGGAAGGGTATACCAGTCCCATATGTCGTAGCGGTAGCTCTCCGCGCCCAGGTCCTTGTAGGCCAGACGTCCTTGTGAGCGGTAGACGTATGGAGAATGGAAGCGCGTTCCCTTGCTGGTCGGTTGCGGGGCATAGGCGAAGGCCGATCCGAATATCTCCGGGTTTTCCCTCACCGCCCGGGAAAGGATCAACCTGATCCGATCCGGTGAGCGCTCGCCGTCCTGTACGCGGGCCGCGGATGCGTTTACCACCTTTTCCACCCCGCGCTGGACGGTTTCAATACGGTTCGCCGTACCGGACGCGAGGGAAATGGCCTTTTCCATGGTCTCTTTTTCGATCTGCCGGCTGCCCAGCAGATAACATGAGCCGGTAATTGTGCCAAGGACAAGGGTTCCTCCGATGAGGGTCAGCAGGATGAGTCGAGGCGCTATCTTGAGACTACGGAACATCGTTTACCCCCGCGGGATGAAAGGTGTTGTATTCAGGTGGATTCCGGATGAGTCCCTGCCTTTTCATGAGCGCCGCCGCCCTGTTGTAATCGGCCCGCCCAAGGTCGCCGATCTTCCAGGGGTCCGAGGGCCCGGGAAAGATCCCGGGCAGAATCTTTTCCAGCATCCATTTCATGTGGCTCCGGTTGGTGGGAACTCCCGCCTCCTGTACCCGGCGCATGACGCTCTCCAGCGCCTCTTGCGGGCGCTCCCGCGCATAGCGCCACCCCTCCATGGTTGCTTCCGCGAAAGCGCGGCACCTTTCCGGGTGTCTCTTCCATGTGGCTTCCAGGGTGTATATGCCGTCTTCCGGGAGGTTGCATCCATGGTCAGACAAAGGGAATGTCACCAGTTCATCCTCTTCCAGGCCGGCCTGATAAAGCATGTGATATTCGTTATAGTACATGGCGGAGCAGGCATCGACCCCGTTGTGGAGGAAGAGGGAGACCGAGTAGTTCTGCGTGAACCGCCGGCCGGGGGTGACCCCGTTGGAGGCGAAGACCGCATCGAAGGGAACGGAAAAGTCACCACCCCAGATGCTTACGCGACGACCGTTAAGATCCCTGAGGGAACGGATTCCGCTTTTTTTTCTGGCGATCAGCATGGCTGTGGAACGATTGACGATCTGCGTGATGTTGACCAGCGGCAGGCCCGTATCCCGGCGGCGTATGGCGGAGGTAAGGAAGGTGGTCGCGAAATCGGCCGAGTTCTCCGCCAGTTTGTCAATGGAGCTCTTTTCGGGGCCGCCGTGCGCTATGGTGACTTCCAGGCCGCGCTTGCGGTAAAACCCCTTGTCCAGGGCCATGTAGTAACCCGCGAACTGGGACTGGGGGAGCCACTGCAGGGCCACGGTCACCTTTGCCGGGGTCGCTGCAGATGGAGTGGGCGCCCACATGGGAAGGAAAAAGGCCGCCAGCAGAACCGCCGTTGTCCGGAATGATGAATGCATCGTGCCAGGTCCTCCAATGGATTGATACTCGGGGGGGGCGCCGCGGGAAGTATGTCATGCTACCCGGCCTTTCCCCGGATGTTCCGGATGGTGCGTGTCAAAGCACCCGCAGTGTAGCAGAGAATGCAATTCATTGAAATCGTATATCACGCACTGTTTTCTTCCTTGCCCGGCCGGCAATGCCGGGATTGCCCCGTTGAAGAAGATATGCTATGGTCTGTCCCGGCTTTGCCGGAAAGCGTCTCCGGAGGCGCCGGATAACGAGATGAAAACATTACAGGAGCAAACAATATGAACGGCTGTCCTTGCGGAAGCGGCATTCCCTATTCCCAATGCTGTGAAACGATTATTCTCGGGTCCCGCACCGCCGAAACGGCGGAACAACTCATGCGGGCGCGGTACACCGCCTATACCGTCGCGCAGGTCGACTTTCTCTTCGAATCAACACATCCCGACCATCGGGAAGGGTACAATCACAAGGGGACCAAAGAGTGGGCCGAGCAGTCGCAATGGCTGGGACTGGAGATCCTGAGTACAAATAACGGCGGGCCTGAAGACACGGTGGGAGAGGTGGAATTCATCGCCCGGTTCCGTGAGTCGGGCGTGAAGCGCGAGCATCATGAACTCGGCCGGTTCAAGAAGGATGACGGCCGCTGGTATTTCACCGAAGGTTCCATGGTGAAGGGGCGGCCCGCCGTATCCGGCAAGATAGGCCGCAACGAGCCCTGCCCTTGCGGGAGCGGCTTGAAATACAAGAAGTGCTGCGCCGGATAAGGCGAATTCAGTTTCTGGTGTCCTTGTCTTTCTGATTCAGTCAGTGGAAGAGGTCCATTCCTCTTCCCTGATTCCTTCCTTTATTTCCTTCCAGCTTTCTTCATGAACACCAGCTCCACACGCGGCGTCAAACGCTCGGTGCGGAATGCGCGGTAACCGTGCCTTTCATACAGGCGGATATTCCCCTCGCTCAGGCTGCCGGTGAACAACTCGAAACTGTTCGCGGAAGGGAATTCCTTTTCCATGGATGACAGGAGCCGTCCGCCGACGCCTCTCCGTTGATGTTCCGGATGCACCATGAGGCGACCCACGGCGCAGGCGCCGTCATGCAGGGCTCCCCTGACGGCGCCGATGATGAGGCCCCCGGCGCAGGCCTTGAGAAAGGTCGCGCATTGGAACTCCTTCTCGATTTCTTCCCGTGTCTGGGTCAGTGGCGGGATGGTCCAGTCATCGTACAGGATTGCCTCGCTCCGGTAAGCCAGTCTCTGCAGCTGGAGAATTTCCTCCGCGTCGGTGATGGCGGCACGCTCAATACGATACATGGTCTCCCCCTTCCTTGCATTAAGCCTGAAACGCGTTTTGAGCCATCCTGGGTGAATGAAACATGACTCCAACCGCCGAATCCATTTTATTACTCTCGGCATGGGGGCTTGTCAATGTGGAACAGCGGTTTTCATAATGGCGCGTATTCAATTATTCTAGAAACGGCATTTGATCACCCGAAAACACAAAGACGCAAAGAAATTCAAATAGATGTAGAACGAGCTGGTATCACCGGTCAGGTGAATGGCCTCATTTGACAAGTTCCTGGTTTTCCTTCGCGTTCTTTGCGGCTTTGCGTGAGACTGCCATTTTCAGGGTTATTCCGGGAGAAGGTGTGCGGACTATGTACCAAGCGCGGCGGCGGCGATCTCCCTGAGCCCTTTCAGGTCCAGTTTGCCTGTGCCCAGGACGGGCAGGCTTTCCACCGCCACATAGCACTCCCGACCCGGTTTCCACAGGTTGGGAAGGGGGCTTTCCATCATCAGGCGGTGCAGGGTCTCCGCGTCGGAGGCTTCTCTGGTGTAAACAACCACCAGTTTCTCCCCCTTTTTTTCATCCGGCACTGAGGTTACCGCCAGCACCTGGTTCTGTTCCAGTCGACTGTGGAGCTCGTCCTCTATGACGCCGTGGGGAACCATCTCTCCGGCGATCTTGCTGAACCGGGCCAACCGATCGGTGAGGCGCACGAAGCCGTCCTCGTCCATGGCGCCGATGTCTCCGGTGACGTACCAGCCGTCGCGGAGCGCCTCGGCGGTCTTGTCGGCCCGTCCCAGATACCCGAGCATCACATTGGGGCCCTTCACCAGGATCAGCCCCGGTTTGCCGGGTCCAACGGGTTTCCATGTGTCCGGGTCCACGACGCGCACCGCCACTCCCGGTATGGGTTGTCCAACGCTCCCTTCCTTTGAGCCCCTTTGCCGGACCCCGCCCAGTTCCACGTCCGGCAGGCTGAGGGTGATCACCGGGGAAAGTTCGGTTGCGCCATATCCTTCCATGGGCCGGACGCCGAATTTTTCCTGGAAGGCGTCGGCGAGCCTGGGCTTCAGTTTTTCAGCGCCGGTCATGACCAGCCTCAGGATGGCGAAATCCTCTTTCCTGGCCCGCCGCAGATAGGCGAGGAGGAATGTGGGGGTGGCGATGAGGAGGGTTGACCTGTTTTCCCGCGCCATCCGGGCGATCTTTTCGCCGTCCATGGGGTTCGTATGGTAGGCTGCGGAAAAGCCGCTCACCAGCGGGAACCAAAGGGTTCCGGTGAATCCCAGTGAATGGAAGAAGGGGAGCGCCGAGCAGATATTGTCGTTCAGATCGACGCGGAACACCATGCGCAGCGCCTCGATGTTGGACATGATGTTGTGGTGGGTGAGCACCACTCCCTTCGGCTCTCCGGTGCTTCCCGAGGAGAAGATCACCGTTGCGGGCCGATCGGCGTTGAAATCCTTCCTGGAACACAGCAGGCGCGCCGGCAGAAGTCGCGCCTTCACAAAAGCAGCGAGCTTGCATATCACCGCAACCTCCCCCATGATATCCTCCAGCATGACCATGCCCTCCAGGCGGGGAAGGGTGGGAACCTTTTCCAGAAATGCCCGGGAGGTGATGACGGTCTTGATTCCGCACTGGGAGACCGCCGATTGCAGGGACGCCTCGGATGCGGTGTAGTTCAGGTTGACGGGTATCCTTCCCATGAGCGACAGGGCCAGATTGGTGAGGGCTCCTCCCACGGTGGGAGGTATCAGGATGCCCACATGTTCTTCCGGGCCTATCCTTTGCTTCAGTCTCGAAATCAGAACCAGTGCGCCGGCCAGGGTGCGCCCGTAGGAAAACTCCTTGCTGGAGGCGTTGGCCGCCGCCTTGCGTCGCCAGTTACGTTTCGCGCAGTCGATGAAATATTCACCCAGGGGTTTGCGGTATTTTTTGCGGGAGTCGAAATAGAGGCATGAAAGTTCCATTACCGCCTGCCGCACCTCCACGGCGGAGCTGGTGGAAGGCATGGGCGCGCCGAAGATAATGGACACCCGGTATGGGGAAAAGGCGGGAAGGCGGGACAGGAGCCGGCCGTGGGCGTAGCTCAGGATGCTTCCCCAGGCGCCGCCGATATATACCGGAATTATGGGGTGGCCGCTTTTTCTGACGATGCGCTCGAAACCGCTTCGGAATTCCCTCAGCATGCCGGTGCGGGTCAGCGCGCCTTCGGCGAAGATGCACACCATGTACCCTTCTTCCAGGGCCTGGCGCGCCTGGCGGATAAACTCCACCAGTTCTCCGCGGCTGTCCTCCGATGATACCGGAATCGCTCCCATGAGACGGAAGAGCCCGCGCAGGACCGGCGTATTGAAATACTCACGTTCCATTACAAAGCGGATTCTCCTCTGGCTGGTGGCCGTCAGCAGAAGGGCGTCTACCCACGTTACATGGTTGGGGACGAGGAGGGCCGGACCTTCCAGCGGGACGTTTTCCTCGCCGACGATACGGATGCGGTAGAAGATATGCATCGCCATCAGAGCGAGGAATCGGAGGAAGAAGTCTGGAAGGATGAGGAAGGAGAGGATGGTAAGGACCAGTGTCAACACTCCCAGGACGCTGAATCCCCCGGCCGCCGATAGCCCCATTATCTTGCTGAACAGGTAGATGACGCCCGAGGCGAGGAATATCCCTATCCAGCTGATGAAGGTGGAGGCGGCCAGCACCTGTCCCCGTCGTGATGGTTCGGCGCTGAACTGGATGAATGTCTGGAGAGGAAGACTGAAGAGGCCGGCGCTGATGCCGAAGATGACGACAATGCCCAGGCATGCGGCAAGGTTTTCGGGAGCGGCGTGAAGAAGGAGGGCGGATGCGGTTATTCCCGCCGCCCCTATGGGTACGATGCCGAATTCCACGTTACGCCCGGATAGATTGGCGGAGAGGAGGGAGCCGATGCCGATGCCTAGGGCTGCCGCCAGGAACAGATAGCCGCTGCGCGCCTCGTCCAGTCCCAGGCGCTCCATGCCGTATCCGATAAGGTTCATCTGGGTGAATGCCGCAACGAACATGAAGAAGGCCAGCCCGATAATGGCGAGCATCAGGTCGCGATCGCTCCGGATGTCGCTGATGGTCCTGAAGATCTCCCCGGGAAAGAGGGCGACCTTTTTTCCCGGCGCGCGCGCCTCGGTCGCTTCGATGGTGGAGGCGGACCAGAGGCCGGCCAGGGCCACCGTCAGGCTGAAGCAGGCGGCAAGCCAGGGACGTTCCGCGGTCACCAGCGAAAGAAGGGAGGCAAGGGCGGTTCCTCCGATGATGCCGAGAAAGGTGCAGGACTCGATGAGGCCGTTGGCCTTCGACAGTTCTTCCTTTTTAACAAGTTCGGGTATGATTCCGTATTTTGCCGGGGCGAAGAAGGCGCTGTGGGCGGCCATTAGAAACACCACCCCGTACAGGCCGTTTTCCAGACCGAAGGCCAGGGCGGCCACCGCCAGCAGGGCGACCAGCCCCTCTACCCCCTTGAGGGTTGTTATCATGCGTGACTTGGGAAGGCGGTCGGCCAGGGAACCCGCCGGCGCGGCGAACAGCAGGAACGGTATGACGAAGGCCGCGCCCGCCAGGGCCGCGATGACGCCCGCGTCGCCGGCGCCCTGGACCCTTATCAGATGGAAGATGATCAGCAGCTTGAGGAAATTGTCGTTTAGGGCGCCCAGAAACTGGGTGATGTTGAGCCTGACCAGGCTCTTGGGAAAGGTGCGATCCATGGGTCTCTCCTTGTCGGATAACAATAGAACGGCATAATATAAATATATGTTTAACTTGATATGATTGCTTAAAAACACCATAGTGAATATCATTTCATTTTGTTCCCGGCAAGAAAAAGTATCGGTTCGCCTGCATTTTATTGTAGTGATTCCTTGACTAGCGTCTTTGCTCATGAGAAAAATGCCTATTTCATCCCAGTTTTTCCTGGAGGTTGTCCATGCCGTACCCGGAAGCAGTAAATCTGCCGTTCAACTCCCGCGTTCTGGGAGGTGCTTTCATGCCGGCCCGCAAGGGGGATACTGATCCGGGAGGCCCGGGTGTCTGGTTTGTTTTCCGCGGTGACTCTCTTGCCCTGGCGGCCGCTGAAAGCCTTTCTCCAGTTGAAGGAGAAAGGCCCCCATGGGCCGGAGAGGGCGCCGGAGAATTGTTTATCGGGACATGGAAGGGAAATCCTGTCAGGATTCTCGATATGGGAATCGAAACGGATGTTCCTTCGGGATATCTTGTCGAGCCCCTGTTGTTTACATACCTTCACAACAGGTTGCCTGACGATCTCCTTACCCTTTCCGGGCTTGCCCAGCAGATCCTCTGCTGGGAGAGAAGGAGCGTGGTCTGTTCCCGGTGTGGTGGCGCGAATGAGGCGATTCCGGGAACCTGGGGAAAACGGTGCGCGGGGTGCGGCTCCGAGCATTTTCCCCACATTCACCCCTGCACGTTGACGCTGGTGAGCCGGGAGGACGAGCTGCTTCTCGTCCGCAAGCCCGAGTGGCCGCCAGGCTACTACAGCCTCCCTTCGGGTTTCTGTGATTTCGGCGAATCCCTGGAGGAATGCGCGAGCCGTGAGGTCAAGGAAGAGACGGGGATCCTCATCGACAATCTCCGCTATGTGGGAAGTCAGAGCTGGCCGTTTCCGGCGCAGCTCATGATTGGATTCACGGCCGACTATGCGGGAGGGGATATCCTCGTAGATCGGGGTGAATTGGAAGACGCCGCCTGGTTCAAGCGGGCTGCTCCGCCACCGACCTTTTCATCAGGCAGCATAGCCGGTTGGATGATGGAGAAGTTCGGAAGAAGCCGGTAATGGTTCACCGGAAAAAAGGAAGTTGGATATATGGATATTTCCCGCCGATTTCAAAGCACATTCTTGAGTTTAAATTCAATC
The DNA here is from genome assembly GCA_964517595.1 of uncultured Geobacter sp. Classification (GTDB taxonomy): domain Bacteria; phylum Desulfobacterota; class Desulfuromonadia; order Geobacterales; family Geobacteraceae; genus RPRC01. Next base: position 53,679 of record CAZFCG010000009.1, on the reverse strand, counting down.
TGAAAGGAGAATCAGAATGCTGAAAAGGATGTTCACAACCTCAATCGTAACCATTGCCTTTTGCCTGTTTGCCCTTCCATCCGGGGCCTTCGCGGAAAACCCGAAGGTGCTTATGGATACCTCCATGGGAAAGGTGACCATAGAACTGTTCCGGAAAGATGCGCCCGTTTCCGTGAAAAACTTTCTCTCATATGTACGGGAAGGGTTTTATGACGGGCTTGTTTTTCACCGTGTAATTCCGGGTTTCATGATCCAGGGAGGCGGCTTTACCGGTGGAATGAAGGAGAAGCGGACCAGGTCGCCCATCAGGAATGAAGCGGCAAACGGCCTGAAAAATGAAAGGGGTACGATTGCCATGGCCCGCACCGCCGATCCGGACAGCGCTTCTTCCCAGTTTTTTATTAACGTGGTGGACAATAAAGGTCTGAACAGACCCTTGCCGGACGGTCACGGTTATGCCGTGTTCGGCAAGGTGGTAAAGGGGATGGATGTGGTGGACAGGATAGCGGTGGTCAAGACCGGCAGCCGGGGGCCGTTTCAGGACGTGCCTCTGAAGGCGGTGGTGATCTCGTCGGTGAAACTGGTGAAGTAGCGGCAGCCGACCTGCCAGCCTGATTTCCCGAGCCTGAAATGAAAAAGCCGGAGCCCATTCATGGGGTTCCGGCTTTTTCATAGCGGAAAAAATCTGTGGCGGTTACTCCTTCTTCATCCTCTGCCGCACCACCTCGAACAGGGCCACTCCCGCGGCCACCGAAGCGTTGAGGGAACTGACCCCGCCACGCATGGGGATGGAAAAGAGGCCGTCGCACTTCTTCCTCACCAGGGGGCGGATTCCTTCCCCCTCGCTTCCGATTACCAGGACAACCGGGCCGGAGAAATCCTGCCCGAAGAGCATGCCCGGCGCGCTGTCGGACGCGCCGAAGATCCAGAAGCCTTCCTTTTTCAATTCATCCAGGGTCTGCGCCACGTTCACCACCTGGGCCACCGGCACTGTCTCCACCGCCCCGGCCGATGACTTTTCAACGGTCGGCGTGATGCGCGCGGCGCGATCCTTGGGGATTATCACCCCGTGGGCGCCCGCGCAGGCCGCGCTCCGGATGATAGCCCCCAGATTGTGGGGGTCCTGGACCCCGTCCAGCGCCAGCAGCAGTCCCTTTTCTCCGGAAGCCCGGCAGCGGTCGAGTATCTCGTCCAGTTCCGCATAGGAAAAACCCTCCACCCGCAGGGCCACGCCCTGGTGGTGTTCCGTGCCGCACAGGCGGGAGATGTCCGCCTTTTCCCGGCTGCGCAGTGGAACCCCCTTCTCCCTGGCCAGCTTCAGGAGTTTTTCCAGTCGCTTGTCCGAGCCGGCGCCGACGACGAAAAGCTCGAAGGCCTTGCGCGTGCCGCGCAGGGCCTCGATAACCGGGTTCAGTCCGTAGATTATTTCTTCTTTCATGGTTTCCTTTCACCGACTATTTCGTCCACAATCGCCTCCACCGCCTGCAGCGGGTCCGGCGCGGCGCTGATGGGGCGTCCGATCACCAGGTAATCCGAGCCCGCCGCAACCGCCTCGGCAGGAGTCATGACCCGTTTCTGGTCGTCGGTCGAGGCAAATGACGGCCGGACGCCGGGGGTGACGATGAGGAAGTCCTTCCCGCACGCCTCCCGGATCAGGGGCACTTCCCGCGGAGAGGCCACCACGCCGTCGATACCGGCCTTTTTTGCCAGGGTCGCCAGTCGTACCACCATCTCCTGCACCGGACGGTCGATGCCGACCCCCCGCAGGGTCTCCTCATTGGATGAGGTCAGGATGGTCACTGCCAGCAACTTGGAACGCTTGCCTTCCGGATACTCCTTGTTCAGCGCCTCCATGGTCCGCGCCATCATCTCGTAGCCGCCCAGGGCGTGGACGTTGAACAGCTTCACCCTCAGTTTCGCGGCTTCAAGGGAGGCCATGGCCACCGTGTTGGGGATATCGTGGTACTTCAGATCCAGGAACACCCCCGAGCCGAAGTTCTCGATCATGCGCACGATGTCGGGGCCGTAGGCGGTGAACAGCTGTTTTCCCACCTTGAACATCCCGACCCGGCCGGCCAGGGTCGACACCCAGTGTTTGGCCGTGTTGAAGGTGTCGAAGTCGAGGGCGAAGATGATTTTTGAATGCGCTTCGTCTCTGGTCATTTTCATTTTCTCCTGCTGCGCTGCCTGTAGAGGCGCTCGGTAAAGCCCCCTTAATCCAGGAAAAGCTCTTCCAGTTTCTGTAATTGTCTTCCCATAAGATAACCCGTCATCATCTGAATTCGACCTCAATCCAGCCCCTTTTCCACCAGCTCGATGGCCTTTACCACGGCCCTGGCCTTGTTGACGGTCTCCTGGTACTCGGTGGCCGGGTCGGAATCAGCCACCAGGCCGGCGCCGGCCTGGAGGTGGATCCTGCCGTCCTTGACCACCAGGGTGCGGATGGCGATGGCCATGTCCATGTTGCCGGAAAAGGAGAAGTAACCCACCGCTCCGCCGTAGATCTCGCGCCGCACCGGCTCCAGTTCATCGATGATCTCCATGGCCCTGACCTTGGGCGCGCCGGACAGGGTGCCTGCCGGGAAAGTGGCGCGCAGCACGTCGAAGGCGTCGCGGCCTCCGGCCAGTTCACCCTGCACGTTAGAGACGATGTGCATCACGTGGGAATAGCGTTCAACTACCATCAGCTCGGTGACGCTGACGGTGCCTGTTCGGCACACCCGGCCCAGGTCGTTTCTCCCCAGGTCCACGAGCATGACGTGTTCAGCGCACTCCTTGGGGTCGGCCAGCAGTTCCAGCTCCAGGCGCTCGTCCTCGCCGCGGGTCTTGCCGCGGGGCCGTGTTCCGGCGATGGGACGGAGTTCCACCTGTTTCCCCTCCTTGCGCACCATGACCTCGGGTGATGCTCCCACCACCAGGGTGTCGTCCAGGCGCAGGAAAAACATGTAGGGAGACGGGTTCAGGGTTCGAAGGACACGGTAGATGTCCAGGGGGTTAACGGTGAGATCCGCTGAAAAGCGCTGGGAAAGCACCACCTGGATGACATCGCCGGCCCTGACATACTCCTTGGCCTTTTCCACGGACTCCTCGAACATCGCGCGATCCACATTGGACGAGAAGGAGATCTTTCCCGCTGACGGCGGAGTCGACGCCGGCGGCAGTGGCGTCCTCAGTTTGCGGACTATGGCGTCGATCTTCTCTATGGCCTCGGCATAGGCGGTTTCCGGTGTCTTGCCGTTTTCCATGTGGGCGTTTGAGACTACCTTGATCTTCTGACGGATGGTGTCGAAGATGAGGATGGTGTCGGTGATCACCAGGTAGCTGTCCCAGGCGTCCAGCACGGCGGGCCTGGTCAGGCTGACCCGCTCGAAGTAGCGCACCATGTCATAGCCGATATAGCCGACAGCGCCGCCGAAGAAGCGGGGCAGGCCGTCCACCTCCACCGGCGAGAAGCGTTTCATGTGATCCCGGACCAGCCCCAGAGGGTCATCCGTTTCCTCCCGCCGGATGGAACCGTCCGCGGAAAGGATTTCGACACTGTTTCCCCTGGAGCGGATTATCTCCTCCGGGCTCGAGCCGAGAAAGCTGTAACGGGCCCATTTTTCTCCACCTTCGATACTTTCCAGGAGGAAGGAGTAGCGGCCGTCGTCGATCTTGCGGAAGGCGCTGACCGGGGTATCCATGTCGGCAAGTATCTCGCGGTATACGGGTATCAGATTTCCTTGGGAAGAAAGGGAGCGGAAGGTCTCGAAATCGGGGAGGTACATGGCGTCTCCGGGAGCTGTAAAAGGTGTGCGGCGGGGCGGCCCGCATGGGAAAAAAGCCGTATTACCGGGCTTTTTCAGGGCTTTTAACCTATCACAGGCACGGAAGGGTGTCAACACGCGGGGAAGCGAAGGGGCTTTTCCGGGCGCCGGAAAAGGATTGTTCGGAGGAGTTCAGGGACTACTCGGAGGAAAAACAGATGTCGTGGGATTCCATGCCCTGATCCTGATTGTTTCGTGAGGTTTGCCTGAAACCGATGGAGTTCTCCTTGACACGGGGCGCTCGATTCAGTTTTCAGGATGAGGCGGAGCGAAAAATTCTCCACGGGAACCTTGCAAAACCCGGTGTGAATGATTAGTTTACTGACTTCAGGAATGTCCGGCAGATAACGAATGATGAAAGAAGGAGAACCTCAATCCATGACCAAGACCACAAAACATTTCCGCACCGAGGTCCAGCAACTACTGGATCTGGTAATCCATTCTCTCTACTCCAACAAGGAGATCTTCCTCAGGGAACTCATCTCCAACGCCTCCGACGCCGTGGACAAGGCCCGCTTCGAGTCCCACACCGACAAGGCGATCCTGGAGGACAACTCGGATTGGAAGATAAAGCTGATTCCCGACAAGGACGCCGGAACCCTCACCATCCGTGACAACGGCATCGGCATGACCATGGAAGAGGTGGAGACCAATATCGGCACCATCGCCCAGTCGGGCACCAAGGCATTTCTCCAGGGTCTGAAGGAGCAGAGTGTAAAGGACCATCCGGAGCTCATCGGCCAGTTTGGCGTCGGCTTCTACGCCTCGTTCATGGCCGCCGACAAAGTGACCCTGGTGACGCGCCGGGCAGGCGACAGGACAGCGGCTACCCGCTGGGAGTCGGTGGGGGACGGCACGTATACCATCGAGGAATGCGAGAAGGAGACACGGGGCACCGATGTCATTCTCCATCTCAAGGATGAGATGAAAGAGTATCTTGACGAGTGGCGGCTTCGCTCCATAGTCAAGAAATACTCCGACTACGTCCAGTATCCCATCACTATGGACGTAACCCGCGAGGAGTATCCCCGTGGAGTGGACGGCAAGCCCATCGAAGGGGCGGAAAAGGTCAAAAAGACCGAGGAAGAGACCCTCAACTCCATGAAGGCCATCTGGGCGAGGCCAAAGAGCGAGATAACCGAAGAGGAGTACAACGAGTTCTATAGTCATATATCCCATGATTACGGCAAGCCGTTCCGCACCATCCATTACTCGGCCGAAGGAACCAGCGAGTTCAAGGCCCTCCTCTATGTTCCTGAACATCGCCCCTTGGACCTGTTCATGCCTGAGCACCGCAAGGGCGTGCACCTCTATGTGAAGAGGGTATTCATCACGGACAAGTGCGAGCATCTCCTCCCCGAATACCTCCGTTTCATGAAAGGCGTGGTGGACTCCAGCGACCTTCCCCTGAACGTCTCCCGCGAGATCCTTCAGGAGGACGCCCAGATCCGCAAGATTCAGAAGAACCTTGTCGGAAAGATTCTCTCCACCCTGGCTGAGACAAAGGAGAAATCTCAGGAGGATTACCTGAAGTTCTACAAGGAATTCGGCCCGGTGCTGAAAGAAGGAATCCACTTCGACCACGCCAACAAGGAAAAGCTCCAGGAGCTGATCCTCTTCGAGAGCACGAAAACCGAAAGCGGTTCTTTCGTTTCCATGAAGGAGTACGTGGAGCGCATGCCGGAAGGTCAGAAGGAGATCTATTACATCACGGGCAACAGCCGGGCCGTGGTGGAGAACTCGCCGCACCTGGAGATCTGCCGCAAGAAGGGTTACGAGGTACTCTTCCTGACCGATCCCATAGACGAATGGCTGGTGCAGAGCCTGACCGAGTACAACGGCAAGAAGCTGAAATCGGTGCTCCAGGGTGAACTGGAGGTGGAGACCGAGGAGGAGAAGAAACAGCTTGAAGACAAGAGGAAGGAAGCCGAGAAGCAGTACGGTGACCTGCTCGGCTTCATCAAGGGGAAACTGGACGATCGGGTAAAGGAGGTGCGACTCTCAAACCGCCTCACCGACAGCGCCTGCTGCCTGGTGGCGGACGAGTACGGTATGAACGCCAACATGGAGCGGATCCTGAAGGCCATGAACCAGGACGTGCCGGAGTCGAAAAGGGTTCTGGAACTGAACGCTGATCACCCCATCACCCGCATCATGCGCAAACTGTTCGACAAGGATAAGGGGAACAGCAAGCTGGATGATTACTGCGAGCTCCTCTACGACCAGGCCCTCCTCACCGAAGGGACCCCGGTGAAAGACCCGCTTCGTTTCACCAGGCTCATCAGCGAGCTGATGGTGGCCGAGGGTGA
>CAZFCG010000009.1:45997-47441 GCA_964517595.1 uncultured Geobacter sp. | reverse complement strand
CCCTTTTCACCCTCCCCCCAACCCCCTCCCATCAAGGAAGGGGGAGTATTTTTTCGATACTTTTACAAGAGTCTCACTTGAAATAACGCGGGAAAGGGGTGTCGGAGATGCGGCACCCCTTTCCCGTTTTTCGTTTTGGGGCCTTGCCCGGCAAGATGAGTAGCCTTCCGATATTGGTGTGGCATGTTGTTTGCTTGGTACTGTTCGATGCCTTACCCTCAAAACCACTTTGAGCAGGTCCCATGATGAACACGCAACCTATCTTCGGAGGAGGACGCCTGTTTCCGGAGTCGTCTCATCCCTCTGAGGCAGCTACAGGAAAAGCCGGCGGGTTCGGCAAGGCCCTGGACGCCTCCATGGCCGGGGAACGCGCGGATTCCACCGGAATTCCATCCGCTTCGCTTCCCGCCGCGTTCAATGGCAATGTCATGGGCCCTTCCGCTCTTCTTCTCCATCAATATTCACCACCCGCGACAAGAAAAGAGATAGTTACCGCGTATTCCGCCCAGGGTGGCGGGAAAAAGGACGCGGCGCCTGATGACGGCTGGCGGAAATACAAGGATGACCAGCTTCTGCGCAATCCGGGCGGGGATCACTATTACCTGGAGCGGAAGAGGGTGTCCGATGACCCGAAAGAGAGGGAGTCCTTTACGGACAGGGTAGGGAAAGACGTGTCCGATTCCTTTGGGAATGTCAAAAATTTTTTCGGTAACCTCCTGATGGGGTCAAAAATCCGTTACCGTGATGAGAAGGGCGAGATCCAGGAAGGTACACAAAAAGGTCTGATAGGGTCGGTCGTTGAATTCTTCAAGGACCTGGGGAGCGCATTCAGTTTTGGGTTGTGGCGACCAGACAATGAGGAGGCCCCCCGGGGATTCGCGGAGAGGCTTTCCTTCTTCGGCGCCAAGCTCAAGGAAGCGGTCCTGGGGGATCTGGTGGAGGGGATACCACGCAGTGTCAATCACATGGCAAAGAACGTTGTCCTGGCGGGCTGGAACCTGGCGCAGGTTATCCCGGACGCAACCGTGGGCAACTTCGAGCGAGGCAGGAAGCTGACTACTACCATTTTTGACAATGGGCAGGTCATGGTCGAGTATCTGACGGATGTTATTCCCACCGGAGACGCGTGGTTCAGGGTGCATGCGGCAAGTCTCACGGGGCTGAAAGCCCCTGTCCTCTATAACCTGGAGATGCCCGAACATGTGAAGGACGATGTCAGGTGGCAGTATGTCAGAAACACCCCGTTCCGCAAGACAATAGAAACCATCGGCGCTTTGCTGGCCGATACGGCCGCAATAGCCCTGGCCGGCCAGACCGGTTTTTCCTCCAACCAGAGCAGCGACAGGCATGAACTGCTGAAGGATCTGATCCGCTGACAGGGTACTGACCGTTCCCTGCTTCCTTTATCATTAAACCGGCAGTTGGAGGTATCCGTAGAGAGCGA
>CAZFCG010000009.1:0-45866 GCA_964517595.1 uncultured Geobacter sp. | reverse complement strand
GGAGAGAACGAAGGATGCCTCCAACTGCCGAATCTAGGTTTATTATTCTCCAGCCACCCACCACTGGATTTTCCGGGAAATCTTTCCTATCCGCTTTTGTTCCGTGAGTATTACAGCCATATCAAGGGGTTTTTCCTTCCGGGAATGGGTAAAGATGTGCTATACCTCCAGAGGCAAAAGCCGCGGATGACAAGGAATTCGCGGGATGACTGCATGTGGACCAAGGGGGAGTCATGAAGAGAAGCGGAGAACCGGCGCTTCATTTCGCGGTTACGATAATAGGAAAGGACAGGCCGGGGATAGTGGCCGGAGCGGCGGAGGCCCTGTATCGCCTGGGCTGCAATATCGAGGATTCCAGCAGCACCATGCTGGGCGGCGAATTCGCCATGATTCTGATCGTCTCCCATTCAAGACCGTTCAGCAAGGCGCGGCTTCTGGAGGAATTCAAGACGTTTGATGAAAAGATGCAACTCTCCGTATTTGTCAGGACCCTTGCTAGCGCCGAGACGGTTCACGCTACGCCCACTGGTGAATTGTGCATGGTGTCGGTATATGGTTCGGATCGTCCGGGCATTGTCTTCCGGGTAGCGGGAGAACTGGCCGAGCAGGGCATAAATATCACCGACATGAATACGAAGCTCATAGGGACGCGGGAGGAACCTGTTTACGTCCTGATGCTGGAGGCCGTGCTTCCTGACGGCGCTTCCATTGAAGACGTTACTCGTCTGCTGGAAAAGTTGAAAAAGGAGTTGAATGTGGAGATAGGAGTCCGTTCCGTGACCCCGGTTTCCCTGTAATATCATGCCTGCCCGTCCCATTCTCCATTATCCCCACCCCATGCTGAAACAGGTCTGCGCGCCCGTTGCCGCCATTGACGCCGAAGTCTCGCTCCTCATCGGTGATCTCATCGATACGATGCGGGCCGGTCCGGGATCCGTGGGGGTCGCCGCGCCGCAGATAGGCGTCGCCCTGAGAGTCTGCGTTGTGGATGTATCGGCCAGCAGGCATGGCCGGGACAACAATCACGGCCTGCTGGTTATGGTGAATCCGGAGATTGTCAGACGGGAAGGGGGTTCGGTGATGCGCGAAGGGTGTATGAGCGTCCCTGATTATACCGGTGATGTGGAGAGGGCGGAAAAAATCACGGTCAGCTTCCTCGATGACCAGGGAAGGGCGCTCGAGGTGGACGCAAGCGGTTTTGAAGCGGTTGCGGTCCAGCATGAGATGGATCACCTGGACGGGCTGCTGTTCCTCGACCGTATAACATCCCTTAAAACGGGGCTGTTCAGGAGGAAGAAGTACAAGTAGAGCTCAGTAGCGCGATTACAGCCAATACACCCCTTTTGCTTTGACCGGCTCTTTCCTTTGCCGTTTACCGTCCCTGAAGATATTTCATCCCTTCTTCCGCCGTGCGCGCCGCGGCGGCCACGCAGTCATTCAGTCCGACACCGCGATAGGAGTTTCCGGTCAAGAGGAGTCCGGGGTGTTTCTCAAGCCTCTCTTCCAGGGCCCGCAGCCGTTCACCGTGCCCGACGGTATACTGGGGTATGGCCTTCTCGTGGCGGAAAATGCGCACGAATACCGGCGGATCCTTGATTCCCATGGTGGCTGACAGGTCGCTTCTCACCCGCCTGACCACTTCTTCATCCGGCAGCTCCAGGTATTCCGGAAAGCAGGCGCCGCCGAGCATGCTGCGCAGAAGGACATATCCCTCCGGCGCCCTGTTGGTAAAGATGCTTGAATCCCAGAGGGTTCCCAGGGTGTTCATCCCCTCTTCCCTGGGAATCAGGTAGCCGAATCCGTCCAGGTGGCGAGCTATTTTATCCTTTTCATATCCGAAGCAGACCACTGTCATGGAAGCGTATTTTATTTCATGAAGTATTTCCGCTATCCCCCTGTCCAGTTCCCGCAACATGCCCGCTGTCTCGAAGGCAGGCGCGGCTGCAATTACCAGATCCGCTTCCTGATCTCCTGAACCGGTGATTACCCGGTAGGGAAGGGACTTTCCTTTGACAATACCGGCAACGTCCTGCCCGGTGCTTATTGTTTCGTTGCGCAGGGTTGCCGCCAATGAGTCCGTTAGTTCCTGGATGCCGTTATTGAATGAAGTCAGGATTCCTCCCGGTCCGGATGGGCCGGAAACGGCCTTTCCCTGGGCCCTCTCTTTACGCTTTTTCCGGGCGAGCCTCAGCATGGCCATGATAAGGCCGCCGTAGTCCTTTTCCAATTCCACCATGCGGGGAAAGCATGATTTCAGCGACATGGTTTCCGGGTCACCGGCGAAGATCCCGGACACCATGGGCGCTATGAGTTTTCGCAATGCCTCTTTTCCCAGCCTGCGCCGGCCAAAGGCCGCCAGGGTCTCATCAATTCCCGGAGGGGGACCCGGGGCAAAGGGCTCCAGTGAAAGGCGAATCTTGCCCGGCCAGGAAATGAGCCTGGAAGAAAAAAAAGAGAGGGCGTTTTCCGGAAGCCGGTGAAGCATCCCTTCCGAATAGATGAATCTCTTTCTAGCGTTGTCGTTGCTTCTCAGCAGCCGATCGCTGACTCCCAGGGTCCGGCACAACTCCAGTGTCTGAGGTTTGCTGTCCAGAAAGCCGTTGGGACCCCACTCGCATACAAAGCCCTCTGACTTGATGCTCCGGATCTTGCCACCCGTTACATCTTCCTTCTCCAGGACGGTAATTGACAGGTCCTTTCCTTTGTCATCGGCCTTCTGCCGAAGCAGAAACGCGGTGGCAAGTCCTGAAATCCCCCCCCCGATAATAACGACCTTTTTCATGTATGGTTCTCCGTTACTTCTTTCCATGCCGTGAAGCCCTGACGGCGGAATTTGTCAGGCGCGGCGGTGTTGTTGAAAATCAACATAATAAGTCCGGTGTACAGTCTGTCAAGGATAAACGGGCGTCGAGGTTGACATGAAGGAAAACAGAGATTACATTCCCATTACGTCTATCTTGGAAAGGAATTAGGTCCCATGGCGGTTAAGGATTACTATCAGGTTCTCGGTTTGAAGAAGGACGCCTCACCCGAGGAGATCAAAAAGGCTTATCGCAAGCTGGCCATAAAGTATCATCCGGACAAGAATCCCGGCAACAAGGATGCGGAGGAAAAGTTCAAGGAAATTAGCGAAGCATATGCCGTGCTTTCCGATCCCCAGAAAAAGGCCCAGTACGACCAGTTCGGTTCATCCGATTTCCATCAACGTTACTCCCAGGAAGATATTTTTCGAGGATTCGACTTCGGCGACATCTTCCAGGGCACGGGGGTCGGCGCGGAGGATATCTTTTCCCGTATCTTCGGCGGCGGGTTCCAGTCCGGCGGGAGACGCCACCCTCGCAGGCAGCGCGGGGAGGATTATTCCATGGAGGTTTCCGTTACCTTCCGGGAGGCCGCGGAAGGGGGGGAAAAGAGGGTCTCATTCCTGCGTGACGGGGTCAAGGAAGACCTTTCGGTGAAGATACCCGCTGGTATTGAAAATGAAGCCAGGATGCGGATAAAAGCGAAGGGTGGACAGGGTCACAGCGGCGGTCCTCCCGGTGACCTGTATCTTACGATAAAGGTCGGTAATGATCCCGTCTTTTCCAGGGAAGGAAATAATATCTTGGTTGAGCGGGAAATACGTTACACCGATGCGGCGCTTGGAACAACCATCGAGGTGCCGACACTGGAGGGGAGCAAGAGGGTCAAGGTCCCGGCGGGTATACAGCCTGGCACGAAAATCCGGCTGAAGGGTTTTGGTATTGCGCATATGGGGAAAACGTCGAAAGGCGATCTGTTCGTCAAGGTTAATGTAAAGGTTCCGGGGCAGTTGACTGCGTCCCAGAAAAAGCTTGTAGAGGAACTGGCCGCGACCGGGGTCTGATAGAGAGAGCGTTTATCATAATAAAAATCGGCGGCCGGTAACGGCCGCCGATTTTTATTTCCTCTCTATGGAGGCGTTCTTTCGCAGTTCATCAAGCCACTGGCTGAACCGCTCTTCCGATTTCTTCTTGTAAAGAATGTCCTCGATCTCCGGTTTCACCGCTTCGAAAGTCCGGCGATTTCCGAGTCTGTGCTCTTCCAGTTTCATGATGTGGATTCCCACTGGAGTGCGAATCAATCCGCTGACTTGACCCATCTTGAGACCTGCCAGTGATTCATCTATTTCCGGGAGGAGGTCCCCTTTTTTCAGGTAGCCCAGGTCTCCACCTTCGGCGGCGGAAGGGTCCTGGGAATATTTTTTTGCCAGCGCCGCGAAATCAGCGCCCTTCCTTGCTTCAGCCAGAACGATTTCAGCGGTTGCGAGAACCCTCTTCCGCTCCTTCTCAGCGGCCGTGGCGGGGAGCTTGAAATATACCTGGCGCACGCGGAAGGCCTCGTCAACCTGGAACGCGCCCGGGTTCGCCGTGTAGTAATCCAGCGCCTCTTTGTCGCTTATCTGGACCTTTGAGCGCACCTCCATGCTGATCAGCCGCAACCTCTCCAGTTGCTCCTTTATCTGCTCCTTGTATTCATCAAAGGAAATGCCGCGGGCGGTCAAGGCCTCCACCAGGTTGTCCTGGGTGATGTTGTTGGTCTTCTTTACGTCTTCGATAGCCTGACGCACCTCTTCTTCCGATACCTTGATTTCCAGTTCCCTTATCTTCTGCTGTATGAGCTTCTTGTTGATAAGGGAGTCTATGGCCGCCTGCCGCAGACGGGATTTGGCCTCGTCGTCCAGGGGCGCCTTCGCGGTCATCCCCTTTTCGATACCATCCTTTTCCTTTTGAATGTCGAAGGTGGTTATCGGTTCGTCGTTGACGAGGACCGCAATGCCGCTTACGAGCTCGGCTGAAGCAAGCGAGGCAAGCGCCAGCAAAAGGGATAGCACAATGATGGATAATTTAATCATAATTAACATTCTTGTCTTTTGAGTGGATACACTGAAGGCAAGGAATCGTCCTTGCCTTCAGTTTGAGCTGCGCGGATTATTTCGTCTGTGCGCCGGTTCCGCCCTTTGTCTCGGACGGTTTTGAATCGAAGCTTTTGAGTACATCATCCTTTATGGATATCTTGGCGCTTTTCTTCATCTCTTCCTTCATCTTCGTAAATATTTCCTGCTGCTTCGCTGGGAGAAGATTGGATTTGATCTGTTCCTTGACCTCTTCAAACGGGGTTATCCCGGCCGGACGCTTGCCGGTCACCTTGATGAGGTGGAAGCCGAACTGGGTCTTCACGATGCCCGACATCTCTCCTTCCTTCAGGCTGAAGGCAACCTTGTCGAATTCTGGCACCATGGCGCCTTTGGGAAACCATCCCAGGTCTCCGCCCTTGGATGCCGTGGAATCGGTGGAGAATTTCTTTGCCAGGTCTTCGAACTTTGCGCCGCCTTTCAATTGGGCAAGGATATCAGATGCCTCCTTTTCCGTCTTTACCAGGATATGGCTGGCCTTCACCTGGTCGCCGGCCTTGAACTTGTCCTTGTTTTCGTCGTAAAACTTTTTCATCTCTTCGTCGGAGATCTGCGCTTCCTTTTCAACCTTCTTCTTCAGATAGGTCTCGACAATGAGCCTCTTGCGCAGATCTTCCATCCTGTCCGATACTTCCTTGTCCTTGTCCACGCCATCCTTTTTGGCCTGCTCCAGGATTATCTGACGGACAATCATGCTGTCCAGCAGTTCTTTCTTTCCTTCTTCGGACTGGACCATCGGTTTCAGATAGGGGGGGAGTTTGTCAATCTCGGCTTTGAAATCATCGGTTGTGATTGCATTGCCGTTTACTTCGGCAAGTACCGTTCCGGTTGTCTTGGCTTTTTCGGTGGGCGCCGGTTTGCAGGCGCAAAGACTGAGAGCCAGAATCATAGGCGCGGCAACCCTGACTACGTTCGTGTAATTCACGGATTTTTCTCCTTTATCCAGGTAGTTGATGCAACAGCAACGGCAAGCGACCGTAGCATATCAAACCAGGCTTTTCAAGAGTTTTCTGGCTCCGGAAAGTATGCCTTCGAAGGTGTTGTCGTGTATGCGCGCGGAGAGTATGAAATCAGGACTGAAACGGTATATGTCGGGCACCCGGCGAATAAGTCCGAGGATGATGTCCGGCGATACCGGGGTCTTTTCGTGGAAATATACAAGCACGTTTTTGCCGTCCCATTCTAGTTTTTTGACCAGAAAGGCGCGTAAATGGATGCGTAACTTCATGGTATCCAGGAGGTAGGATACGGGTAACGGGTGTTTGCCGAAACGATCTATCAGCTCGTCGCCGATTTCAGCCACTTCATCTTCATTACCTGACTGGGTAAGCCTCTTGTAGATGACCAGCCTCTGGTTCGGATCAGGGATGTAATCCTCGGGTATGAACGCCGGTATCTTGAGGTTGATCTCCGGTTCTATCCGTTCGCTGATTGTTTCGCCCTTGAGCCTGCTCACCGCTTCTTCCAGGAGTTCCGTGTAGAGCTCGAAGCCAACAGCCGCGATGTTTCCCGACTGGCGGGAACCGAGGAAATCACCGGTTCCGCGGATCTCCAGGTCGTGCATGGCGATGCGGAATCCGGAGCCCAGTTCGGTGAGGTCCTGGATTACGCGGAGGCGCTCTCGGGCATCTGCGGTGATGGACCCTTCGCCCGGAATCAGAAAATAGGCGTAGGCACGCTGGCTGGAGCGCCCGACACGTCCGCGAAGCTGATAAAGTTGCGCCAGTCCGAAGGTATCAGCCCTGTTGACGATCATGGTGTTGGCCGAGGGGATGTCCAGTCCTGATTCTATAATGGTGGTGCAGAGGAACAGATTGAAGTCGCCGTGCAGAAATCCCAGCATGACTTCTTCCAGTTCCTTTTCCTGCATCTGTCCGTGTCCTACCACAAGCTTTGCCTCGGGGACGAGATTGCGCAGATATTCCGCCATGGCGCCGATGGATTGGACCCGGTTGTGCACGAAAAACACCTGTCCGCCGCGCCGCAGTTCCCTGAGCACAGCCTCCCGGATCAGCTCGTCGGAAAAGCGCGCGACAAAGGTCTTGATGGCGAGGCGGTCAACCGGCGGGGTATCGATTATGGAAAGGTCGCGGATCCCGGACAGGGACATGTTCAGTGTCCGGGGGATGGGTGTGGCGGTGAGTGTAAGTACGTCCACTACGGAGCGGAATTTCTTGAGCTTTTCCTTGTGGGAGACACCGAAGCGGTGTTCTTCGTCTATAATTATCAGGCCCAGGTCCTTGAAGATGACATCCTTTTGAAGAAGACGGTGGGTGCCGATAATGACATCGATCCTACCAGTCTTTACTCCCTCAAGGACCTCTTTTTGTTCCTTGGGGGTGCGGAACCTTGAGAGCATCCCGACCGTTACCGGGTATGAGGCGAAGCGGGAGGTGAAGGTTTCAAAGTGTTGGGACGCCAGTACGGTGGTGGGAACGAGAAGCGCGACCTGTTTTCCGTCCATGGCGGCCTTGAAGGCCGCCCGCAGCGCAACCTCTGTTTTGCCGTATCCCACGTCGCCGCAGACGAGACGATCCATCGGTCTGGAACGTTCCATGTCTCCAAGAACATCCTGGATGGCGCCAAGCTGGTCAGGGGTTTCTTCAAAGGCGAAGGATGCCTCGAATTCACGGTAAAGGTCGTCCGGAGGGGTGAAGGAAAATCCTTCACGGACCTGCCTTTCCGCGTAGATCTGGAGCAGTTCCCCCGCTATTTCTTCGACCGCTTCCCTTGCCTTTGCTTTTTTCTTTTCCCAGCCCGCGCCACCGAGCCTGTCCAGGGATGGCTGGCTTCCTTCTCCCCCCACATAGCGCTGCACGAGGTTTATGCGGTCTACCGGCAGATACAGCTTGTCCTTGCCCGCGTATTCCAGCAGCAGGAAATCGCCGCCTATGCCTTCAAAGGCCATGTGCTGAAGACCGCGGTAGATACCCAGTCCGAAGTCCACATGGACCATGAAGTCTCCCGGCTTCAATTCGGCCAGCGACACCAGTATCTGCTTTTTGCGGACATCGGAGAGGTCGCGGCGCTTCACCCTCTTTCCGAATATCTCCTCTTCCGCGATTACGGCCAGACCTTCCGCGGGTAGGCGGAAGCCGCGTGAAAGCTCGCCGGTAAGGATGCGAATGGAAGAAGGGTCACTGAAATCGTCGTGGAACCTTCCCTCCGAAATGGTCAGGGGGACTCTGTAGTGGGACAGCAGCTCCTGGAGGCGCTGTGTCTGGCTCCACTGATGGCAGACGATGCTGACCCGGATATTCCGCTGGCGCCAGGTGTTGATACGGTCGACAAGGGGACGGAGCACTCCTTCGCGGTCGGGGGAAAGCGACGGCCTGATATCGCTGTTGTCTTCACCGGCGAAACTGAAGCGGGCGCCGTCTTCAGACTTGTCAGACAGCTCGAGGCAGGGTACGGATACACTTCTGAGATTCCTTTTAAGTTTTCGCCAATATTCGACATCAAGGAAGAGGCCGTCTCTTTCGCAGACTATGGCAGCGGACTCCGCCGCTTTCCGCTCCGCGATGATAAGTTCGTCCTGAAAGATATCCTCAGATTCCCTGACTGCCAGCGGATCCATTTCCACAAGAATTCCGCCTGGACCGGTGTAGTCAAAAAGGGTTTCCAGTCCGGGATGGAGCAGGGGTTGCAGGTATTCGATTCCGGGCGGGTAGATAGAATGCTGAAGTTGCTCCAGCAGTTCCCGCCGTCTTGTTGCATGGATACCCAGGTCATCGCAGCGCCTCTTCAGGCTGGTTGCAAAATCGTGGACGATATCTTCGGAAAGGATTATTTCCCTTGAAGGGAGTATTACCAGCTCATCGACCGGATGCAGGGAGCGTTGCGTGAGCGGGTCGAAGGTCCGGATGGATTCAACAAGATCCCCGAAAAATTCGATTCGAAAAGGAGAGGCATGGTCGGGAGGGAATATGTCGAGTATGCCGCCGCGAACCGAGGCGCTACCGCGATCCTCCACGAGAGGAACCATTGAATAGCCAATATCAACAAGCTTCCGAAGGAGTGCGTCCCAATCAGCTTCTTCTCCCACCACAAGGTACTGGGAATAATTTCCGAGAACATTTGTTGGTAAAACCCTCTGCATCAAGGCTGATACAGGTGCGATGACCGCCGCTGCCCTCCCTTCCTGAAGGGCGGAAAGGGTTCGAAGGCGTTCACCGCTGATGTCGGGATGGGGGGATGCCTGTTCAAAGGGCGAGGTTTCCCAGGGAGGAAAATGAAAGACAGTAACTGGATTTTCCGAGTACAGGCGCAACTCCCCATAAAACTCTTCCGCCGAATCAGCGTCAGGTGTCGCAATGATGCATGGCGATGAAAGGAGGGGGAGAAGGCGCGAGATAAGAAAGGCCGGTGCTGAGCCTTTTAATTCCGCGAGAGTGGTTTTTGAAGATTCCGGAGAAATCGCGGCCGAAATCATCCGCAGTTTTTCTGAGAGGTTCGATGTCATGTTAACCCGTCGGAACGGTCATATTCCTGCTGCGCCTTTCGTGAAATCCCGGAGGACGCCTCGGAAGGAGTACAAGTGAAAATTGCCATCAACGTATTTGTATGAATCAGCACGGGGAGTACGGACGACTTCTGGTGCGAAGAATAGGGCGTGATGTGACGGCTGGCGTGGAGGGATTGCTATTTACCCTTTTTCAAGTCGATGAGTATCAGTTTCGCCACTGCCTTAAGGGTCTCAAAGACGCCTTCTCCGGTAGTTGCGCAGGCTTCAAAGTCAGGAACATTCAAGAAGTTAAGTTCGCGACGCAACTCGTCAACGGAACTCACGTATGGAAGGTCTCGCTTGTTGTACTGTATGACGAAAGGAAGCTTTTCCAGTTCGTATCCCTGCTCCTTCAGATTGATCTGAAGATTTTCGATCGATTCAATATTGGCGTCCATCCGTTCTTCCTGGGAATCGGCGACGAAAACCACGCCGTCAACACCCTTCAGGATCAGTTTGCGGGACGCGTCGTAAAATACCTGGCCCGGTACGGTGTACAGATGGAATCTTGTCTTGAAACCTTTTATCTCACCCAGGGCAAGCGGCAGAAAGTCGAAGAAGAGGGTACGCTCAGTCTCCGTGGCAAGGCTGATCATCTTTCCTTTGGCCTCAGGCGCGGTTTTAGAGTAGATAAACTGGAGATTGGTGGTCTTGCCGCAGAGTCCCGGGCCATAGTATACAATCTTGCAGTTTATTTCACGGGAGGCGTAATTGATGAACGACATCTGATGTCACCTCGGATGATGGATTGGTCTTAAGTAACTGCCAGCAAAACAGGTGAAAGTACGAGCGGGGAGGTTGGATACTTCCGTTAACCGGTGTCCATCCGGAAAATCCGGCTGGACACTAACTGAAAAGATTGTCTATGTCGTCATCGGTTATTTCCGCGAAAGGGAAGTCTCCTTCACCACTCTTGTCCCTTTCGTCGGCGCGTTTAGCAAGTCTTTCGAAGATAACGGCCAGCTCTTCTGATGCCTTCTTGACCCTGAGCCGTACCAGGCCGAGTGATGATCGGCTGTCGAACAGGACAACCAGGATCACACGGCCGCCGACGATGGAGATGTGCAGGTTGTCTTTTTCACCTTCATGGAAGAGTATGGAGAACTCTTTTTCACCTATAAGCTTTGCCAGACCCCCGGTCGCGGCGATGTTTCCGGCCGTGAGTGAAGCAAGTGAGGTGGTGTCGAACCGCTCTGTTTCTCCGACTCCGGAGATAAGCTGGCCGTTTTTGTCAACGAGAAAAATCACCTTTGCATTGGCTTCCCTCAGCAGTTTCTCCAGAACGTAATTCAGCTGCTTGAACTCGTCTTCATACATGATCATTTGCGGAGTCGCCATTGCATATACCCCTTGAGCTGTACATGAATATTTTTACAGCGGCTCAGTTTATAACAAAACCGCCCACACAAGGCAAGATTTTAATTTAATTTTAACGATTCAGCGATAACCGGATAAGGGCGCCGTAAAGATGAAATTAATGGATGGCAATTAAAAATCATGAAAAAGCCTGGACATGCGGAATGCAAGTCCAGGCTTTCGTCTGCCGTCTGCCGGAAAGTGAACCTTTTCCGGCGGTTGTTACTCTTTTTCAGTATCGTATGATAAACCGGCCATCTGCTTGTAGAGCGCATACCTGCGCACCGTCCACTCGTTTGCCTGATTGATGAGCTTGTCCGCTCCTTCAGGATTGTTCTTTTTCAGAACCCGGTAACGGTTTTCTCCGAGAGCATAGTCCTCGAAGGAAATGGAAGGCGTCTTGCTGTCAAGCTGAAGAGGATTCCGGCCTTGAGAGGCAAGCGCCGGATTGTACCTGTACAGCGGCCAGTGTCCGCATTCCACGGCCCTCTTCTGTTCGTCGATGCCTCTCGTCATGTTTATTCCGTGGGCGATGCAGTGAGAGTAGGCAATGATGAGGGATGGACCGTCGTACTGCTCCGCTTCAATAAAGGCCTTTACCGCCTGGCCCGGATTGGAGAGCGACACGGATGCCACATAGCATGTGCCGTAGGTCATGGCTATCAGTCCAAGGTCTTTCTTGGGCATGACCTTGCCGCCGGCCGCGAACTGGGCCACGGCGCTAAGAGGTGTGGCTTTTGACGCCTGTCCGCCGGTGTTGGAGTAAACCTCCGTGTCAAGGACCAGGAGATTGATGTTTTTGCCCGAAGCAATGACATGGTCAAGTCCGCCGAAACCTATGTCGTAGGCCCATCCGTCGCCGCCCACTCCCCATACGGATTTTTTCACCAGATAGTCCGCTACAGCCAGAAATCTCTTTGCCAGAGCACCTTCACAGGATGCGAGGCGGTCCTTCAGAACGGCTACGCGTTCCCTCTGCGCTTCTATTCCCAGCTGGGTGGACTGATCCGCGTTCTTGATGGCCGTGAGGATCTCCTTGATCTCCGCTGCGCCCGAGCAGCTGGATTCCATCACCTGGTCAAGATACTCTTTGGCGGACTCAGTCAGCTTGTCTACCGTAAGGCGCATCCCCAGACCGAACTCGGCGCAGTCCTCGAAGAGGGAGTTGGACCATGCGGGCCCGCGACCGTCGTTGCGTTTCGCCCATGGTGTGGTCGGAAGGTTTCCCCCGTAGATGGATGTGCAGCCGGTGGCATTGGCGATAAGCGCGCGGTCTCCGAACAACTGGGAGAGGAGTTTCAGGTAAGGTGTCTCCCCGCAACCGGCGCAGGCGCCGGAGAATTCGAAGAGAGGCGTAATCAACTGGCTTCCCTTCAGGCTGTCCCGTTTCGTCAGGTTTGGATCGGTGTCGGGAATGGAAAGGAAAAATTCCCAGTTGACCGCTTCCTGTTCGCGGATAGGCACCTTGAACGTCATGTTGATGGCCTTGTGATCGGGATTTTCCTTGCTCTTGGCGGGACAGTTGTGCACGCATGCCCCACAGCCCGTGCAGTCTTCGGGAGCAACCTGAACGGTGCAGGCCATGCCCTTGAATTCGTTTCCGCGGGCATCAGCGGAAACGAACTTCTCGGGAGCTCCCTTGAGGATGGAGGGGTCATATACTTTCATGCGAATGGCCGCGTGAGGACATACGAACGAGCATATGCCGCACTGGATGCATAACTCCTTGTCCCATACAGGTATGTCTACCGCGATGTTGCGTTTTTCGAAACGGGAAGATGCCGTCGGGAATGTGCCGTCCGCGGGCATGGCCGATACGGGGATGTTGTCTCCACGGCCGGCGATGATCTCGGCAGTAACATTCTGCATGAATTCCGGCGCTTCCGGGCTGATAGGGGACTTGACGGTGATTGAGCTGGTGGCTTTTTCCGGAACCTTGACCTCGAAAAGGTTGTCTAGCGCGGCATCGACCGCCTTGTTGTTCATCTCGACAACCCGCTCGCCCGCTTTGCCGTAGCTCTTCTTGACAGCGTCCTTGATAGCCGCTACAGCCGTGTCCAGGGGGATAATGCCGGATATCTTGAAGAATGCGGTCTGCATGATGACGTTGATACGCGCCCCCAGGCCCAGCTCCTCGGCAAGTTTCACCGCATTGATAACGTAGAATTTCAGCTTCTTGTCGATTATCTGCTGCTGGACCTCGCGCGGCATCTGGTCCCATACCTCATCCTTGTCGAAAAGGGAGCAGAGAAGGAACGGCGCCCCTTCCTTGGCCTTGGACAGCATGTCGTATTTTTCCAGGAAGGTGAAATTGTGGCACGCCACAAAATCAGGGCGATTGATGAGATACGGTGCACGGATCGGATTTTTTCCGAAACGGAGGTGGGAAATCGTGACGGTGCCGGCCTTTTTTGAGTCGTAAACAAAATATGCCTGCACGTTGTTGTCGGTCTTTTCGCCGATTATCTTTATGGAATTCTTATTTGCGCCTACCGTACCGTCGGAGCCGAGGCCGTAAAAGACCGCTGAATAGATTCCGGAGGCGATGTTAGTGAAGGCTGGATCGTATTCGATGCTCGTTTGGCAGACATCATCATTGATTCCTACCACGAAGTGGTTCTTCGGTGTTTCCTTTGCCAGGTTATCGAAAATGCCTTTCACCATGGCCGGGGTGAACTCCTTGGAACCCAGGCCGTATCGGCCGCCGACAATGGCGGGATACTTTTCGAAGCGCGTGCTCTTTGCTTCCATCATTTCGCCGATTGCGGTTCTTACATCCAAGTAGAGAGGCTCGCCCAGTGATCCCGGCTCCTTGGTCCTGTCCATTACGGCTATTCTGGAAACGGTGGAAGGCAGGGCGGCGACAAAGGCCTCGGCGGGGAAAGGACGATACAGGCGAACCTTGAGGACGCCCACCTTTTCACCCCTTGCTGTCAGGGTTTCCACTGTCTTGTGGACGGTGTCCGCGCCCGATCCCATGATTACGATTACCCGGTCGGCATCCGGAGCGCCTACGTAGTCGATCAGATTGTACTGGCGACCGGCGATGCCGGCGAACTTGTTCATCGCTTCCTGGACTATGCGAGGGGTTTCCAGGTAGTACCTGTTTACCGTTTCTCGTCCCTGGAAGTAGACGTCCGGGTTCTGGGAGGACCCTCTCAGGACCGGCCGGTCGGGAGAGAGCGCCCGTGCGCGGTGGGCTATTATCAATTCGTCTTCGAGCATTGCGCGCATGTCTTCGAAAGTGAGCTCTTCCACTTTCTGGATTTCGTGGGAGGTGCGGAACCCGTCGAAAAAGTGCAGAAACGGGACGCGGGAACGGAGTGTAGCGGACTGGGCGATAAGGGCGAAGTCCATGACCTCCTGTACGTTGTTGGAGCAGAGCATCGCCCAGCCGGTGGAGCGGCAGGCCATGACGTCGGAATGGTCGCCGAAGATAGACAACGCCTGCGCGGCAATGGCGCGGGCCGAAACATGGAAGACGGTGGAGGTAAGTTCCCCCGCGATCTTGAACATGTTCGGAATCATCAGCAACAGTCCCTGGCTGGCGGTAAACGTCGTTGTCAGGGCTCCCGCCTGGAGCGCGCCATGTACCGCGCCAGCGGCGCCGGCTTCGGATTGCATTTCCGTAACAAGCGGTACGGTGCCCCAGATGTTTTTCTCTCCTTTGGCGCTTTTGTCATCGGAGATTTCACCCATGACCGATGATGGTGTGATTGGATAAATCGCGATTACTTCGTTGGTGGCATGGGCTACATGGGCTGCCGCGGTGTTACCATCGATCGTAACCATTTTGCGCTTCATGCAAGAACTCCTCCTTGAGTCGCTGTTTATGACCGCCTGGCGGTCATTTTCGGTTTCTATGGCCGATCTGACCGTTAGAACCGGAATACGGGGTTTGTTACAGCTCGTTGCGCCCTTCGAGCGCCCTTTGGACGGTGGCTGTATCCACATACTCCAGGTCGCCACCAATGGGCATGCCGTGGGCAAGCCTGGTAACTCTTATACCCAGAGGTTTTATGAGGCCGTTCAGATAAAGCGCAGTAGCTTCTCCCTCAACGGTAAAATTTGTAGCCAGCACAATCTCCCTGACCCCCGAGTTTTCCAGGCGTCTCAATAACTCGGCGATTTTCAGGTCCGATGGCATTACGCCATTAAGGGGGGAAAGTGCCCCGTGCAGGACGTGATACCTTCCCTGGAAGGCGCCGCTTCGCTCTATGGCCAGGAGATCCTGGGGCTCTTCCACGACACATATAACGCCATCGTCCCTGTCATCGCGACAGATGGGACACGGATCGTCCTCGGTTATGCAGAAACAGACTGAGCAGAGTCTTACGCTGTTTTGCAGGTTTATCAGACTCTCGGCAATATCCCCGCCTACCCTGGGCGATTTTAGTATATGAAAGGCCAGTCTCAGCGCGGTCCTTTCTCCAATGCCGGGGAGTTTCTTCAATTCAGTTACGAGTCTGGTCAAGGATGGTGAAAAATGTATCATATTTATAGAAAGAATATAACCTCTTTTTTTATGAAAAATAAAAGAGCACGATATATTTTTATAATTACTAAAATACCCTTGTAATTATGATGAAACTAGAAATATAACAGTTTTATACGAATAGTAAAAGTATTTACTGCATGACAGTGGATATGCTGACTCATTGTGCCGGGTTTCCGGTTGTCTGAGTAAAACAAAGGCCCGCGAGGACTTAATGCCTGGGCGGGCCTGAACTGGATACTGACATGCAATCTAAATGAGGGATTCTTTCAGAAAAGCCCGGGAATGCTCAGGCCTCCCGTTATCTTTCCCATCTCCGCGGCAACATCTTCCTGAACCTTTTTGAGCGCTTCGTTGACAGCCGCCATAATCATATCCTGCAATATTTCCACATCTTCCGGATCTACGGCATCTTTGCTTATGGACAATGAAAGAATCTGGTTCTTTCCGTTCACCACCGCCGTGACCGCTCCTCCTCCGGAAGTTGCTTCAGCGGTGCGGAGGGCGGCTTCTTCCTGAAGCTTCGCCATTTTCTGCTGCATAAGCTGGGCCTGTTTCATTATCTGCGCTAAACCCTTGGACATCAGTGTTCATCCTCCTTTGTATCCGAATGCCGCCCTATTTCAACGACTTCTCCTATTTCACCGCCGAATATCTCCAGTGCGGCTGAAACCAGCGTGTTCTTGCGCGCGCTTTCCTCAATTTCCCGCTGCCGGTTTACTGTCTCACGCTTTTTTTTTTCCTTTATGGAGGGGGGGGCTCCCTTTGTATCCCCGGCGAGCGCGACCACTCTGACGGACGGCGCTGCTTTCCAGTAACGGGATGCGATTTCCGTGAGGGATTTCAATGCTTCATCATCCCGCAGGCAGGACAGATGGAAAGAACCTTCGGGAAAACCTATTTCAACGGAATCGGCCGAAAAACGCATCGGCCTGCCATGCTCCAGGTGCGCCCCCAGGGTTTTCTTTTCTCTGGTTACAAAGGAAACGAATCCAGGCCAGCCCTTGTCGACCTGAGGTGGCGCGGTTTCCGGAGAGAGCGCTGCGCCGGGGGGGGAGGGCGGCCCGGTTTCTTTTTCCGTGGAGGGCGCCGCGGGGCGGATACCTCCTGGAGGGGGTGGAGAGGAAAGGGCGTTTTTCGTTCCCCGTTCAAGTGATTTGAGGCGTTCGATGATCTCATCGACCGGCACAACCGGCGGGAGAGTGCACATTTTCAGCAACGCCAGTTCCAGTATGAGTCTGGTATATCCCGACTGGGACATCTCAGTTTCCGCTCTGAGGAGGATCGTCAGGTGTCTCCGTATCTGTTCTAGCTGCAAGGAAGCCGTCTGTGCGTGGAACTCCTCAATCTCGCCTTCCGTGACATCGAGGAGTTCCGAAGGGTCCCGGGTTACCTTCAATACCGCCAGGTTTCTGAAATGTTCGATAAGCTCCTGGCAGAAAGAACGCATATTGTATCCGAATGAATCTACCCGTGATACTATCTCGAGCGCGCCGCGGCAGTCTCCGGCAAAGACCGTCCTGGATGTTTCCGTCAGAAGCCGTCGATCAACTACACCGAGAATCGCTGTTACCTCTTCATCTCCGGCGCTGTCTCCACAGAAGGCCAGAACCTGGTCGAGGGTGGAGAGAGAGTCCCGCATGCTTCCGTCGCCTTTGCGGGCAATGGCCGTCAGGGAAGCGTCACTGATGGTGACATTTTCCTCCTGAACGATAAAGCGCAGACGGTTTACGATCCCGGGAAGTGGAATTCGCTTGAAATCGAAACGCTGGCAGCGGGAAAGGATGGTTATGGGTACTTTGTGCGGTTCAGTTGTCGCAAAGATGAACTTGACGTGGGGAGGCGGCTCCTCCAGGGTTTTAAGCAGCGCGTTGAATGCGCTCGTGGACAGCATGTGAACTTCATCGATAATGAAGATTTTGAAGCGGCAGCGGGAAGGAAGGTACTTGATGTTTTCGCGCAGTTCTCGGATGTCTTCTACGCCGGTGTTTGAAGCGCCATCGATCTCGAATACATCCACGGAGTTGCCGGCTGTTATCTCTTTGCATGCGGAGCAGACGTTGCATGGTTCCGCTGCCGGACCGTTGTCGCACTGAAGGGACTTGGCTAGAATGCGGGCTGCGCTTGTCTTGCCTACGCCCCTTGCGCCGGTAAAGAGAAACGCGTGGGCGACCCTTCCGGACTCAAGGGCATTGCGCAGTGTCCGGCTCACATGCTCCTGACCGATCAGGTCACTGAAAGTCTGAGGCCGCCATTTTCTTGCTAATACGAGGTAAGACAAAGGGAAGTATGCCTCACTGTCTGATTCCCGGTTTCCGGAGAAAAGGGATGAGCTTTGTTGCGAAAAGGTTCATTGAATCTGTTACGGGCATGGCTGATAGCTGGGCTGCCCCGCGGCACACGGTTGCGGTTACTGCCGCTGCTTCCTTCCGGACCTGACGGGATTCATAACCTTCCGTTGCGCGGGACCCAGCTATCAGCCATGCCCGTAAAAATACGAAACAGGCATAACCCGGCTCCCGGCGCCGATACAAATACGGTCGGCCGATGGCTCTGTTTCCCGGGATACTGCCTGCCTTAATTAATGGCTTTCCGCCTGCGTGTTGATAAAATGGCGGAGAGAGAGGGATTTGAACCCTCGGTACGCTATTAACGCACACACGATTTCCAGTCGTGCTCCTTCAGCCGCTCGGACATCTCTCCGTGAACGCGAAATATATATTAACCTCTGACGGATTGTAAAGAAGTTTTTTCTACGGCTGGCGCGCTTGACACTGACGGATTTCGGCTGGAAGGCGTACCTTCCGGTTTTCTTTGTTTGCCTAATCACGGTAAAAGATTTATTCTGTATAGCATTTACATCATCAACCGGTCGGAACGGGGTGTTGCGCCTCCTTCCCGGAAAGAAGGTATTTCTATGAAAAAATGCTTCCTCACTTTGACGGCTCCCGTTTTTTTCGCGTTATCCGTCTTTTCGGCCCATGGCGCCGAGGCCCCGCGGGCTACTGATACGAAGGTTGTGGTCCCGGCTGAAAAATCAGTTGTTGAGACTACATCGCCCGCGCCGCCAAAAATCGAGGAACCGGCTCCAGTCATCAAGGCAAAGGCGGAGCAAACCGTCAAGATAGGCTACGTCGATATGGCAAAGGTTGCCAGTGATTCGGCCCTGGGTAAAGCGGCGCTCAAGGAAGTGAAGTCCAGAACGGAGAGATACCGTTCCCGGATAACGGCGAAGGAAAAACAACTGGAAAAACAGAAAAAGACCATTGAAGCGCAGATTTCCGCCCTCTCTCCGAAGGAACGGGAGGCAAAGGCGAAGGAGTTTCAGAAGAGGATTGATGAATACCGGAAGCTTGTCACAAAGGCGGAAAAAGACGTCAGGGAGAGGCAGGAGAAGTTGCTGGCGGACCTCTATAAATCCATTGAAGAGTCCGCGGTGGACTATGGAAAGGCGAATGGTCTCGCGGCGGTGGTGATTAAGAAGGATATCCTCTATTCATCCGAACGCGTTGAAGCAAAAGACCTTACAGACGAAATCATCAAGATGGTTGACGCCGGGCGAAAAAAGTAGAAGAAGGATTCGGATATCTCCGTGCTAGTTCCTGGAACAGCCGGTACTGGCGCCGGAAAGGAGTCAATGTTGAATTTTACGAAATTTTTCCGCAATGCTGACTCCATGACACCCAGTGACATCAGGGTTTTTATCGAGGAGCGCTCACCGGACGGTTTTTCCCTCGTTGATGTGCGCAGGCCAGACGAATATCGGGGCGGGCATCTGTCCGGTTCCAGGCTTATCCCTCTGGATGAGCTTCCCGACCGGCTTGGAGAATTGGACCCCCTGAAACCGACTATTGTCTATTGCGCGTCAGGGGTGCGGAGCAGGGCCGCTGTCTCTATTCTTGCAAGGGCGGGGTTTGCCGAGGTATACGACATGGAAGGAGGGATCCGTGCCTGGCGCGGAGGCGTTGCCGATGGTTTGCCGGAAGCTGGAATGCTCTGGTTCGGACCCGCTGCTTCCGCCCAGGAGATTCTCGCCCTTGCCTGGTTGATGGAAGAAGGAACAAGGCTGTTTTTTCTGGAAATCGCCGCCAACCGTGACGCAGATGAAGCTGCTATGATCTTCAGGACCCTGGCGGCCGCCGAGCACCAGCATGGAAAGGCTCTTGTCAAGCTATACGGTGAATCTGTGGGAAAAGAGCCAGGGGCGGATTTCCCTTCGAGAATATTGCCTCTTTTACCGGAAGAGCAGTTTATGGAAGGGGGGATGCGTTTGGCTGAGGCCCTTTCCTGGTCTGAAAAAAGGGATATTAAGGATATTCTGGAGCTGGCGATTTCCCTTGAAAGCCGCGCATATGACCGGTTCAACCATATGCGGGAGCGGTTTGAAGACGAAAAGGTCCGATGCATATTCAATCTGCTGGCCGCTGAAGAAAAGGTTCACCTTGAAAGTCTGACGAGGTTTTTTGAGCGGCGCCTCGGCGGGCTGCCGGGGTAACTTGTTTCCATGTTTTCAGATGACGCTTTCTGAAACCACATTGGCGCTTTTGCGCAGGTCATTCCGTGTGATGCCGCTTTTTTCCGATTCCGCCATCGTCGTTCAATACTGAATACAGGACTTCGGCCAGTTCATTTACGGTAAAGGGTTTCGGCACAACTCCCACGAAACCGAACTGACGGTATGATGCGAGGATTGGATCGTTGTTATATCCACTGGATACTACCCCCTTTGCATCCGGGTCCATTTTCAGCAGGGAGCTCATGGCTTCCTTTCCTCCCATTGCTCCCGGAATGGTCAGATCCATGATGACGACGTCGAACGGTCTTCCCGTTTCTTTAGCCTTCAGATAGAGGCTCAGCATCTGAACTCCATCACTGCAGACCTCCACTGAATATCCGAGGGCGCTCAGAAGTTCATACGCGACCTCCCGCACGATCTCTTCATCATCCATTACAAGCACCCTGCCGCACCCCGCAGCGGGGACCCGCGTAATGATCTTTTCCGCTTGCGGCTCTGCTTCCGAAGCCTGCAGATAGATGTGGAATACGGTTCCTTCACCAACCTTTGATTCCACATCGATATAGCCGCCATGGTTTCTGACAATGGAATATACCGTCGCAAGACCCAGGCCGCTTCCCTTCTGTTTTGTCGTAAAATAAGGGTCGAATATCCTTTGCAGGAGTTCCTCCTTGATTCCCTCCCCCTGGTCGGCGATGGATACTTTTATCCATCGTCCTTCTCGCTGCATTTCCATGTTTGCATCACTTGAATTTGTTACGGAAACGCGAATATCTCCACCATCGGGCATTGCCTGTACCGCATTGATGACAAGATTGTGAATTACCTGGCTTATCTGTCCTTTGTCCACTTCAACCGGCGGTAGGTCTTCGGATATTTTGTATGCGCAACTCACATTGGAGCCGGTGAGCGCGAAGGTAGCGGCTTCAATGACAATTTCAGATATATCGCAAACTGTCTTTACCGGTATTCCGCCCTTGGAAAAGGTGAGGAGCTGGTATGTCAGATCCCTCGCCCGCTCCGATGCCTTTTCAGCTTCATCCAGCCTCTGGAATGTCCTGCCTTCCGGTTCCGAATACATCTTGGCCAACGAGATGTTTCCCAGAATACCGGTAAGCAGGTTGTTGAAATCATGGGCAATTCCTCCGGCAAGTACGCCAAGTGACTCCAGTTTCTGATTCTTTAATACCTCCTCCTCAAGTTTTTTTCGTTCGGTTATGTCTTCCATCATTGGAAGAAAGTAAATGGGACTTCCTGCGCTATCCTTGATCAGGCAGACTGACAGTCTCGCCCAGATGGTTCTTCCATCCTTGCGGACATATCTCTTGTCTATCTGAAATGTATCGATCTCACCGTCAATAAGTCTGCTCTCCATGAAAAGATCGGTGCCCAGATCGTCTGGATGCGAGATGTCCGGGAGACGAAGAGCAAGAAGCTCCTGTTCAGAGTATCCCGTTATGCGGCACCACTCCGCGTTTACTCTAAGGAACAGGTAGTCAAGAGAGAGAATGGCGGCGCCGATGGGGGATTGGTCAAAGGTACGCCGGAATCTTTCCTCGCTTTCCCGCAAGGCGTTTTCCATACGCTTTCGTTCGGATATATCAATTATTACACCTACGATTCCACCAGGTGTCCCATCTTTTCTGGTAAAAACCGCCTTATTGAAAATGACATCCTGCCGGATTCCGGCGCCGCTCAGCATTGAGGACTCGTAAACCCGGGCGCCCCCTGATGAATATAGAACCGTATCAACGGCGTGGTTGCCGCCAGTTACTTCTCCTGGATTGATTTCATCTGCCGTTTTGCCGATTATATCCGGTTTTTTCAGTCCCAGAAGCCCTTCGAAGGATTTGTTGCAACCCAGATACGCGCCCGAAGTATTCTTGAAAAAGATGGGATTTGGAATGGAATCAATGAGTTCCTGCAG
Source organism: uncultured Geobacter sp. (assembly GCA_964517595.1). Lineage (GTDB taxonomy): Bacteria > Desulfobacterota > Desulfuromonadia > Geobacterales > Geobacteraceae > RPRC01. The sequence goes on along the minus strand of CAZFCG010000009.1, from coordinate 24,135 downwards.
AAAATGCAACTGCTCCTGCAATTCGTCCTCCGCCTGTTTGCGGTCGGAAATATCATTTATGATTCCGATGGCATGCCACTGGTCCTGGAGGTTTATGGAGGATAAAGCCAGGTCGATGGGAAACTCTTCTCCGTCTTTCCGAAGCGCCATCAATTCAAGGTTCTTGCCTACGACCGCACCCTCGCCGGTCTCACGGAAACGGGGAAAAGCCGCTTCCGACATTTCCCGGTAGCAGCCTGGCGCCAGCAGTCGGTGGACGTCCTTTCCCATTGCTTCTGAATGCGACCAGCCGAAGATACGCTCGGCCGCGGCGTTCCAGAAGGTAATCCTTGCCTCATGGTCAATCATGATGATGCCACTCATGGCCGAAGCGGTCATGTTCCGGAACATTTCTTCGCTTCTACGGAGAGACTCTTCCGCGTTCATCCTCGCGGTTACATCTTCCAGAGTCTCTACCGCGCCGATTACCTCATTGGCTGAGTTGCGCACCAGGGCTGCCGTCGCATAGAGCCATTTTCCACCTTTGCCCAGAGACGGGAAAAAGTCAGTCACTTCAAAGGCCCCTTCCAGCAAAGCGGAACGGCTGTGCTTGCCGTGGTACCATTTGTCAAGCTCCTCCAGGTTGCCGTCCACCAGCACATCAGCGAGACAGGGATGATTCCCGGAATAAAAAGCCTTCCAGTGGTCCATCGTGCCTACCATCTCCAGGGAAGAAAGACCCGTGCATTTCTCAAGGGCCTGATTCCAGTATAAAACCCTGTGATTACGGCCAATCACGAACTGTGGGATTGGTGAACCGTAAAGAATCGACTTCAGACGCTGTTCGCTCTCCAGCAAAGACATCTCGGATTTTTTTCGGATTTGAATCAGCATCAGGGTGAGTATGGCGAAGAATGCTATCAGAATGATATCCAGGATGATCTGGTTTATTTTGAGGCGGTCATATGTGGAAAAATAATCGCTCTTCTTCACGCCCACATACAGTGCGCCGATGACCTCGCCCCTTGAGTTTCTTATGGGATCGTAGGCGGTGAAGTAGGGAACGCCGAGAATCAATGCTTCACCCCGATAATGTCTGCCTTTGTTGAAGATCGAGTCATGGGCGGGGCCTTCCAATATCGTTCCGACCGCTCGGCTGCCGTCAGCCATTAGCACGTTGGTGGATATACGGACCCTGCCCATGAAAATGGTGGCTGTGCCGCCGAATATCTCCTTGATCTTGTCCGGCAATTCGTAATTGCCGTTGATTTCATACTTTCCGGCCAGAAGTTTTCCGTCCGAGACGCTGAATTCTCCCCCCTTTGACTTCATCAGTTCCCAAAATGTCTTGAGATGGCTTTCCTGGGCCACGGCTGCCTGGCGCAACGCCTCTTCTTTCATCTGGGAAATGGAAAAAAGGGTTGAGCTGACGATTGCCGTGATGAGAAAAAACACGGTAATATACAGAAATCCAGCTGATATTTTCATGTTCAGGTCCCTGGGATTGTTGGATTGTTACCTGGAAACTTTATCATCCAAAAAGATAGTCGTCAAAGAGGGGCGGCTGATAGACGGTGTCTCCGGTCACACCGTTCGGGAGAAGAGAAGAATTCAAAGGGTGGGAAGTGAAAAGGGATATCTTCCTGTGTCGAGAAGTTCAAGGTGGGGTAGAGAGCGGGATGTGGTCGTTATGTCACAGTTGGCCTCCGTTCTCAGGGTGCTTGCTGATCCTGAGTCAACGATTGCTGAACGCTCCTCTCATTTCCTCGACCCAGGTTGAATAAATCCGGATTCGGCGGTTAAGGTCATCCTTTCTTCACTCCGGATGCCTCCAACCGCCGAATCAAGGATGAAAGGAGATGGGACGAAAAAGGTCTGTCTATTGGAGTGCATCCTGCAGTTCCTGATGCAGGCCGTATTTTATCATCCCTCTTTCTATGCAGACAGATGAAAAAAAGGTGCAAAACAATAAAAATTTGCCCTTTTGTATCTGAACTCTGCACTCGATGATATCCTTGATTGATTGCGCGATGGCGTCCTTGTCTTCAGCGCCGCACTTTTCCACCATAGCCGCGAGCGGCGTTTCGTATATCTTTTGTGGTCCGTTGCGCCGCATCAGGTCGCGGGCATTGTGCAGCAGTTCGTTGAAGCAGGAAAGAGCAATGGGAGAAAGCCTGGAGTGAAATGAAGAGAAATCAGGTTGCATGGTAGTGGTCATTGGTTGCCTCCGCAAAATGCGCGAATTATAGCATCGATGGGGATAAAGGCAACAGTTTCTTCAGGATGGATCGACGGGTGTGACCGGACTCGTTTCGGGAAATGTTGCCGGAGGAGTCTGGTTTTCTCTCTTATCCTTTTCTACGGGAGACGCCTCTGCCTGCCGACTTACAAGGATACGCAGAAAATTTCGCACCAGAACCGGGTTGAAGAAAGTTCCGCTGTTTTCCAGCACCATTGCGCCGACGGTTGTCGCGTCCAGTGCGTCGCGATAGACCCGCCTTGTTCTGAGAGCGTCAAAATAGTCGGAAATGGCAGTGATCTGGCTGCTGACATTCTGTTTCCAGCCTTCCCGAGCGCTTGGATATCCCGTGCCGTCATACTTCATGTGATGTTCGTAGCAGCAAACCGCTGAAAGCCTGGAAACGTTGGGAATATCAAGAATATAGTGAGCTCCTCTCACGGGGTGCTGTTTTATGAGATCCATTTCGCTCTCGGTCAGTTTTCCGGGTTTGGCGAGAATTTCTTCAGGTACGAACAGTTTGCCTATGTCGTGCAACATTCCGGCTACGCCAATCTCGTGAAGAAGTCGGCCTTCCAGTCCCAGTGACATGGCCTGGGAAAGATTGAGTATGCACACATTGGTTGAATGGGTAAAGGTATAATCATCCAGTGTGCGTAGCAGAGCAAGGCCTGGAAATGAATTGGATGTCCGCTTGAACGAATGTATGCACGATCGGACCACCATGTTGATGCCGGACATGTCAATCCTCTTGTTACAGCGCACATTCTCGCAAATCTCCAGAAATAGTTGCTGTTCAAAAAACGGAATGTCCTTGAGCGGAATATGTCCGTGGGCGGAGTCCGTATCCATTTCGCCTGTGGCCGTTTTTTTCTGTTTAATGTCTAGCGTTCCAAGCCGGATGTTTGGAGATGAGCGGATGTTCTTGCCGTCGTCAAGCTGTTGCGCCAGGCCGGTTATCAGCGACTTCAGCTCATCAAATTGAACCTGCCGTGATATCTCGATGTGTCCGATACCATTTACGGAGAAGGCGCGCGCCAGTTTGCCCGCGAACATGCCGCCTTCAACAGGTGTGTTGTCGTACACCAGTTCATTATCAACCAGTAAGAGCGAGACTTTGTCCCGGCTTTCAAAGGTCTTGCGCAGATTGGAGAAGGCGTCTTCCGTCAACCGACAGACCTGGGGGTGTTCCGCAGAGTAAAGCAAGACACCGGACATAGCGGATACCACGTGGCGAATAAAGTTTCGGACATCATCCAAATGTTCGTTGGTCATTCCGGCTCCTTTATGCTCGAAAGCTGTTCAGACGCCAGCGCCGATAGTGAGGTGTTCATTGATTTCTTAATCTGTTCCAACAGTTCAACGGCGCCTTTTTCCCTGTATCTGACAAGTGTCCGTATTATCTCCTTTTTCAGCTCCATAGCCTGGGCATGGCGGAAAAGGAACCACTTTTTCATAAACCTTTCCAGAACGGGGATGGCCCTTGCGTCCCCCAAATCCGCAAGGGCCCGTATTGAGGCCTTTTTTTCCGTCATTGCTTCAGGAGAAAATCCCTTTCTTTGCAGGATGCCCATCAACGCGGCAGCTACATCCGGATGCGAGCTTCTCTCGGCCTGCTGTATTGCGTGCAACCTGAATGCGGGGTTATCGCCGGTCAGATCATTCAGCAGGAGCCTGTCTCCTTCAGGATCGCCGGTAGCTAGGAGTATTTTCGTTACCTTTTGCCGAACTTTTGGATGAGGATGGCCGGCCATCTGACGAAGATGCTCAGTCAGTTCCGGATCCATTGAATGTTTCAGGATGATGAGCAGATTTCTGACGAAGTACCAACGCTTGTCCTCCAATCTGGCCAGCACGGATTCCCTGGCCATAGGCGCCATTTTCCGTAAGTGTTCCAGGAAGAATCTTCGGATGGTGATGTTTTCCTCTTCAGCCAGCCTGTCCAGCATGGGATCTATGAAAGGCTTACCAACTTTCTGGATCAATGAGCCTATCTCGTGGAATTTGGCCTTGCCCCACAGCGTCAGGCCATTAAGAGTCTCTCCGGTAAAGTCTTCACGTTCGAAAGTGACAACAATCTTGTCCTTTAGCGAATGAACCGCATTGGTTGAGTCAAAACCGGATCTGGTCAATTTGTCATACATGTCTTCCAGAGACCGAAAGTCTCCGACCTCTAGAAAAAAACTGCGAAGTTCCAGGAGGCTGGTCGTTAGCATTTCCATGTGTTCGTCAGCCGCGAACTGGATGCTGTCCAGAATGATGCCACTGATTGCCGTTTCGAAGCTTTCACTGGAAAGTGTCCGGGTTAATTCAAGTATGTCGCTTTCCTTTGGGCCGGGAATCTCCCGGTAATTGATCAATGTCTTGAGCTTCTCAAGATAATCCGTCGGAACGAATTCTTCCTCCCTTGTTTCCCGAAAGATGACGGAAATTCTTGATAGCAGTTTTTCGCGGGACACATTATCGTTTATATCCGGACATGAGTTATCATCATTTTCGGAAATCGAGCATCCGTAGAGGTTTTCCAGTGCGTTAATTAACAGAAAGGAGGGGGCACTGGAATTATTATTGAGTGATTTCGGCGATTCACGGACGAATTCAGGCGGAAGGCCGGAGAGAATGTTACGCGCAGCTTCTTCATCGTTTTCCAGAATTCCGAGGACACTGGCTATGAAATGCTTCCTCAGGGCAGGCTTGAGTCTGCCGACGAACTCCAGTATCCAGCGGAAAGTATCCGCCTCCTGAAAAGACAGGGGTTGTACTGCCGAGTTTTTCTGCATGAAAGTGGCAAGGCGTTCCATGCCCAGGAATTGATTTTCAGACGATTGATTTTGAAGGAGTTCCGCAAGCAACTCTTGGTCGGGAGGCGTGATGGAATAATGGAGATCGCACTGCATGAGTTCCTTTACAAGCATTTCCCACAGCGAAGTTGTGGAGCCTTCATACGATTCCGGTTTTCCGGAAGTATGCTCTATGACTTTGATGCCATCGTAACTGATTTCTTTTACCTTCAGGTTGGTCAATCCCGCTTCCTGAAATACCCTTTCAATTCCGCCCTTTAGTGCGATGACTTCTCTTTTCTCAGCCAGGATGTGGTTGAACTTTTCTATTTCATCAACGCTCAATCCCTTTTTGAAGGTTACTACGGCAATCCGATGATGGAAAAGGGATCGCGCGAAATGCAAGGCAAAAGGGGAGATGGTATTGAATGAAATTCCATCGATGATAAGGGAATCCTTAGCTATTCCCATCGTTAGCTCGTCCCGATAGTTGAAGAGTTCTCTGAACAGGGAAGCCACCCTCTTACAGGAACCGGTGACTAACGGATGTCCTTTAGGATATATAGAGACGTGCCTGCGGGCAATATTGAATTCTCGGATGATCCTGGAGGGAGTTTCATAATCAGGCAAAGAAAGTCTGGTTTCAGGCTGAACTGAGTCCATTGATGCTCCGGTTGAGGGAAGGCGCTGGATTTGCTGAAGAGATATCCTGGTTACAGCAAGCTAATTCGCCGTTTCATGTATAGCAGCAAATGGATGGAATTTGAACAAAAAACATCTGAACAGCGGTGAAAGAGACATGCGGAGTCTGATGATGAAGGAGGTGGCGGTTTATCCGCGAATATTGAGGGGAAGAATACCATTCAGCCTGATCTGGGCAATGCTGGCGTAGCGCAAAGTTATCGACAGCGAGTAACTCTTCCGGTCGGAGTTCTATTGGCCGGGGAAGGCGAAGTCGGAATTCCTTATCCCGTTCCTTGCCCGTTGCCCCAAAACACCTGCCTTGGTTTCACGACTTGAAGACCTTGGTTGGTGAAAAGGGGAAAGAGGGGACCAGGACGACAGGAGTGTTACGTACTCCGGACCACTCCCTTTGGTGAGGTAGTGGTCCGGAGTACGTTAATCAAGATTCGGGAGGTTTTCAATTATCTGAGCGGTTATGAATTGTTTTACAGAATGATATGCCCGCTCCGGGGAGATGATGCCTATTACGTAGTACTGCGCATTGTGTTCAGGGGTGACGAATCCCGCGATCCTTCTCTTGTCGAAATCAAGGTCTACCCAGAGTAGTTTTCCTGCATCAGGGGCTATTCTTTCCAGTTGCTCGACGGAACAGACCATCTCGGCTCCGGTTCCTTCGAATCCATATCCGGGCACCCTTCCCCTGGATGCGATTATAAATCCTTGGGAGTCGACGACGAACGCTGCTTCCGCGCGCGTAAGGCCAATGCACCAGGTAAGACATCCTTCCCAGTTGGTAAACTTCTGGGGGTTCATCTCCATGTGAGGGTCGGAAGTGTCCCGGGGAACATCCGCCTCAGATGTCTTTGTCAGCTGGGAAGTTCGCGGCAGGGAATCCGTCGATAACCTCAAAAAGCCCGGTGTATCCCGAGAAACCGGTGTTTCCCGGGAAGACGCCGGCGCAGTGGCAAGTTTATTCAGTATCTCCTGCGCATGTTTAAGATCATATGAGTTCACGCTGCGGTCTTTCATCAACTTCTCCTGTCGCACCACCCAGTCCCTGGATGATGCCTTTGATTTCCGTGGCCAGCAACTCGAACCTTATGGCCTCGGGGGGGTACTTGCCCGGCAGGAAGCCGATCGGGAGGCCTTTTTCACTTGCAATGCCGAAGACATCGGCTCGGGGTATGTAAGTGTCCAGTACTCTGCTCAGGGATGCCCATACGGTGTTCATGATGTTGAAGGAAACATCTTTGTTCAGTTGCACCATGGTGGCCAGGATACCGATTAGTTCCAGGCCGGGATTCTCGTTTTCCTTCACATGCTGGAGCACCCGGAGTGTCTGTGAGATTGCGCGCAATGCCAGAGGTTCCGCCTGAAGGGGAATCAGAACAAAGTTGCTGATGGAAAGGGCCGCCCGTGTAACCATTCCAAGTCCGGAGGGGGTATCGATAATGATGTAGCGGTAATCATCCTTTACAGCGTCGAGTATTTCTCCCAGTGAGGGGGATGAATGAAGGTATTCCTCGTAGATGCAGACATCCAGAGGATCCAGACGGCCGCGCGGCAATATGGAAAGCCCCGGGAGCTTGGTGCGCATGATAACCTCTTCCACCGCGCCCTGCTTTATTATGTACTCCGCCAGTCCCTTCCATTCCGTGTCGCTTTGAGCAAGAGAAAAGCCGACCGCCCCGAGCGGGTCTACATCGACCAGCAGGGTGGAGTCTCCGCCCTCAGCGAGAGCGACGGCAAGATTCAGGGCAACCGTGGTTTTTCCGGTTCCGCCCTTTGAACTGACTATGGAAAGAATGTTTGCCATTTTGTCTCCCCAATCCGTTAACAGGGTACATGCATTCAATAATGGTCAATCAGTTTTGTTCTGTTTCTTTGCCAAGGGCCTCGGCTGTCTCGGATATCTTGTGCATGACAACTCCCATCCTGGCGTTCCTGTCACATGCCACAACGAGAAAAGATCTGTTGTCATCATCAATCATCCGGATGTAAATGGATCCCTCGTCACAATTCAGGAACGTGAAGCGGACCCTGCCCATCTTTATTTCCGGGGAATTTCGGCAAGCGATGCCCAGCCATTCGAGAATCTGATGGACAATGCTGGCGGCATCCACCTGCACGCTGTCCCCGACATGAAGAGCATGAATCACTCCGGACATTTCAGCCACGAAGGAGTATTGATATCCCGGCATTGCGGAAAGGGCCGTCAGGGCGCGAGGTGCATTGCTTTTACGGTCATCCGGTCCAGAATCCTCCTCAGACGACGTTTCATCGTCCGAGGATGCCCCTGGCCCCTCATCCTCTGAGACCGGCAGAACCTCGCTCAGCAGAAATACCAGACTGGCGTCGATTATCATCTCTCCATGTCTGGCCTCCAGGGAAATTCCCGGATCCTGCATCAGCGAGAAGAGTGCGGCGCGCACATGGGCCTTGAGGCATTCCCTGAGGGTGGCATGTGAGATTAATCCGGCTTCTTCCAGCAATGCCCCGAGTTTCTTTGATTTACCCAGGGAACGGTACTTTTTGATTACTTCATCGAGTTTTTCCTTGGGCACCATGCCTATGCGCTCGAGAAAGGAGCCGAATTTTTCGGTCTGGACGTTGCTTACCGCCCACGCGATATGCCCGTCCCGCATTACAACCACACCGATTTGTTCCGAATCTTTTACAGCGCGGAGGATTCCGCTCCACCTGATCTCGACGGCATTTTTCAGCGCATCGTAAAACGGTTGACCGTCGATGAATTCAATTAAGTCGTCTCCCACAGGTAGCTCCAGGGTTTTCTCGGGAAAAATGGGGATGACGGCGGAATACGCCCATCCCCAATCAGAAACGGTATTGATTATTTTTTCGTGACTATGAATTCGCCATAAGGGTCGCCTACTTCAATTCCCTTGGTCTGATGGCAGACATATGTATCCATGCCGTCCGGGTATGGTTCAGCATAGGCCAGATCAAAAAAAGCCTGGCTCAATCCGCGCAGCATGAATCCTCTTAGACCTTCTCCGCCGCTGTCGGCCTCATAGTAGTCGTAGGCGCGGATTATCATCTTTTCTCCCTCTTTCAGTTGCACGATGCCCGATTTCGCCCAACCCCACGCGGTAAAGGCCGCGTAGGCGCCGCGCAGGATGTCTTTTTCTCCTTCCGTCACCATCGGGAGAACTACATCGTTGAATATATCGGAGGTGATAATGCCGCAACCCGTATGGTAACCGCATTCATAGGCCGCTCTCACCAGGCCCTCTTCCACCTTCGCTTTCATTTCGGGAGGGGCCGCCGCCATGATCCTTTCGGAAAATGTATTCAGGAGTTTTACGGGCAGCAGGTTTACCAGTACCTCGTATTCCGGTATCAAACCGTTCTCATCACCCTGTACGGTTATCTTTGCCAGGGACTTCACCACGGTGTCACGCATGACGGTCATGAATATACTCCTCCTCTCTCAGGACGCCTTTATGATAAACTTGCCTTCGGCGTCGCCGGCGGCAATACTGGATGCCTCGGTTACAGTATAGCTTTTGAGGGGCTTGTTGAACGCCGCTCCAAACATCGCAGCCACGTATCCGCGGGTAAAATGGTTTATCGGCCCGGAGGAGTTTCCCCACTTCATGACCCATCCTTCATCCAGGTGGGAGCGGACCAGGCGAACCTCTCCACCCTGCTCGTCACCGGTTATTACCATTTTTCCGAGGCCGAATACGGAAAAGTATTCTCTTCCCACGTTGCACCTGTCCTGGGCGGATGTCAGACCGTTTTTCTGGATGTAATCGTCGAAAACGGCCCGCATGGTCTCTTCTACCACGTCGCAAAGGATTCCGACACCGTCTATATCTCCCAGTTCCCCTGCCATTTTCGTAATCAATGCAAGGTAATGGTGAGAATGCATCACCACCGGATGTCCGTTCAGGTACTGCCTGTTCGTTTCGGCATCCATAGTAAAATCTAGTTTCAACGCCATATTGCAACCCTCCTAGAATGAGTGGGCAAGTTCTTCAAAGAGCTTTTTGGTCTTGTGCCGTATAATGCCGAGTTTGGATGCGTCCGGGGTTACGACGGCCGCTACCGCGTCTCCTACCGGTTTGCACATGATTACCGCCCTGCCGTATTCCACAAACATGTCCTGGAACATGTTGACGTTCAACTCCGAGCCCATTTCTTCAATACCATTGATTGCGTGGGCCAGAGATGCGCCCAGTTCGTCGATGTTGACCCTGGCGCTGCTTCCGGCCGATTCGATGACGAACCCGTCGCGTCCTACGACAACGACTGCGTCAATGCCCGGAATTTCCAGCAAATCATTCAGGACCTCTGTTGAGCCCCTTCCTTCATTTTGCATATGAAGACTCCTTTCTTCGACTTCTCGAATGGGGGTTGCGGTGGATTCCTTTGACTGTTTGTCAAGCAGTACGACAGCTTCCATGATGGCGTGCTGGACCGAAAGCCCAATGGTCGACTTAGTTGCCGCGACATCGGGCAGAAAGTGAAATGTCCCCTGATCCCAGCCCAGCAGTTCAGCAAGCCCTTCCAGCCCGGTCTTGTCGCCGGAATCTGCGGAAACGAGCTCGCCCGCGACAAAGTATATCTTGCCTTGCGTTCCTTCCGGGTGCCTTACCAGCTTAATCATCCCGCTCTTTGCGCTGGAAGAAAGAAACTGCAGGAGATCCGTGATGTTGGTCAGGGAAAGATTGCCTTTCAGGCCGGAATCACCTTTCCCCGGCACGATGCTTTCTTCAACTTGGACAGGCATTGCAGTACCCTCACGAAAAACGGAAAAACATTCCGCGCGGCAATAGTGAATAACGGGGTGAATCTGCTATGGTTTCCAGTAGGGTTGATCCCCGGCGAAAGCTCCACGGGAACCATTCACGCCGGGAATGGTTCCCGTGGAGCCTGATTCTTAGCGCACAAGTGCGCTTTCAGCGAGTTTCATTCTGTTTCCATCCTGAGTTTCCTGATGGAAACTTATTTGAAGGCCAGCATTGTGGCGGTCTGGTTGATATGTCCTATGTACTGCTCTCCATAGGTGCTGAAGCCGATGGTCTGGATTCCGGAGAATAATTCTCCGTATTGCCGGGTCAGGTCTTTCTGTTTCAGCTCCAGGGTTCTCAGGATGCAATTGAAGTTTATTAATGCAGACAGCCCCCCCAACTCCTGGCGCGCCTGGTCAATTGCCTGCTTAGTATCACCAATGATGTCCGTGGATTCCAGAAGGGACAGCTCCATGCCTTCCATGACCCCGCAGTAGAAAACCATATCGTTTCCCTTGAACTGTTGCGGACTCCTGACATAGGGTTCGTCCTCGATTACCAGGCCAATCGGGTTGTGCATAAAAAATTTCGGAGCTTCCTCGACGGTGGTTCCCACGGCCTCGGCATATGCGACCGCTGCCGGTTTGCCGTTGAATTCTATGACCTCGCGTTTTTCTTCATCAGCCTTTGTAACCTCCAGTGTCTTGTCCAGGCTCTGGAAGCTCTGTGTCTTGATAAAGGTGAAATCCACTCCGGGTTGCAGCAGGGCGAGAATGACGCCTTTCGAGTATGTCTTTCCATTCGCGAAAAGATGGGTGGTGGTAAATTTGAGGTCGTCGCCGGCGGAACCGCCGATGAAGGTGACGTTTGTCATATCGCCAATGGTTTCCATCAGCCCCTCTTCCGCTCCGCTAAGGCCGTCAACGAGGATTATCCCAACGTATTTTGAAGGGTCCATCTCCGCCATCGGTACCTTGAAGTAGGATTCAAAGGAAGCAAAGGCGGCACGGATGGCGGTTTCATCGCGGGGGTCTTCAACTATTTCAATCTTCGCGTCCTTTATGGCCTCGCCGGTGAAAGCCATTGCAACGGTTGAACCGTCAAGCATTTTCCCGCAGCCGATCTCACCAGCCGTAGTGCAGCCGAAGACGCGTGACATGGGAAAGGAGTCCTGCATCTGCTTGCTGACCTTTTCCGGTTCGTACTTGGTCGAAGCGAAAAAAAGCACCATTTCAGCATCGAAGAATTCGAGCTGTCCGGCGATGTCGCTCGCCATTTCTTCGACAGTTTCTTTTGTAGATAAAGCGGTTTTAATTTTCATCAACATTCTCCTCCTGATTGTAGCGCAATCAATTGAATTACTTGAGTTCCCGCATCATTTTTTCCAGTTTTCCAATGACCACGGGATCATCGTCGGACTGTGCGTTGAATTTCGCGGGGTTGATACCCTTTAGGATCAGTTTTGTCTTTATCACGCGCTCCAACATGGGGTTGTCTTTTGCTCTCTGGATAATGATGGAATCAATCATCTGCCGAATTTTTCCCGCCATGCCGCCCACCTCCTGAAAAATTTTTTCCTCGTTCGCTTCGCGTAATCATCCGCCTGAATAATGCAGGGATTTGATTATAAGAATTTTAATTATCTGAAATTACTACTGATTTATAGGATTGGTGAATTGTGTAATATCTATAAATGTATTGAATTATATAAAAATATCCTGCAATTTACTTCCATATACATTGTTTTGTAACATCGTGTCAACACAATAGTCCGGGCTGTTTTTTTGCTGGCGCTCATGGGGAGAGATCGCCTGTTCGGGTAATGGTGACGATAACCGCATGAATTCACCGGCGCTCAGGTTATTAAATCCCGTGGCAAGCAAAGTTTAGGGAAAATAAATATTTGCTTGCAACACGGGATATGCTACATTTTTTCCATAAGCGCGCTGCTTCCACTCATCTCCGTTTTGACCGTATCTAGTTTCCATCCAAAAACGGTTCTTTTTTGCCCTGGCGGTGTCAATCTCGTGTTTGCTTGCGCGGCGTACCAGCGTACGCCGCGCAATCCCCCGATTTCCTCGTCAAGACGAAAAATTCTTCGTTCCTGGATTGGAAACCAGCAGTGGCTCATCCGGAGTTTCGGGATGGCCACTATCTAGAATTTCCACATACCGGTCCCGGATATTACCCCAAATATATAAAATAGTTACAGTTACAGGTTCCGTGATGAAAAAGTTCGTTTCCAAGGCCTTGGAAGTAAACCTGGCCGCCACCCGCGGCAAGATAGATATCCCTGCGGAGCATCAGTGGTTTTGTTCCCTTTCCCGTTCACACTTCGGTATACACAAAAGGGCCGAGGAACTCCTGTCTGAATACCACCACCCGTATATCAATCCTGAACTGGTGGTGGATCTTTTGCGAAAGCTTGCCCTGGACGATCTCTGGTTCTATATATCGATCCCGGACCATGAGAGGGCGCTTCTCGTGATCCTGGAGATGTTTGGCGCCCTGCTTCGTCTTCCCTTGCCCGACCAGCAGCAGGAGCGAACGCTGCAAACCCTCTTGGCGTTCGCCGATTCCCTGCACAAGCAGAAGAATGTTTCCCGGGAAATCCTGGACAGGGTGATTGATCTTCTCGGGGAGGTTTTTCCCATCAGCGAACATGTCATGGTGCGTGCCTCCGGTTTCATGAAAGAGCGCATAAGGCATCTGGCGGAAGATGCGCACTACAGGGAGCAGACCCTTGGCATGCTTCGTCAGGCCCTGGACTGCAACATAGATTTCTGGGAAAAGAGCTCTTCCATCGAATCCTGGCTGGCGAACAAAAAATCCCTGTTCCGTTCAGACATGAGCGGCCGGGCAGCCTATGTGGGCAAGCCTTTCTTCGAGGAATTGCGAAGACAACTGGCGGATGCGGGGAGTTGGGAGGAACTGCGGCGGATACCCGATTTTTCCGGGATAGCCAACCGTTTCCGAAGCTGCATGGATGAAGAGGAGCCTGCTCTCGATCGAATCTATTACCTTTTTTACCTGTTGAGTCTTCCCGGAATGGCCCACCTGAAGGATCACCTGCTATGGGACCTGAACCGGATGCTCCGTATTGTTAAGAGCGCCTGTGGCGAAAAGGAGATGATAACCTTCCTGGAAAGGATTTTTCACCTCTTTGAAGCCCAGAAGTCCGGCCACATGGGAACTCTTCTGGATTGCATCCTCACTCTGGGCAGGGAAGTCATCGACCTGGGAAATCAGGCCATTATAAACCGTTTCGTCGATCGCCTGATCTGTTTTGGTTTTGTGCCGGGAAATGTCTTCGGGATCAGCCCGGACTGGCAGGTCTGCATTGACAAGAACCATATCAAGAACATCCGTGTCTGGATGGAGCTTATCGAATGCAGCCCCGGAAGAATGCTCAAGCTCCACTCGGCCCTCATCGTCAATCTGCGTGTCCGCGGCATCTTCATTTCGGATACGGATCTGTTTCAGAGGGATATCACCAGGTTGCTGAATTCGGACATTGCGCCCATTTACAAGATGGTGAAACAACTGGCGCGCATCTTCCCCGTCTACTTCAACGAGATAGGCGCGGAGGGAGATTTGAGGGACATCACCACGCGGATGGACGAGGTTTCTTTCCGCCAGGACCGTCTTATCCATTTTCTGCGCAAGCAACTGCATACCGAGAGCAACAACACCCACATCGAACTTGCCAGGAGGATTATCCGCTACTGGCACAACGGCATCGCGGAGCCCCTCAGGGACATAATTCCCCAGGATGTCTTTTGTTCCCTCAATAATTCGGGTGAATGGTTCGAACCCGTTCACGGCATCGTGGTTTCTCTTTGCGAGGCCCATGGCCTGGAGCCGGAGGAGCTTCTGGAGAAGGAAAACCTTAATCCGGCGAAACAGCTGAAAGGATATCCCAAGCGGGACCAGATCCGTTTCAGGGGCCTTCTGGATATCTACAAGCTTCTTAAAACCAAATATACCCTGGATTATCACCAGATCATTCCGGTGATGAAGCAGCTCCATATATTTCCGGATGATGAAATAGAGGAGTTTCGCGGCCAGCTTGAGGGTAGAAACGCCGAGGCAGCCCTGAGACGCGTGTACTACTTCATGGAGCGGTTGAGGGAAATTATCCTTGACCCCGAGAAATCAGAGCCTTGTGAGGATATCTACCACAAGAGGCATATCGCGGCCGGAATTCCGTCCATGTACGGAAAGTACCACGAGGCCAAGTTCGAGGCCCTGGGCCTGACCTTCCGCCTGGAGCGGCTGGCGGTGGCCTTGATGACGCAGCTCATCGGCCAGATCAACATGAACTACATCACCGCCAAGTCTCTGAGAAAGATCGCCAGGATTATGGAGCTGTTCCGCCACGGCCTCCTCCTGGACGGCATCACCAACCAAGGGCTGGATTCCAACCTCAAGATGTTCCAGTACAGCCTGACCTCCGCCAGCTTTACCCTTGACCAGTATGTGAACCTCTTTCAGTTCATGGCCCAGAATATCCGTGAAATCATTCACGAATACTTCCTGCGAAATTTTGATAATCCCTTGAAAACAGTGGCTAACCAGCAGATCCGCCAGAACCACTCAACCGGAGAGATCGACGTGCAGGAGGTGCACAGGATCTCGGAAAAATTCTACCGGGAGGTGCTGTCTTCGGCCTTCCTGGTCCAGCAACTGGACAATTTCATATCCGACGTGCTGAACACCCTCCGCACCATGGTGGAGAGCCTTACGCCCGAAGTGTTGCGCAATATCATGAGCTTTGACCCGGACCTGATAATAAGTCCCATCTACCGGGCAACTTCAGAGATGGACAACCAGATATTCCTCGGCGCGAAGGCCTATTTCCTGAAACAGTTGTATGCGCAGGATTTTCCCATACCCCCGGGCTTCGTCCTAACCACCGAGCTGTTCCGTCATCGCCGCGCCATCCAGCGCCATCCGGAGCTGACGGCCGAGATTGAAGAACTGGTGAAGCAGAAACTATCCGAACTGGAGGGCATCACCGGAAAGAGGCTGGGGGATCCTGACCGTCCGCTCCTCTTCTCCGTGAGATCAGGCACCGCCATTTCCATGCCGGGCGCCATGGACACCTATCTGAATGTGGGGATGAACGACCGGGTGGCCGAGGGGTTGAGCCGCAAGCCGGACATGGGCTGGACCGCCTGGGATTGCTACCGTCGATTCCTCCAGGGATGGGGGATGGCCCACGGGATCCCCCGTGACGAGTTCGACCGTCGCATGTCCCATTTCAAGAAGTTGCATCAGGTGGCCCGCAAGGTGCAGTTTTCTGACCTGCAGATGCGGGAGCTCACGTTTTCCTACAGGGATCTGCTGAAGGATCACCACGTTCCCGTTGAGCAGGACCCTTTCCGCCAGATCATGCAGGCTATCCTCTCAACCATGGATTCCTGGTATACCGAGCGGGCCAGAACCTACCGCCGCCACCTGCAGATCGCCGAAGAGTGGGGAACCGCGGTCATCGTGCAGCAGATGGTGTTGGGCAATCTGGGCACCGATTCCGGCACCGGGGTGGTATTCACCCGCGACCCACTGGAGGACAAGCCGGGAGTAAGCCTTTATGGAGACTTCACCCTTTTCAGCCAGGGAGAAGACGTGGTCTCCGGCCTGGTGCATACACTTCCCATCTCGGAAAAACAGCGCAAGAATATACCGGGCAACATCCGCATATCCCTTGAAAAGGATTTCCCGGACGTATACAAGGAGCTTCTTTATCGCTCGAAGCTGCTTGTGGAATCCTTCGGCTATAATCACCAGGAACTGGAGTTTACCTTCGAATCACCACGCAAGGAGGATTTCTATATACTCCAGACACGGGATTACACCACAAGCGAGCCGGAAAAACTGTGTGTTTTCGCAGCGGACCAGAAATCCATGCAATTCCTCGGCTCAGGCATCGGCATAGGCGGAGGCGCCATGAACGGTGTCCTCGTTTTCGACCGGGAAGACCTGGCCAACGCATCCACCGCGTTCCCCGGCAAGAAGAAGATACTGGTTCGACCCGACACCGTACCCGACGATATCGACATGATCTTCGAGTGCGACGGACTCCTCACGGCCAGGGGAGGGGCCACTTCCCACGCGGCGGTAACCGCGGCCCGCCTGGGCAAGATATGCATCGTCAACTGCAAGGTCCTGCAGGTGGCGGAGACGGAAAAAAAGTGTTTCATCAGTGGGGTGGAATTGTCTCTTGGAGACGAGATTGCAATCGACGGCAGGCTTGGCAACATCTATCGAGGAAACTACCCGGTTGGCTATACGGAGAGCTACTGAAGGCGCTCGGGCAGAACCGGAATCATGACATAAGGGGGGCACTAATGAGTGCAGGCGACAAAACATCACATCCTCTGGGTATCAACGGACTGGGCCGAATCGGCAAACTGACCTTGTGGAACCATCTGCACACCAGGTATTTCGACAGGATCATCGTCAACACCGGAAGGGAGGTCGGCAGGAGTCTGGACGATCTTATCCAGGTAATCGAAACCGATTCAACCTACGGACCGCTGGGCAAATTCCTCAAAGGATACGGCGGAAGATGCGATATCAGGGTCGTGGACGCCGATAAGGCGGAACTGGAGATCAACGGAGTCTCCGTGAAAATTCTACGGGAAGCCCGCAATCCCAAGGATATTGCCTGGCGCGGGGAGGGGGTGCGTCTGGTGGTTGAGACCACCGGCCAGTTCCTTGACCCCACTCTGCCGGCGGACCACAAGACTGGAAGCATCCGCGGCCATCTGGAAGGCGGAGCTGAAAAGGTGCTGGCAAGCGCGCCCTTCAAGATCAAGGACAAGACCAAGTCACTGCCTGACGACAGTATCCTGGTGGTTCAGGGAATAAACCATACCGATTTCGACCCCGCCAGGCACAACATTGTCTCAGCCGCCTCCTGCACCACAACCGGTCTGGCCCATATGATGAAGCCCCTTCTGGAGAGCAGGGAGACATCCCATATCCTTACCGCGTCCATGTCCACCATCCATGCGGCCACCAATACCCAGAATGTTCTCGACTCGGTTCCCAAGACCGGCGCCTCCGACTTGCGCAAGAACCGCTCGGTGATGAACAACATCATTCTCTCCACCACCGGGTCCGCTAAGGCCCTGGAAAAGGTCCTTCCCGAGATTCAAAGGGTTGGCTTCATGGCCGACTCGGTCCGCATACCCACCAATACGGTGTCGCTGATCATCCTCAACCTGACCTTCCATACGCCCCTGAATGACGCCGGAGAGCCGGTGATAAACCACCTGCTTCTCAATGATATCTACAGGAAAGCCTCGGAGGGTTCCCAGAAGGGTCTGCTCGTATACAGCGACCGTCAGAACGTCTCTTCGGACCTCATCGGCGTACCCGCCGCGGTGGTCATCGAAGGCCATGAAAGCCACACCCGGACAGGTTTCATCAACCTGCCGGAGGAGACCCTTGCGAGCCTGGGACTCCCCTCGGACGCCGAGGTGAATATCCCCGTCACGCATGCGAAACTGTTTGGCTGGTATGACAACGAATACGGCAGCTATGTGAATTGTCTTGGGGAACTGGCGAACTACATAGTCAAGAACATGGCCTAGGCGGGAATAATTCCGGAGTCGGCTGACAACCACGGAGTTTTCAGAGAAACGGAGAAATTACTACGGAAATGCGTCAGATCGAAAAACCGTATCAATATTCGAATTTTCTCTGGGAACTCAGTGGCCAGATGCTTTTTCAATGATAAATGTGCTCGGTTAGATAAAGGACAGGCGTTCCGGCAATAATCCCGTTCCCCATCTTGCTCGTTGAGCGGAGCCGAAGCCCGGTCAGAACTTCCGATTGTCGAACATGCGTTGGGTTTTGCGTTCCGATCTGGGCAGGGCGCCGTGGGGCACGACCTCGGGAGTGCAGGAGACCAGCATCGCATGCTTGATGGCCGAGGTGATGGTTTTGCCGATCCGTTCGTTCTCTCCCCCGTTGCCGTCCGCGGCCCGCTCCACCCTGACCACCATGTAATCCTTGCCGTCGTCGTGACGGTCCAGAACCACCTGGTATTCACTACCCAGCCCGGGAATGGCGGAGAGGATTTCGTCAATCTGTCCCGGGTAGATGTTGACTCCCCGGAAAATGACCACGTCGTCGGAACGGCCCAGGATCTTGTCGTGGCGCGGCAGGATGCAGCCACAGGGGCATTCGCCTGGCATCAGACGTGTCAGGTCGCGGGAACGGTAGCGGATGAGCGGCGCCCCCTCCTTGCGAAGGGTGGTGAAGACCATCTCGCCGATCTCGCCCGGCGCCACCGGTTGCAGGGTTTCGGGGTCGAGGACCTCCAGGATGTAATAGTCGGCCCAGTAGTGGATGCCGGTGTTCCAGCGGCAGGAGAGGCCGACGCCCGGTCCATAGAGTTCGGTGAGGCCGGGGATGTCGTACACCTCCTCCACTCCCAGGTTGGCGCGGATGGCCTCAATCATGGCGTCGCTGGTCCGCTCCGCGCCGAGGATTACCTTGCGTAGCCCGATGCGGTCCCTCAGCCCCCTGCGGTGCGCCTCCTCAGCCAGAAGGAGGCCCATGGAGGCGGTGCAGCACAGGACCGTGGATTTCATGTCCACCAGGAAGGCCGCCTGCATCTCCAGGTTGCCGGGACCGGTGGGGATGGCCAGCGCTCCGATCCGCTCGCAGCCCAGCTGGAACCCGGCGCCGGCGGTCCACAGCCCGTACCCCACACATATCTGCACCCGGTCCTCGCGGGTGACACCCGCCATCTCGTAGCACCTGCCGAACATGGAGAGCCAGTCGTCGATGTCCTTTTGGGTATAACTGAGGATCTTCCTCTTTCCGGTCGTTCCCGACGACGAATGGATGCGGACGATGTCCGCCTGATCGCACGACAGCAGGGGAAACGGGTAGCCGGCGCGCAGGTCGTCGGCGGTGGTGAAGGGGAGCTTCGCCAGGTCGTCCAGCGTCCTCACCTTCTCAGGCGTTATTCCCGTTTCTTCAAAGCGTTTCCGGTAAAATGGTGAGTTGTTCCAGGTATGGGAGACCGTCCAGCGGAGGCCCCGCGTCTGGAGTTCGATCAATTCATCAGTGGTTTCGAAGTGCGGCGGGTAGCGATGCAGCATCATCCCATTTCCTCGTAGTGTTGTTTCCCGTGGATCAGCCCCAGTTCCATCGCCCGCAGGGAGTCGGCCGCCGTTTTTCCCGTGCCGCTCTCCAGGACGCTCTGCACCTGGCCGGGGCCGCAGAAGAAGGGGAACGGCGAGCCTTCCGCGAGGAGGAATCCCAGCACGATCAGGTTCACTCCCCGCAGCAGCCCCGATTCCTTTGCCAGGCGGTCGGCATCGAGGGCATGGACGCATATCCCGTTGCCGTTTGCCGGCGGAGAGGGGGCGTTGACCGCTGCCCACCCCTTGTCGCGGAGAAAGGGACGGTGCAGGGAAAGGTTCTCTTCCTTTAAGGCAAGCATAACGTCGGCCCTGCACGCGCGCACCAGCGGCCCGGCGAATCCGCCAACCTTGAGGTGGGATACCACGATCCCTCCCCTCTGGGCCATGCCGTGGGTCTCCGAAGACATGACTTCGAGCCCGTTCCGGATTGCGACCTCGGCCAGGAGACGGGTCACGAACAGGACCCCCTGGCCGCCCACGCCGCTGATGATTACCTGCTGCCTCTCCACCAGTTCGCCGGATCTCATGGCCTTCCCTCCTCTTCCGTAATCTCGCTGATGGCGTTCCTGGGACAGACGTGGATGCAGACGCCGCAGTCCGCGCAGATGAGGCGGTCGATGGAAACGCGGGCAGTTTTGTCGTCATAGACCAGGGCCGGGCATTCGAAGGTCGTGACGCATGCTTTGCATCCGTTGCACGCCTCTGTGACCGTGACTTTCTTTCTGGGAGGCGGTTCTTTCCGGCGCCGATCGAGAAGGCAGGGATGGCGGGCGATGACCACCGCGGGCCCAGCGCTCTTGCTGAATGCCAGCGCCTCCTTCAGGAGGTCGATGAACGCGGGAAGGTCGGCCGGGTCTCCGGTGCGGCGGAAACCCACGCCGCAGGCGTCAACCAGCGCGGCCAGGTCAACGGCCGTGGTGGGCGCATCCCCGGCCCCCACACCCAGAGCCGGAGTCGGCTGGTTGCCGGTCATGGCCGTGGTGGAATTGTCGAGGATCACCAGTACGAAGCGGGCGTTCTGCGCCACGGCGTCAATGAGCGGCGGGACTCCGGCATGAAAGAAGGTGGAGTCGCCGATGGTGGCAATGATATCCGTCTCCTTGCCCGCCAGCCGGTGGGCCTGGTAGAAGCCTGCCGCCTGGCTGACCGCGGCGCCCATGCAGAGCACCGTGTCCACTGCGCCCAGGTTGAGCCCCAGGGTGTAGCAGCCGATGTCGCTGGGATAGATGCCGCGGGGCGCGGCTTTCCTGACGGCATAGAAGCTGGCGCGGTGGGGGCAGCCGGGGCAGAGGGTCGGCCGCCGGCCGCCGGATGTCTCAATGGGTGACGATGTCTCGCCCGCCAGTCCGGCGAATTCCAGGATCAACCGCTCTACCGTCTCCGGGAAGAGTTCGCCCGCTTCCGGGACAAAACCGGTCAGTTTGCCCAGGGTACGGTTCCGGTCGGCGAGCTGCATTTCGATAACACCGCTGGTTTCTTCAAGAATCAGGATACTGTCATAGTCGGCAAGAAGATGGTCCCGGAAACTCCGGTGCAGGGGGAAGGGCTGGAGCACCTGGTAGAAGGGGAGGGCGCCCAGGAGTCCCGCTTCCTCCAGGATCTCCCGGCTGTGGGCAGCGGCCACGCCGGAGGCGACCACCGCCCGACGCGCCCTGACTCCGGGATTCAACCGGCGGGGAGCGGTGGGGGCGTAAGCGGCAATCTCCTCAAGCTTCTCCACCAGCCTCCGGTGCTGGCCGAGCCGGAATTTCGGCGTGGAGGCCCAGCGGGACGGGTCTTTGGCAAACTCGACGGAGCGGTTTCCGGGGCGGACCTCATCCAGGGAGACATCCTGGCCGGCATGGCAGACGCGGGTGGTGGGACGCAGCAGCACCGGTATCTCGAACCTTTCCGAGAGCTCGAAGCCGAGGGCGACCATCTCCTTTGCCTGGCGCGGTGAATCCGGGTCCAGGACCGGGACCTTGGCGAGCATGGCCGTCATGCGGCTGTCCTGTTCGGTCTGGGAGGAATGGGGCCCGGGATCGTCGGCGCTGATGACCAGGAACCCCCCTTTCACCCCCTGGTAGGCGGCGCTCATGAAGGGGTCCGAGGCCACGTTGAGCCCGACCTGCTTCATGGCGACCGCGGAGCGCAGGCCGCAGATGCTGGCCGTATAGGCGATCTCCAGGGAGACCTTTTCATTGATCCCCCATTCGATGTGCATGGGGGTTCCTTCCTTGCGCTGCCAGGAGACGACGGACGAAAGGATCTCCGACGCGGGGGTGCCGGGGTACGAGGTGGTAACAGCGCAGCCGTTTTCCACCAGGCCGCGGGCGATGGCCTCATTGCCGATCATGAGAGTTTTTTCTGACACGGGAAGACTCCGGTGAAGTGTAGTTAATCTAAATGCGGAGGGGTACTGCTGGAATAGCTGGAATACATCGGGAGATACTACTCCCAAAAATGGGACGTTTCAACCCGAAAACGGCAGCTACAGGCAGGCGACCTCACGCCGCAGGGAACCGTTCCCTGGCAGGCGAGGATACCGGCTCGGCAGTTCCAGCGATGGGCGCCCGTTGACCTCGAAGACAATCACCCTTCCGCTGCTATCACAGCGAACGTCACTTTGCAGCCTCGTACTTTGCGGTCTCGTTAATATTCCGGCAGGCGCCTTTTTCCTTCAAAAAAAGCAGGTAACGTGCTATCTGATGGAAGCGACTTCGCGGAAAGGAGGGATGTTTGTGTAGACAACGAGTCCCTTGTTTCCGGGGATATGACATCCGGGAAAGGAATATTCCCATGAACATTTTCAAGCGTCTTGTTGTCATTACGTTTCTGCTGCTTGCCGTTCTGCTGCCGGGCTGCGGTTCTGACTCCACAGAACAGGAAAGCCGGGTGGACAAGCTCCTGAAGGGCATGTCGGTGGAGGAAAAGGTCGGCCAGGTCATGGTGGGCTTTTTCCGGGGAACGGCACTGTCCGCTGAGCAGCGGCAGCGCATCCGCGACCTGCGACTGGGGGGAGTGATCCTCTACAGCAGTTCAGGCAATATTGAAAATACCACCCAGGTGGCCGGTCTTGTCACCTCTCTCCAGGACACGGCCCGCGACGCCGGTGGAATACCGCTCTTTGTCTCCATCGACCAGGAGGGGGGCTGGATCTGCCGCATCACCCAGGGGGTCACGCTCTTTCCAGGAAACATGGCCCTTGGCGCTGGGGGGAGCGCCGAGCTGTCGGCGAGCTCCGCCGGTATCATGGCGCGGGAACTGCGCGCCCTGGGCATCAACATGAATTTCGCGCCCGTGGTGGACGTGAACAGCAACCCCGAAAACCCCATCATCGGCGTCCGTTCCTTCGGGTCGTCTCCGGAGGATGTGGCGCGCCTGGGAACGGCCCAGGTCAAGCCGTATCGCGACGCTGGGGTGCTGTGCTCGGCAAAGCACTTTCCGGGACACGGCGACACCGATGTGGATTCCCATCTGGGCCTCCCCATCGTACGTCATGATCGCGCCCGGCTCGACACGGTCGAGCTCTATCCCTTCAAGGCCATGGCAAAGGCGGGGGTTCCCATGGTAATGACCGCCCATGTGGTGGTGCCGGCTCTCGACCCGTCCGGCCTTCCCGCGACCCTGTCCGCGCCGATCCTCGGGGTGTTGCGGCAAGAAATCGGTTTTGACGGTCTTATTATCACCGATTCCATGGGCATGGGCGCCATTGTCCAGGGTTGGGGGCTGGAAGAGGCCTCGATACTTTCCTTTCTGGCGGGGTGCGACATCCTCCTTTACGGCGCGGACAAGGGGCACGAGCCGGCGGAACAGGACGGGATTCACCGGGCCTTGGTGGCGGCGGTCCGGAGCGGACGTATTTCCATGGAGCGCCTTGACGCTTCGGTGCGGAGGATTCTGACCATAAAGGACAACTACGGCATCCTTGACGACCCCTATCCCAAGGTGGAGTGGCAGGCGTCCCTGGCATCGGCGGAGCACATGGCCGTGGCGCGCCGGGTCGCGGACATGGGCGTGACCCTGACGCGCAACGACCGGAAGCTCCTTCCTCTCTCCTGGGGGACCCCGATCCCGGTAGTCTGGCCGACGGAGATGGCCTCCTATCTCCAGCCGCTTCTCTCTGAACTCCCCTGGCTGGTCCCATGCTACGCTCCCCTTCAGCCGGCGCCGGAGGACACGGCGCGGGTCCTGGAAGCAGTTAGGGGAGCGCCGGTGATCCTGGCGGGCAGCTACAACCTGACCAGTAATACCCCGTGGAAGGACCTGATCCTGTCCCTGGACTCCGGTAACCTCGTTGTCGCCGCCATGCGATCACCCTACGACCTGACCCGGATCCCGAACGTTTCCGCGTATCTTGCCGTATACAGCGACCGGCCGGTGGCCATGCGGGCCCTTGCCGGGATCATTACCGGCAAGCAGTTTCCCAGGGGGCTGCTGCCGGTGGAGTTGCCGGAGCTTTATCCCAGGGGATGGGGGATGACAACCTTCTGATACTAAGGAACTGTAAATGAATAGCATGGTCAATATTGCGTTCAGATTCAGTTCAG
>CAZFCG010000008.1:13252-64860 GCA_964517595.1 uncultured Geobacter sp. | reverse complement strand
GCAATGGTAGCATTGTTACGCTAAAAAGCAATATTTAAGTTAGCGCTTATGCCCCAACCCCCTCCCATCAAGGGATGGGGAGTATTTTTCGACACTTTTGCAAGAGTCTCGATGTCAAGCGCAATTACCGCGCTACAACCATTATTTTCTTCAGAGAACCGGATTATTTATGCCCTTTTTTATACACCAGCATCTGGTTGTAAACAAGAAGGCCGCAGGGAATATTCCTTCTCACGCCCCCAGAAGGAAATCGAAATCCTCCTTGGTCAGGGCGACTCCTCCGCAGCCGGAGGCATCGTCCAGGAGCGCCTTGTACAGCTTCAGCTTGCGCTCCTTGAGCGCCATCATCTTTTCCTCCACCGTGTGCCGCATGAGAAGCCGGGTGACGGTGACCTTGGCGGTCTGGCCGATGCGATGGGCCCGGTCCGAGGCCTGGTTCTCCACCGCCGGGTTCCACCACGGGTCCAGGTGATAGACATAGGTGGCCCGGGTGAGGTTCAGTCCCTTGCCGCCCGCCTTCAGGCTGATGAGGAAGACCAGTGGCTCAGCGCTCTTCTGGAAGCTGTTCACCAGTTCCTTCCTTTTCGCCACCGGTGTGGCGCCGTCGAGGCGGAGGTATGGAATCCTGTGGCTCTTGAGACCCGCTTCGATGATGTCCAGGTAGCTGGTGAACTGGGAAAAGACCAGGGCTGAGTGCCCTTCCTTTCCCAGTTCCGCCAGTTGCTCGGCAAGGCATTCCAGTTTGGGGGATTCGCTCTTTGCGTCCGGATGGATGAGGGATGGGCAGAGACATATCTGGCGAAGCCTGAGGATGGCGGTGAGAGCGATCATGCGCGCCTGGCCCGCGGCCTTGTCGCGGAAGGCTTCTCCCACCATTCCCTTCACCTCCTCCACCGTCCTCTGGTAGAGGGCCTTCTGCTTCGGATTCATCTCCAGGTAGAGGTCTGCCTCCAGCCGGGGCGGCAGTTCATCGGCGATCATCTGCTTGCTGCGGCGAAGGATGAAGGGGCGGGTGCGGCGCACCAGGGTGTCGACCCCTCCGAAGCCGCGAAGGTCGAGCCCGCGGCGGAACCGGTCGTAACTCCCCAGCAGGCCGGGAACGCACAGGTCCATGATGGAGAAGTATTCCCCCAGGTGGTTCTCCATTGGCGTGCCGGTGAGGGCCAGCTTGAAGCGGGCCGTGATGCGCCTGGCCGCGCCGGTGGTGGCGGCATTGATGTTCTTCACCTGCTGGGCCTCGTCGAAAACGGCCACGTGGAATGGAATGGCGGCCAGGATGTCCGCGTCCCTCTGGAGGATGCCGTAGCTGGTGAGGACGATGTCCGCACCCGTAAAGTCGGAATTCCGCCGGGGTCCGGCGTAGGTCGCTACCCGGAAGGAGGGATAGAAGCGGGCGATCTCACTCTCCCAGTTGAATATGAGGGAGGGGGGCACCACAATGAGGTGGGGCAGAGTTTCTCCTGCCGGGCTGGATACGGTCCCCTCGGCGATTCCGGCCAGGAAGGTGATGGTCTGCACGGTCTTGCCCAGCCCCATATCGTCCGCCAGGCAGGCGCCGAAGCGGTGCTCATGCAGAAAGGCCAGCCAGTGGAACCCCTCCTTCTGGTAGGAGCGCAGGTCCGCCTTCAGTCCCGGCGGCAGCGGCGGTTCGGGGATCTTCTCCAGGCGGGTCAGGCCTGCCAGCAGGCGTTCCTCTTCGGGAGGGAGACGCAGGGTGACGCCATGGGCGCGGAGCTCCAGCCAGTCCAGGATCCGCAGGCGCGGAATGCGGACGATTTCGCCTTTCTTCTTCCGTTTGCCTCCCGCGCCTCCGCCCCCCGCCAGAAGCTCCAGGATCCGGCGCTGTTCGTCTCCCAGCAGGTAACAGGCGTCACCCTGGCGCAACATCCCCGCATCCAGCAGGCCGCCAAGCTCTTCAAGCGCCAGCACTTCACCGTTGCAGCGTATCTCCGGGCTCAGCTCGAACCAGTCGATGCCGTCGGCGGCCGCGCTGATGGTAAAGTCCCAGTTTCCAAGCCTGACGGGCTGCCCATGCATGCGGAAGGTGAAACCCTCCTGTTCCAGGGCCGCCACCAGTTCTCCCATCCGGGGGAGAAGCTCCTTTCCGGGGATCTCCATTGAGCACGGCCATTCGCCGTCAGTGAAGCAATCCAGACCGAAGATGGAATACAAAAGCCTTATCATCCGCGCCTGGGCGGAGCGGTCCTCGATGCCGAACCTCCATCCCTGCCGGGTGGCGATGACGCAAAGCATCCTCGCGGCGCTCTGGGCCGCGACTAGATTAACGACCCATTTTGCCTCGGCCTTTACGGCCCGCTTCACGAAAAGGGGACCGCCCAGCCCGGTCCGCAAGGCCTTGTCGCGGGTCGCGGCGCTGGGGCTGTCCAGAACGGCGAAGGTGGTGTCGATGATGGCGGTAAGGCGCTTCCTGGCCCGGAGAGGCTGGGCAAGGGAGCTCCGGAGGCGAGGGACGAACAGGCAAAACGCGTCTTCGGAAAAAGGAAGGCTGATGCCGTCCAGCTCTCCTTCCGGTTCAAGCGCGATGTTGTCGTTGTCCGGATCGTCCCCGGCCCTCAGAACGCAGGACAGGGGGCGTGACAGGGAGGCGTCGGCCTCTTCGCCGGCGTGGAAGAAACGGATCGCGTTTCCCATCCGTTCCATGGTTTCAAGGCTGATCTTCAGGGAGATCTGGTTGAATGTGTCCAGGCTTGCGGTTATTGTTTCATTATCCTGCGCCACGTCGTTTTCAAACACGTCGAGGTCCTCTGCCAGCAGATCTTCGATCCGGTCCCACACCTCCCACGGCGCTGTTTCTGCAACCGGATAAACCGCTTTCAACGTTGGCGAGATGAGGCATTCTCCGGCGATAACCGCATCAGGCGGAAGCGGGTCGCCGTTCTGGGAACATCTGGTGATCCGTACCTCGTCCTTGTCCAGGTGGAAGGAGATCCCGGCCCGGAGCGGTTCGTCGGCGCGGAAGTCAAGGGGGACCTCCTGGCCGTTCCCTTGCCGGAAGACGATGGGATATCCCCCCTTCATTGCTGAAAATCTCTTGAAAAATTCCCTCGTTGGTTCAAAAAAATAGTGCTCCACAAGGAAGCGCCGCATATCAGCCGGAATTCCGTCCCAGCCGTAGGGCAGGACCTGATCCTCTCCCTTGCGGATCACGCCGGAAAGACGGCCCTGCCTTTTTTCCAGCACCAGGCGGATCGCCTTTTTCACAGGCCTTTCGGGCGCCGGACGGAGGGAGGAGGCATTGCCCGATGGGCGGGCCCGGCGGCTGAGGGCGGTTGCGGAAGGAGACGCGGACTTCATCTTCTTCGATGGAGATTGTTCTTCGGCAATCCCCAGCAGAATCCGGACATCCTTCAACAGGCGAGAGCTGAAACTGATGGAGGAGAGGCTCTCCGGCGACACGGCCTTCTTGACGAGCGCCCAGCAGGTCACCACATGGCGGCATTGATGTCCCGGCGCCCAGTCATTGCACCCGCACTTTGTCACCAGTTTTTCGCCGGAGACGGTAAAGGAGACGCAGCGGCCCGATTGCATCTTCAGTGTCAGGACGGCGCCGTCGTCATGCCATTCAGCGCCCCTCATTTCTTCGTGCGCACAGTCATCCAGACCCTTGAAGAGGGTGTTTTTGTCGGAGAGACCGTAGATGGCGCCGGCGGGGGTGGCTCGCAAGAGGGCCAGGGGAGGTGGAAGGGTTGATGGATGCGGCAATTGGGACTGCATGAAAACCTCTGGCTGAAATCTTCAATATATGAGCGCCTTTTTTTAAGATTCAATGGATTTCGAAGTTGGGCGCATCATCCGTACAAAAACCGGGTTTTAATGATGTTATATGTTTGATATTATTTGATAATCAGGCAAATCTTCCACGTGAAACAGTTCTGTCCGGGAGGAAAGTCGCCAGTCATGCCAGATAGTGGAGCGCCTCATCCCCGAGTATCCGCTCCACCGCCAGGCAAAGGAGTCCCTCCGGCTCTCCTCCGCCCGCCTTCATCATCTTCAGTGCATAGCGGGCTATGTTGACGCCGTCCCGCACCGAATAAAGCTCGTCGGCCGCGTGGGCGCGCTGGAGGAAATTCACCACGTAGCGCAGGATGGCCTCGTCGGCGAAGGGGAGGTTTTCCTTGAGGATCAGCAACTCTTCGTCGGCCTCGGGAAAGTCGATGTAGATCTGCGGCTGGAGTCGGGAATGGATGTATTCAGGCACCTCGAAGGTGGAGGCGTCCTCGTTCATGGTGACCACGATGCGGAAGTCCCGATGGGCCGGGATGGTGAGGCCGGTGATGATGGACTCAACGTAACGGCGGTCGTCCAGGAGAGGCGCCAGGGAGGCCCAGGCCTTCTCGCTCATGCGGTTCCCCTCGTCCAGAATCAGGACGCCCCCCTTGAGCATGGCCGTCACCAGCGATGACGCGGCGTACTGGATGCGGTTGTCCGGCCCTATGACCGGGGTGACGATGAGGTCCTCGGGCCGGGTGTCCATGGTGGCCTGGAACAGGTAGACCTCTCGCCCCAGTTTCCTGGCGGCCGCATAGGCCAGAGTGGTCTTGCCCACGCCCGGCTTGCCGATGAGGCGCGGGTTGAAGGGGATGTCCCGCTCGTCGATGACCATCCACGCGGCCAGCAACTGGCGCAGGATCTCCTCCTGGCCGATCCATTTCAGCGGCAGTTCCGCGGGGTGGGCAAGGGTAAGGGAAATGCCGTCGATAGTTGTACGTTCCATTGCGCCTCCTTGCAAACATCTTTTTTACCATACCGCGCCGAAAAAATGCAAACGATGCGCTTGGGTCCTTTGCCGGCGACTCTCCTTTACTTGGCTCGAGGCCCATAAGGAAAGAATCTGCACCGGCGCACTGTGCCAAGAGGGTCTGGCGACCCGGGCCGTCATGACGGGCACGCTGCTTGTTTCCGGAGTTATCTGCTGCCTGGCGGCGTGGAGCAGCTCGATGTGGATATTGAAATAAGCTTGACAAGTCGCTGGAGTTTGTTTTACATCCCATGAGGCATAAGCATGCGAAACATACGAGAATTGCAATGGTCCCGGCTCAGTCGGGCAGCGGTCGGCGGTTCCGCCGTCATCAATACTACCGCCTGCGTAACGGCGGTTCGATTCAGTCCCTTGACGTCTCTTGTGAGAGAGGGGTTAGCTGGCCAAAGCTAACCCTTTTCTGCTTTCAGATGAAGGCAGGCTGAAGTCGGGTAACGGGCCGCCCGTCTCTTCCACCATTACCGTTGGAGATTTGATTGAAAATAGAAGCTGATGGACCATATAAACGGGTGATACTGATGCCCGGCGAGTTTTTCGTTTCGTCGCAGCCCATTGTGATCTCAACGCTGCTGGGGTCATGCGTGTCGGCCTGTCTCTATGATCCCGTACAAAAGATTATCGGGATGAACCATTTCCTGATCAGTGGCGGGGGGAAGGCCCCAGTCACCCCCATTTGCCTCTCGGAGGCCGGCCGCTACGGCATCCACGCCATGGAGCTGCTCATAAACGAGATGATGAAACAGGGCGCCCGGCGACACAACCTGCGCGCCAAGGTCTTTGGCGGCAGCTCCCTTGCCGAGCAGCGTTCCGTTTATCGCATCGGCGAGAACAACTGCCGGTTCGTGACTGAATTCCTGGACATGGAAAATATTCCCATAACTGCGCGGGACCTGGGCGGCTCCCACGGCAGGGTGGTCTATTTCTTTCATGGCGACTATTCGGTCTATGTGCGGAAGATCCGCACTGACCGGAATGCCCACCTGGCCAAGCGCGACCGTCAGTTCTGGATTGACGCCCTGAAAAAGCGGGAAGCCGAGCAGTCCTCCATAGAGCTGTGGGAATAGCGGCGACGGAAGGTGGTTCCGTATCTCTCCCGAAAGGTCCGACCGGGAGCAGCGGAATATCTGTGACGTTGACAAAAGGGCGCCTCGCTAATATAAGGAAATAATCCTATCGGAAGAGGAGCCACTCCATGAGTCTTTCGTCCAACGCCGCCGTCGCGCTTCTGGGGCCCAATCTTGCCAGCCACCCGGACAAGGTCGCTATTATCGCCGGTGAGAATACCGTAACCTATCGCCGCCTTGACGAGCTCTCCAGCCGTTTCGGCTCCCTGCTGCGCTCTTCCGGCATTCAGCCGGCAGACCGGGTGGTGCTTGTCGCCGGTGATTCCCCCGGCTATTTTTATGCCCTCCTGGGATGCCTCAAAGCCGGCGCTGTCGCTGTGCTGCTGAATCCGGGTCTTTCCGCCAAGGATTACCAATTCATCTTTCACGACTCGGGCGCCTCCGCGCTGGTAAGCGAGACGACTCTTGCGGAGGCCCTTCAGGCCTCATCCGTCTGTTCGCTGCCGGCGATGCTGCTGGACTCGCCCGAATTTTCCGCCGCCCTGGCCGCGTCTTCGGCCGATCTCGAGCCCTATGCCCCTTCCGGAGAGGACTTCGCCCTGATTCTGTACAGTTCCGGCAGCACCGGCGCGCCAAAGGGAGTGCCCCATCGCCACGGGGATTTCATTTTCACGGCCGATGCCTTTGCCGGTCAGGCGCTGGCTATGAGCGAGCGGGACGTCGTCTTTTCCGCCAGCAAGCTCTTTTTCGCCTATGGACTGGGAAACAGCTTCTCATTTCCGCTCCGTTTCGGGGCAACGGTGGTTCTCTTTCCTGGAAAACCCGATTCCGCGGAGATCCTGCGCATCATTTCCCGTCACGGGGTAACCGTCTTCTTCGGCGTGCCGGTTGTCTATACCATGCTGCTCAAGACCATGGACGGCAAGGAAGGGCTCTCCTCCCTGCGCCTTTGCGTATCCGCCGGTGAGCCGCTGCCCGTTCCCCTGTACCGGGAGTGGGTCGAGGCCACGGGGATCGATATTATTGACGGTATCGGCTCCACCGAGGCGCTGCACATCTATATCTCCAACCGGTGCGGGGCGGTCATGCCGGGTTCGGCCGGCAGGATCCTTCCCCCCTTCGAGGCGCGTATCGTGGATGACCAGGGTATGCCGGTTTCCTCCGGAACCCCGGGAAATCTCCTCCTGCGCGGGAACTGCATCGCCCTCTGTTACTGGA
This sequence comes from uncultured Geobacter sp., assembly GCA_964517595.1. Lineage (GTDB taxonomy): Bacteria > Desulfobacterota > Desulfuromonadia > Geobacterales > Geobacteraceae > RPRC01. The sequence goes on along the minus strand of CAZFCG010000008.1, from coordinate 57,798 downwards.
ACAGGCCGGACAAGACCGCGGAGACGATGCTTGCGGACGGCTGGCTGAGCACCGGCGACATATTCGTGGAAGAGGACGGGTTTTTCTTCTACCAGGGACGGAGCGACGACATGTTCAAGGTGGATGCCCACTGGGTCTCTCCGGCCCGCGTCGAGTCAGCGCTGCTGGAGCACCCGGCGGTGATGGAGTGCGCCGTGGGCCGGAGAAAGGTGGAGAACCTCATCCGTCCCATGGCCTATGCGGTGTTGAACCCCGGTTATGAGCCGGGTCCGAAGCTGGAGAGGGAGTTACGGCGCTTTGCCGCCCGCTCCCTTCCTCCTTACATGTGTCCGGTACAGGTGGAGTGGGTCGCGGCATTGCCCAAGACCGCCACCGGCAAGATTCAGCGCTTCATGCTGAACAAGCGCGACTGAAGGCGGATACCGCCAAAAGAAAGGAGACGGGATATGCCGGTACAAATTGCGGATGTTTTTGCCCTCATGGACGAAATAGGCCTCGAAAGAGAGGTGATAGACGCCATCGATGCCGATGCGCCCCTTATTGCCCAGGGGATCGACTCCATGGATTTCCCGGCCCTGGCCATTGCCGCGGAAAAGAAGTTCGGCATCGATATTTCCGATACCAGCGCCGCCAGGCTGAAGACGATGAATGACTTCGTCCGCTTCATAAACGAAAAGACATCGTAAGGCGGTCGTGTATGCAATGAACAAAGGTCGTCGTGGGAAGCAGGTTCCATGACGCCCTTTGTTCATCCTCTATGAGCTGGCCAATCCATATCCCGTCCACCTGCTAAAACGCCTTCCGGGCTCATTCCCGCGCTTTTGTCCCTTCCCCGTAGAGTAGTTCTGTCATCGCGCTGGTGGGGTCCAGCAGTTTCTCTGGTTTCTCGCCATGCCATCGCGACCAATCCCTTGTCCCTGCTTCATACAGTTCCAGATGAAGTTGCCGGGTTCCGCTGACGAGACCGATTATCTCTCCTCTCGCAACCGGCTGTCCCACCTGCAGGCCAGGTTTTTTCAGTTCCGCGTAATTTGCCATGAAATTAACGTGATCGATGAGGACGCCATAGGTTTTCTCGCCGTTCGCCCTGGTATAAAAGGGGGCTACTTTAATCACCTGCCCGGCTTTCATGGCCTTTACCGGCGCTCCTTCGCCCTGTGGGGGATAGAGATCGACGCCCGCGTGTCGCCTGGGTTTCGGGTTCCTGGGCGCTCCGAAATACGGATAGTCCCTGGAGTTGGGCTTCCAGCGGCCGCATGACATGGAGGCGTCCCTGGTGAAGGGATAGCGCGGCGGGCCGTCCACGGGCGCGACCATGTCCCCGGTGTCCAGTGCAGCGGGGGGAGCCGATGACGAAGAGACGGGATTGGTCAGGAGAAGCGCAAGAGTCATGTATGCGAGAAGAATGACAAGGCCGCGCCGGTGTCCTTGAATGAACCGAAGAGGGATACGTCGGAGAGTATTACACATGGGATAAATGTCCGATCTATTACAGGAATGTAACCATGAAAAAACAGGATGTTAAGGCAGTCGCATGAAAATTGCAAAGAAATTTCAATAGCATGCAACTCAAGCTCCATGTCGCTCAGGGGACGGTTACGAAAAACCGCCCCTTTTTTTGCCTGCCGGGCGACAAGAAACTTGCCGTGTCCGGCTTTGCCCTCTATTATTAAAAACATGCACCCTTTTCTGAAATCCTATGGCTTTTCCATTATCCTTGTCGTTTCCATCCTCCTGGGCGCCGTCCTGGGCATCGTCCTGCGGGATGACGCCGCCGCCCTGAAGCCGCTGGGCGATATTTTCCTGAACCTGCTCTTTACCGTGATCGTGCCGCTGGTATTCTTTTCCATCTCGTCCACGGTCGCCTCCATGGTAGATATCCGCCGCCTGGGCCGGATTCTCTCTGTAATGGCAATGGTGTTCGTCGCGACTGGTCTCGTCGCCTCGATGGTGATGATCTTCGCCGCCATTCTCTACCCACCCGCGGCCAGCGTCGCCATACCCATGCCCGCCGCCGCTGAAATCCAGCGGGTGAACGCCTCTGAACAGATGGTCCGCGCCTTGACTGTTACGGATTTTCCCCACCTTTTATCCAGGAACAACATGCTGGCGCTGATTCTCTTCTCGATACTGACCGGTCTTGCCGCAACAGCGGTGGGTGAGAAAGGGAAGCCCTTTACCCTGTTCCTGGCATCGGCCAACGAGGTCATGATGAAGCTGGTCTCTTTCATCATGTATTACGCCCCGGTCGGCCTGTGCGCCTACTTTGCCTATCTGTCGGGCGTGTTCGGGCCCCGGCTCATGGGTTCCTATGCCCGGGCCATGGCGCTGTATTATCCCGCGGCCATTCTTTATTTCATCTTCGCCTTTACCGCCTATGCCTTTCTTGCCGGCCGCTCCGCAGGGGTAAAAAGGTTCTGGCGGCACATCATTCCGCCCGCCGTTACCGCCCTTGCCACCGGCAGTTCCATGGCGACGATCCCCTCCAACCTGAAGGCCGCCGATGACGTCGGCATCCCCAGGGATATCAGCGAAGTGGTCATTCCCATCGGCGCGACCCTACACATGGAGGGCTCTTGCCTGGCGGCGGTTCTGAAGATCGCCTTCCTGTTCGGTGTCTTCCAGATGCCTTTTTCCGGCGTCGAGACGGTCCTGACCGCCCTGGGAATAGCTCTTCTGACCGGCGTGGTGGTGAGCGGGGTGCCCGGCGGCGGAACCATTGGCGAGTTGTTGATACTCTCCCTGTACGGTTTTCCACCGGAGGCCTTTCCCCTGATAACGATGATCGGCACGCTGGTGGATGCGCCCGCCACCATGATTAACGCCGTAGGTGACAATGTTTCAAGCATGCTCGTGGCCCGGGTACTGGGCGGCCCCGATTGGATGGAAAAGCAGGGATGATGTTTACCCTTACGGAAAAACGGGTAAACTTGGAGGAATCCGGAAACTGTCGTCCTTTGTTTTCGTATTTTGCATGCGATTCGCGGTGTCAAGTTATATGGGGTTACATTGAAAAGTGATGAAATTTAAGCCCGTTACAACTGTTATCAATGGAAAAGGAGATGGACGATGCGGATTCTCATAGCCGAGGATGACTTCACCTCCCGCACCATGCTTGCGGCTATTATAAAGAAGTGGGGCTACGAGCCCGTGATCGCGGTTGAAGGCGAGTCCGCACTGGAGGCGTTGAGCGGCGATGACGCGCCGAAACTGGCCCTCCTTGACTGGACCATGCCGGGCATGGATGGCCTTGAGGTGTGCAGGAGGCTCCGGCAACTGCCCACCAGCGCGCCTCCCTATATAATCTTCCTTACTTCCAGGGGGGACAAGGACTGCATCGTCGAGGCCCTGGAAGCGGGCGCCAATGATTATGTCATCAAGCCTTATGACAATGCCGAACTGCGGGCGCGCATTCGGGTCGGCCAGCGCATGATAGAGATGCAGACCGCTATGAACGAGGCGAAAGAGGCGGTGCTCCACGAGGCGATGCACGACCCGCTCACCGGCATCCTCAACCGGCGCGCCATCCTGGACGTCCTGCGCAAAGAGATTGCCCGCTCGGATCGTTCCGGCATCCCTTTCAGCATAGGGCTGTGCGACATCGATCGCTTCAAGCGGGTGAACGACAGGTACGGGCATCAGACCGGGGACGATGTGCTGTGCGGGTTTGTCCGCGCCGTTGAGAGCGCCCTCAGGGCCTATGACCGTATCGGACGGTATGGCGGAGAGGAGTTTCTGGTGGTTGCCCCGGACTCTTCGGGGGAGGGGGCGGAACGTGTCTTTGGACGGGTGCGGGAGTCCGTGGCCCTGAAGGGGATTGAAACCCGATCCGGCCTCGTGCCCGTGACCGTCAGCATCGGCGTGGTCAGCGGCAGGGGGGACAGTGACATGGATGCCCTTCTGGCCGCCGCCGACGATGCCCTGTACCGGGCAAAGAATACCGGCAGGAACCGGGTTGTATGTCTGGGTGAAATTTCCGGGGGCGTATGATTCCGATGGCGGAAAAAGGTGGCCCGCCTTGATTTGACCTGGTGGCCGACGGAAATGATGACGTCGAGGTCGTAAAAAACGAGTTTTTTATTACACCTTGGCCCTTCCTTCATCCTACGTCACGCAGAGATAATCCACTCCTTCCACGAAACCCGCTCCATCCGCCCACTTCCGTATCTGATGCCGCGCCCCTCGGGTACCGACGGTTACGAGCATCTTCACCCCGTCTTCCGCCGTAACCTCACGGGCGGCGGAGACCGGGGCGCCATGGAGGGTGCGGCCTATCTTTCCGGGGTCGACATCGACCCAGCCCGCCACCCGGATTCCCTCTCCCAGGAGCGCGCGGCGCCAGGCCCGTCCCTCCAGGCCCGCCCCCGCCAGGATTACTTCATCCACCCCTTTGAGAAATGTGGATCTCAGGTGATGGGCCTTGCAGGCCCTGAACGCGGCGGCGGTGTATTCCGGAAGGGTTCGGGTGGCGCGCTCCGGACGCTCCCGCCAGAAGAAAAGGGTCCTTTGCAGGCGCGCGAAGCGGGTCCCGGCCGCGGCCAGCCTGAGCCACAGGTCATAATCCTCGGCCCAGCCCCGATCCCGGTAGCCTCCGGCGGAAAGCACTTCCTCCCCGCGGAACATGACGCTCGGATGGACGAATGGTGATTCCACGAACAGGTCGCGGAGTATGTCTTCGTGGGAGGCGAGGCTGTTCTGCCATCTTTCGTAGGCAACCATCCCGGTTCCCAGGGCGGCGCGGGGGAATGATCGGAAATCGCATGCCACGAGACCCACCCCGGGATTTTGGGTGAGAAAGGCGACCTGCGTCTCCAGGCGGCGGGGGTGGGAGATGTCGTCGGCGTCCATGCGGGCGATAAGGGGGGCGCGGCATGCCTCCAGGCCGGCGTTCAGGGCCGCTGTCAGCCCCCGTGAGGAAGGCCGGAGGAGTCGCACCCTCGGGTCGCTCCGCACTGCAGCCGCCAGGATTGCCGGTGTCGTGTCGCGGGAACCGTCATCCACGGCAACCAGTTCCCAGTCGGTGAAGGTCTGCCGGAATATGGAGTCCAGGGCCGCCGGGAGGTAGCGCTCCTCGTCGCGCGCCGGGAGGAGTATGGAGACGGCCGGCATGTTCACGGGTCACGCGAGGCCGGGCAGGAGCTTGATAATGCCCTTGGCGAAGAACTCCACCGCGATGGCCGCCAGCAAAAGGCCCATCAGACGGCTCACGATGCTGAGCCCCAGGGGGCCGATGAGCCTGCCGATCCTGGATGCCAGTCGAAGGATCAACCAGATGAACAGGGTGGCGATTATGATGCACAGTATTATGATACCGATATGCATGGGGCTTTCCGACAGGTTCGAGTAGATGATGATGGTGGAGATGGAACCGGGACCGGCAAGGAGCGGAACGGACAGGGGAACCACAGCCACGCTGCGCAGGTCCTGAGGAATGTCGGACGAATCCACCTTGTCCGCCGACTCGCGGGCGAACATCATGGATACCGCCATCAGCAGTAGCAGGATGCTGCCCCCCACCTGGAAGGAGGCGATGCTGATGCCGAAAAGCTGAATCGCCGTCTCTCCGACAAGGGCCGTCAGAGCCAGCACTCCAGCCACCGCCAGGGCGACGGTGCGGGCTATCTTCTTCCGTTCCGGTTCCGTGGAGTTTCCGGTGACGGAAAGGAACACCGGCAGTACGCCGAAGGGGTTGAGGATGGCGAGAATGGCGATGAATATCTTTACATACGCGGATAATTCCAGCATGGGAATTTCCTCCTTGGCGGCGATGGGAAGAAAGGGTTTTGCGGAATAGAATGTTTTCATCTATCATGGGCCAGATTGCCAATCAAGGAGGAAATCGCCCATGAAAAAAATCTGTCTTGCCCTGGCGTTGCCGGTTGCCCTCTGCGCCTGCAACACCCCGACGATCCATAGCGCCCTTGGAACTGCCCGGGACATCGGAAGAGTCACCACGTCCGACAACGGGAGCACATGGGAAGACGCGGATGATACGCCGCCCGCCTGCGCCAGGCTCTCCACCCTGCCGGTGAAGTCGCGGCAGTTGTATGAGGATTATTATGGAACCATGCTTACCCTTGACTCCTCTTCCCTCCGCACTCCCCAGAGGCCATACCGGTGGGGAATTACCAACCCCTCGCCCCTCAGCATGGCGTATTTCGCCGCCTATGTGAAGCCGAACGGAAAATACGGCCGCTTCCGCACGAACATCTTTATCGACGGCGGCATCAAGGCCAACATGACCTTCACCTTCCGCGCGGACACCTATAACGGGGTGGTGCTGAAGAGCCTGACCATCCGGCCCGGTCAGACGAAATTTGTGGATTTTGAAATCAGCGGCGTGAGAAAGCTGTACATAGGATCGGAGCTGCGCATCAACCACGATACCGCGCGGAAGATCGTCATCGGCGAACCGGAGTTCTACACCTGCCGGTAGCGGCGGCCGGGCAGAGGGATGCGTCAGCCGTTTCTCGGGGGGAGTTCCTCCCTGCGCCCGGCGACCATGATCAGGTCATCCTCCAGCACATCCATGAGGAAGGCGTTCCTGGCCTTCACCTTGGACTCGAATTCGGCCTGGCCGTACACGATGTAGTTGAGCGTCCGGCCAAGCCGTTTTTCGACCCCTTCCATCAGCTCGTCCAGCCGGTTCCCGTCCAAGACATCGCCGATTATGAGAAGGTCGATATCCCCGTCTTCGCCCCGGGTGTACGGGCCGTAGACAAAGGCGTTCCCGACCCCCTCCAGCCCGGCCAGGGCCGCAATTAGCATCCCGGCGGCGCCGACGGTCCTCTGGGCGAGTCCTTGCAGCTCCGGGAAAAAGACGAAGGAGTGATTGGCGCGGAAGGTCTTGTGTTTTCCCCGCCAACCGCATGCCAGGATACCGGCGCCTGCCATGCGTGACAGTTCGCGGCTCAATGACGCTCTCTTTTCGCCCAGCAGTCCGGCGAGTTCCACAGGCAGGAAGTCTTCGTCGGCGCGGGTGAACAGCAGGCCCATAAGCTTGCCCCTGATCCGTGAGCCGAAGATATGTTCGAGACTGGCGTGCATGGCTTCCGAGACTACCCGTTTCTTCACAAAAGCACAAGCGTGGAGTGACGGGGGAGGGGCCTTTCCAATACGGATGAAACATTACAGAGTGTTATTCATCGGTAGGCGCCGGGGCCGGTTCCGGAACGATCTTGACGAACGCCGTGCGGCATTTCACGATGATGCCTTCCAGCCAGTCCGCTTCCTCGTACTGGTGGGAGGAAAGCAGCTCCCGGTGGTACAGTCCCAGAAGTTCCTCCAGGACGGCGAGGTCCGCTTCCTCCAGGTCACGGATCGCCACATGGGCGCCCCTGGCCAGCCTGCGGCGCAGCGCCTCCCGGTCCATGCCCATCTCCATGTCCAGGCGGCAGAAGACCACGCCGCCGGTCATGCCTGAGCAGATCCAGGGGCCGGGGTCTCCCAGAACCACCACGCGCCCCGCGGTCATGTATTCGAAGGCGAATCCCTTCAGGTTGGCCCGTTCGGCCAGATACCCGGCCGAGTCATCCAAAGGGCGCCGGATGCGGCCGCCAAGAACCACGTTTCCGCCCGAGAGGCGGATGCACGCCCGGCTGTCCGCGTCCCCCTGGATGAGAAATGTTCCCCCCTGCGCCCCGTAGGCCAGGCCCTTGCCCACCGATCCGCCGATCCTCACACCGTGGCGGTTTTCTCCCTTAAGGACCGTGATCCTGCCGCCGTTGGCGGATTTGCCCACCCCGTCCTGCGCGCCTCCTTCCACCAATATGGTCAGGGGTTCGGCGTTGAACGCTCCCAGGCCGTTGCCCGGGATGGCGTCGCGCCGGAAGTGGAGGACCACCTCCCGCGCATCGGCAAGCCTCCCTTCCCGCTGCGCCCGCGCCAGGGCTCCGGCCAGATAGGCGCCGATGGCCCGATCTGAACTGGAGGCGTTGTCGTCGTTGTAATGGACCCGCTCGCTTCCGCTTTCGATGGCCTCGGTGACCAGCCCGGAAATGAGGGAGGTCAGGTAATTCAGCGGCTTGCGGATGATGCGCACCGCGCCTTCGTCGCGACGTACCGCGCCGGGGGGCGGCGGCGCCAGGAGATTGTCCAGGTCAATGCGATCCAGACCTCTGACCTGCTCCAGCAGATGGGCGTCTCCCACCAGGTCCTGGGTGCGCCGGTATCCCAGCTTGGCGGTCAGGGTGCGGATCTCCCGGCCCAGGGCGCGGAAGAAGGTGGTCTGATAGATGACCCCGTTTTCCAGCACCCGCGGCACAAAACGTTTCAGCCCCCGCGCGCGGGCCTCTTGCGGAGATTCGATCTGGGTGGCGATCCCCACGTGGCAGGCGCCCAGGTGACATCCCCGGCAGGCGGTGCAGCCGATGACCACCATGGCCATGGTGCCGAAGCCGACCCGGTTCGCCCCCAGGAGCATCAGCTTGACCACGTCGCGGCCGGTCTTGGCCCCGCCGTCGGCCCAGATCTCCATGCGATCCCGCATCCCCGCTACCACCAGGGCGCAATGGGCCTCCCGCACACCGATCTCCACCGGGAATCCGGCATACTTGATCGCATGCCGCCGCGCCGCGCCGGTGCCGCCGTCATAGCCGCTGATGGTGATGATATCCGCCCCGGCCTTGCAGACCCCCAGGGAGATGGCGCCGATGCCCGCCACCGACGGGACCTTTACCGAAATACGCGCGTGGGGGTTGGCGGTGCGGAGCTCCTCGACGATCTGCGCCAGGTCTTCGATGGAGTAGATGTCATGGTTGTTGGAGGGGGAGATGAGGGTCACGCCCGGCGCGGCATGGCGGGCCGCGGCGATCTTCTCCGTTACCTTGAATCCGGGCAGATGCCCCCCTTCCCCCGGTTTCGCGCCCTGGCCCACCTTGATCTCCAGGAAGTCGGTGGAGTTCAGGTACTCCATGGTCACCCCGAACCTGCCGGAGGCGATCTGCTGGCCCCGGTTCTTCCGGTAGATCCCCAGCATGTCCGCGATTTCTCCCCCCTCGCCGTTCATGCACACGATGTTCAAGCGCCGGGCGGTCTCGGCATAGATGCGGAACGGCGTTTCCCCCTGGGAGCCGAAGCTCATGGCGGAGATGAGGATGGGAAGGTCGTGTCTGCCCACGGAGACGTCTACCTCGGCCGGGTCCACGGCCACCTCCTCGCGGAAGCGGAAATCGGTCAGGTGGCGGATGGCCAGGGGATGCTCGTTTTCCAGCTCTCTCACCAGCCGCGACAGCTCGGCGTAGTTCTCCTCCATCTTGGCCACCGCGCCCACCATCTTCCAGATGCGGGGATAGATACGGAACTGTGTCTCCACCGGACAAGGCCTGCTGCTTCTGGCCAGGCCGCGGCGTTCCCGCGAGTCCTCTTCCAGTCCCGCGAAGGTAAGTCCCTTGCGGAAAGCGCCGCAGAAGTTGGGCGCGCCTAAGACCGAGGCAACCTCGTCGGAGAGGCCGATGGAGGCGAAGAAGCTGCCGTAGCCTCCGATCTCGTGGGTCCCCATGGTGGACATGACCTTTTCCAGCCCGGTCTGCAGGACCTCCAGAAGATTCCTTACCCCGTTTTCCTCTTCATCCCCCACATCAGGTATGGGCAGAGGGCGTCCGCGCCCATTCCCAGGAGGAAGGCCAGGTCATGGAGGTCGCGGAGCGCTCCCGATCGTACCACCAGAGCGGTCCGCCGGCGCGGGTTTTCCCCACCGCCGCCGTCGGCCGCCCGTAGCGCCCGGTGGACGGCGGCGGTGGCGAGGCCGGGGTCCAGGAAGGAACGGGCGCCGGCGAAGGCCGCGGCATCATCCAGCAGCAGGAGCCTGCACCCCCGCGAGACCGCCGCGATGGCTTCGGAGCGCAGCCTGCCCAGGCTTTGTTCTACGGTTTCCCCGGGGTGGAGGGCGCAGGAGAGAGTGCGGCAGCGGCCGCGTCTGGAGGAAAAGAAGGCCAGGAGGTCTTCCAGCGCGCATGTCCCGGCTTCCCGGGCGATGTCGCGGTCCGGGCAAGGGCTTTCCTTCCGCCTTCCTCCCGTCAGCAGCGGCGTCTCCAGGACAACCGCGTCCCGGCCCCCCTTGCGCAGGATGGGACGCGGTCCCAGGTGGATGCGGGTGGAGAAGCTCTCCCCTTCCCGTTCCCGATCGATAGCCGGGTTGGTCACCACCGCCACCTGTTCCTTGAAGAAATCGGACAGGTTCTGGCGCGTTGCCGAGAGGGCGGCCAGAGGACCGTCGTATCCCAGGGAGGTGATGGGCTCCCTTCCATTTCTGGCGGACTGGCGCAGCGAAAGGAGATCGCTGCTCTTCCAGGCATTGGCCGCCAGGAGGTTTTCCCGGCGCAGACGCGCCGCTCGCCGGAAGGGTTCCGAAGTCCCGTCAGGCGCGGGCGGAAGCCCGCCGGCCGCTACATGCTCCCGCTGGTGGGCGGCAAGGCCGGTGCGGCCGCCCATGAAGGCAAGGACCTCCGTGATGATCTCGCGGTGTTCGATGACCCGGGTCGCCTTGCCTGACGGCATCAGCACCCCCACTTTTTCCCCCGGCGCCAGGGGGCGGGGGTCGGATATCACCTCGCCATGGGGAACGACCCCCAGTTCCGAAGAGGCGAAATATTCCGTCTCCGTTTCTCCGAACCAGAGGGGGCGCAGGCCAAGGGCGTCTACGCTGAACATGAGCCGGTCGCCGCAACGGGCGATTACCGCCGCCGGACCCTGGGCGCTGGCCGCCAGGAAGCGGCGGAACAGGGTATACATGCAGCGCAGTTCGGGGGGCATCCGTTCCATCTCGCTGACAATGGGAGGGAAGACCATCTCCATGGCCGTGAACAGGGACAGGCCGTAGCGGAAAATGAGCCCTTCCAGGAGGCGGTTCAGGTCCTGGGAGTCGCTTCCTCCATGGGGAAGGGCCATGCCCAGCATGCGCGCCTCGTCCCGCAGGCGCTCTATGGTGTTTATCTCGCCGTTGTGGGCCAGGAGACCGAAGGGTTGGGCGCGGAGGACCGTGGGCATGGTGTTGGTGGAGTAACGGCTGTGGCCGATGGTGGCCCGGGAGAGAAAATCCCCCCGTTTCAGTTCGGGATAGTAGCGGGGGAGGATTTCAGGCGCGCCGTGCACCTTGTATACGGCTACGTCTCCCGACAGGGAGGCCACGTGAATCCGGGTTTCCCGTTCTGTCTCCAGGGCCAGGGCTGACAGGAGCTCCGGCGCGCTTTTCGCGTCGGGGCAACGCAGCGCCACCTGCCAGAAGAAAGGCTCGTCCCGGCGGGCGTTGGCGGCAAGGACATCGCTCCTGACCTGACCGGGCCTTTCCGCGAGAATCTCTACCCCCCTGCTGGTGAAGCGCCGCAGGGTTTTCTCCCTGAACGCCGGGTCTTCGGCCATAACCTGTCTCGGAACCAGAAAGTGGCCCAGGGCGAACGAGGCCGAATCAGCCATCTCTCCGGGACGGCCCGCCTCCTCCAGGGCCTCCCGCCAAAGGATGCGGGGTATGTCGGTGAGAACGCCGCAGCCGTCCCCTTCACCGTTGATCTCCCCGGCCCGGTGTCCCATTTTAACCAGGGCCTCGATGGTGCGCCGGAGGTTGCCGTGGGTCGGCCTTCCGGTCTTGTCGCAGTAGCAGATGATGGCGCAGGCGTCCCGTTCCGCGGGGAGGAGATGGTTGGTCACATGCGGGCCCTTGTTCATGGAAACCTCCCTGTTCCCGGCAGCGCCGGGGTGGCATGGATGCGGGCGGATCATCCCGCCGCAAGGTAATCATAGCCCGTTTCCTGTGTCTGTAAACCGTTTGCGGGGTGGACAGGAGGAAGGAAATGGCGGATACTTGGGCGCCATCTTTGAGAGGAGGAAGCCGCTGTGAAAGGATTTCTGCTGAAATGGCTGATCAACGCCGTTTCCCTGGTTGTGGTTATTCATGTTGTTCCGGGCATCCGCACCGACCGCTGGCAGACAACGGTGGTGGCCGCCCTGGCGCTGGGGCTGTTGAACACCTTTCTCCGGCCCTTGCTGATGCTCCTGACCTTGCCGGTGAATATCATGACCCTCGGAGTTTTCACCCTCTTCGTCAACGGGTTCATCTTCTATCTCGCCGCCTGGCTCGTGGGCGGTTTTGTGGTCGCTGGATTCTGGAGCGCATTTTTCGGGGCGCTGGTGTTCAGTGTCATCAGCTGTCTCCTCGGCATCCTCATCGACCCGGAAGGACGATAGCGGATGGCAGGGGCGACGGTTCCCTTTCCATTGAATCGTTGACGAAAAAGGCCATTTGTGGTCTACTCCTCCCCATGGATTCCGTAGCATACGTCGGCCTCGGTTCTAATCTCGGCGATCGTGAACTGAACCTTCTCCGGGCGATTGCCGAAACCGGAAAGATTCCCGGTACCCGTGTCACCGCCCTGTCCGGTTTCTATGATACGGAACCGGTTGGGCCGGTCTCCCAGGACAACTTTCTGAATGCCGTTCTCCGCCTTGAAACCTGCCTCGCGCCGCGCCACCTCCTCTCTGAACTGCAACGGATCGAAACGGATGTGTTCCGCCGCAAACGGACAATCGCCAAAGGCCCCCGCGCCATGGACCTGGACATCCTCTTTTATGACGACCTGGTTATGGAGGATGCGGACCTGACCATCCCCCATCCCAGGCTCCATGAACGGGGTTTCGTTCTGGCCCCCCTGGCCGAGATAGCTCCCGGCCTTGTCCATCCGCTCCTTGGCGTCACCGTTGCCGAGATTCTGAGGGATCTGCCGCCGGGGGAGCGGGTAACGAAAGTGTAGAAAAGAGGTAACGGAATGCTGAGGTTTCTGTTTTATATCATCATTGCCTACGGTATATACGCGCTGGCGAGGATCTACCTGCGCAAGGGCCCGCCACCCCGCCCGAAGCGGGACGATGAGGTGGAGACCTTCCGGGATCCGGTGTGCGGGGTCTACGTGACCAGATCGGATGCCGTATCCGCGAAGATTGAAGGAAAGTGGGTGCATTTCTGCTCAACCAGGTGCCGGGAGAGTTACCTGCGCAACCTTGATAAATAAAGTAATAACGGGAAACAGGAGGAAGAAGATGAAGTTTTTTATCGACACGGCCGATGTGAAGGAAATCCGCGAGGCCCACGCCCTGGGCGTGCTGGATGGCGTCACCACCAACCCGTCCCTGATTGCCAGGTCGGGCCGGAATTTTCGCGAGGTGATTGAAGAGATAACCCAAATCGTGGACGGACCCATTTCCGCGGAAGTGGTCGCCCTCGACCATGAGGGGATGATACGCGAGGCGGAGGAACTTGCCGCCATCCACCCCAATATCGTAGTGAAGATCCCCATGACCCCTGAAGGGCTCAAGGCGGTGAAGGCCCTGTCCGGGAAGGGGATCCGGACCAACGTGACCCTGATCTTCAGCCCGCTCCAGGCCCTTCTTGCGGCCAAGGCCGGGGCCTCCTACGTCTCCCCCTTCGTGGGCAGGCTGGACGACATCTCCCAGGACGGCATGGGGATCATCGAGGACATCCGCACCATCTTCGACAACTACGGCTACCAGGCGGAGATCATCGTCGCCAGCATCCGCAACCCCATCCACGTCCTCAATTCGGCCCTGCTGGGAGCGGACATCGCCACCATCCCCTACTCGGTAATCGCCCAGCTTTCCAAGCATCCCCTCACCGACATCGGCATAGACAAGTTTCTCAAGGACTGGGAGAAGGTTCCCAAGTAGGGTCGGCGCGCCACCGCTCTGCTTTCACGGGGTTCACTTCGTGAAGGGGAAAAATCGGAAAGATTTTTTTCTTACGCTTTGGTTCAAGACGGTGCGAGGACGGGAATGTCCTTCTCACCGGCAAGCAAGTCGAGCAACCGGACAAATCTCTACCAGACAGGCAGCAATAGAAATGGTCTACGATTTTGATGGCAGAAAGTATGAGAAGGCATCGGCCCATCAGAAAGAGTGGGGTTCCAGCATCATTGAAACCCTTGAGTTCCGGGGGGACGAGAGGATTCTAGACCTGGGGTGCGGGGACGGGTTCCTCACCTCCCGGCTCGCGGATCTTGTCCCCGGCGGAGAGGTGGTCGGCATCGACGGTTCCAGGGGGATGATCGAGGCAGCGAGGGAGAAGATGCGCCCCAACCTGAGGTTCATGCTGCTCGATATCAACGACATCCAGTTTGAGGAGGAGTTTGATGTCGTGTTTTCCAATGCCGCCCTGCACTGGATCAAAGATCACGGCAAGCTCTTGCGCAACGTGAACCGTGCCCTCCGCCCGGGCGGAAGGGCACGGTTCAACTTTGCAGCCGACGGTAACTGTTCCCATTTTTTCCGGGTGATGCGGGAGGCGATGAGCCGGGAGCCGTTCTCCGACTGCTTCCGTGACTTCTCCTGGCCCTGGTTCATGCCTTCGCTGCAAGCGTACCAAGCCCTGGTAGCGGAGAGCCCGTTGCGGGAGTCCCGGGTTTGGGGCGAGAACGCGGACCGGTACTTTCCCGATGCGGATACCCTGGTGCGCTGGATCGATCAGCCTAGCCTGGTTCCCTTTCTTCCCCTGGTGGAAAAGGCCCAACGGGACCTGTTCCGGAGTTTCGTCATCAACCGGATGATCGAGCTTACCAGGCGAAGTGACGGGACCTGTTTCGAAACCTTCCGGCGGGTGAACCTGGCGGCACGAAAGTAGGCAGAACCGCCGAAGGGGACCGCCTCCGCTGGTGTCTGTCCCTTTCGACTCCCCGGCTTCATCATGGCCCATCCTCTGCAAACTCCTTCGCGTACCTCCGCAACAGTTTTGCCACGTCCCGTTTTATGGGCGCCTTCCAGGGCCCTACGGCAACCAGGTTCAGGTTGCCCGGGGCAAACAGCGTCCGCGCCGTTTCCCGGATTCCTTCCGCGGTAACGGCCGCGCTCTCTTCCTGGTCCTGTTCGATGGTGGTCAGCAGGCCCATGAGCTCTCCCCAGCCGTAGCGCACCCCGATCTCGTAGGTGGAGTCGCGGCTGTAGTCCAGGTCGAAAAAATATCCCTTCTTGACCCTTTCCAGCTCCGTGTTTTCCATAAGCTCCGTCGCCATTCGTCGTGTCTCCCGCAGTACCTCCTCAACCGCCAGCAGCAGGTTTTCCGGCGCGGTGGCCATGTCCACGGCGAAACAGCCGGTTTCTTCGTAGGCGGAGAGGCTGGCGCTCACCGAGTATACGATGCCCATGCGTTCCCGCAGTGACATGATCAGGCGGGAACTCCCCCCGCCGCAGAGAATGCGCCGAATAAGGCGTATCGTCGTGATCCTGCGGTCGCCCCGGCCAAATCCGCGGAAGGCGAACTGGAGTGCTATCTGGCTGTCCATATCCTTTACGAATACCGTCTGGAAGGATTTCTGGGTTGCCGGCGCCGGATGCTCCACCGGGGGCAGGGCGCCTTGCCAGTCGCCGAAGGAGCTTTCGCACGCGGAGAAAACGGCCTCCGGGTCGATGTCCCCCACAACGGTTATCACCGCATTGGACGGGACGTAGTAGCTTGCGATGTGCACCAGCAGGTCCTCCCTGGTGAATGCGGCTATGCTTTCCAGTGTGCCGACAGTGGGCATTCCCAGAGGATGGTCCGGCCAGAGGAGCCTGCTGGCCAGGTTGTCGGCGTTTATGTCCTCTCCGTTTTCGTTGGTGTCCTCCAGCGCCTCTTCGGTGATGATGCGCTTCTCGATCTCGATTCCGGACAGGGTCGGACGGAGCAGCATGGAAGCGAAGATGGCGATCCCGTCCGCGGCGTGCCGTGGATGGATGCGCGTGTAAAAACAGGTGGAATCGGCATCAGTGGCGGCGTTCACATTTCCGCCAAGGGTTTCGAAGGCCGTTTCCAGCTCCAGGGTGGTGGGATAATCCGCAGTGCCGCGGAACATCATGTGCTCCAGAAAATGGGAAAGGCCCTCCTTGCCGGGCGGGTCGTGACGACCCCCGACTTTCAGGTATATGGCGATCTCGGCGCTGTGAAGATGGGGCAGCCGTACGGCCTTCAGGCGAAGACCGTTCGCCAGGGTCTTTGAGTTGCAACAGATCATGAAACCTCCGGACAGGTACAGGTTATGAATGCGATTCCGACGGCTGATGGCCGCCGGAAGGGGCCGAGGCCCGACAGCCTGCTCAAGCTATCGGAAAGGCACGGGATTGTCAAAGGCTTTCCCCCCAAGCGTGGCTAACCTGGCATTTGCCGTTGTCAGAATTCCGCGGAGCGTCTACTATGGGGTGCATGACAATACAGGAACAACGGAAATGCCAATGATCACCATTGACCATATTGAAAAGGCCTTGACAGACCACGAACCGGCGATTGTGTCCGACAGGGGACTCATGCGCGCGGCCGTGGCGCTCATTATAAACGATACCCCTTCCGGCCCGCGGGTGCTGTTCATGAAGCGCGCGGAGAACGAGCATGACCCTTGGTCCGGTAACATCTGCTTCCCCGGCGGAAAGGTGGAAAACGGCGATGGAGGGCCGCGCCTGACTGCGGAGCGGGAAACCCTGGAAGAAGTCGGGCTGGACCTGAGCCGGGCGCGTCTTCTCGGCCGCATTTCGGACATCGCCGGGGCTCGAGTCCCGGTGCATGTCTCCTGCTTCGTATACGAGACTGAGGAAACAGGTCCGTTCCGGCTCATGGACGAGGAGGTCCAGGACGCCTTCTGGGTCCCGCTGGCGGACCTGACCGACCCGGCCCGACACGGTGAGAAGGTGGTCCGTTTCGACGGGCAGGTGATGATCCGGCCGGGGATCTCCCTCCCGCGGCCCGGAGAGCCGGTGTTGTGGGGGCTTACCTACCAGCTGCTCATGGACCTTCTCGGTCTGGTGGGCCGGGAGTCTGCCTGACGACGAAATGATACGCCTTGACGACAAAACGCCCCCGAAGCATCTAGCTCCGGGGGCGTTTTGCGTCTCCGCTCCGGGTCTCCAATAGTCTACAACTCCTCGAAATCCTCCATGGATTCCCCGTTTTCCTCCTCACCCTCCTCGGGCTCGAAATCCTCTTCCTTGATACGCTCCAGGAATCGCTTGTTCTCCCTGATGATCTTGCGGATTTCACTGGTCAGTTCATCGAATTCTTCCGGTCCGTTCGCCATGGTCTTTCTTCTCTCAGAAGGCTATTTTTGAGAGGGCTTTCGCGTAAAGGGCATCGTACTCTCCGGCGGAATGGTCCCAGGAGTAGTCCGAATGCATGCCGATGCGGACCATCCTGTCCCAGGATTTCCTTTCCCGGAAGGCGTCCATGGCCCGGGTCAGCGCCTCCATAAAAGCCTCCGGGGTGAATTCTTCAAAGGTGAAGCCATTGGGATCGCGCACACCGTCCAGGATGTCGAAGACCGTATCCGCCAGACCCCCGGTTTTGCGGACAACCGGTACCGAGCCGTAACGGAAGGCGATGAGCTGTCCGAGCCCGCACGGTTCATAGTGGGAGGGCATGAGAAACATGTCGCTGCCGGCGTAGATCCTGCGGGAGAGGGTGTTGTCGAATCCGAGATTTATGGTGATATTGGCCGCGCCCCTGCCGCGGAAATCCGTCAGCATCTTCATGTATTTCTCGTCGCCCGTTCCGAGGATGACCAGTTGCAGCCGTTCTTCCGCGAGCCGGGGAAGAAGCTCTTCCAGGAGGTCGATTCCTTTCTGGGCCGAGAGGCGGGTAACCATCGCCATCAGCGGGATATCGGCAGCTTGCTGGAGGCCGAGGGCTTTCTGCAGAGCCTTCTTGTTGGCCGCCTTTCCGGATAGGGCAGATGGCGTATAGTTCCTGAAAAGGCTGGGGTCAGTGGTGGGGTTCCAGTCCTGGTAATCTATGCCGTTCAGTATCCCGTAAAGGTCGTGACCGCGCTGGCGCAGGACCCCTTCCAGGCCGCAGCCCATCTCTTCCGTCTGAATCTCGCGGCAGTAGGTGTCGGACACGGTGTTCACCACATCAGCCGCCAGAATCCCGCCTTTCATGAGATTGATCCGGCTGTAATACTCCAGGCGTTCCATGGTGAAAAGGGATTCATCAAGGCCCAGGTCCGGAAGCGCCTCCCGGTCGAATATTCCCTGGTATGCCAGGTTGTGGATGGTGTAGACCAGGGCGGTCTTCCTGTAGAAGGGGTCTTCCTGATGGCCGTACTTGAGGAGCACCGGGATCAGGGCGGTCTGCCAGTCATGGCAATGGATGATATCGGGACGGAAATCAAGCCTTTTCAGGAGTTCGATGACGCCGTGACAGAAAAAACCGAAGCGCGCGCTGTTGTCGGGATAATCACCCGTGGAGGTTCCGTAAAGCTCGGCGCGATGAAAGAATTCCCTGTTTTCCAGCAGATAGACCGGGATGTCCTCCAGTGAGGTCTGGCGGAGAAGCCCCTTGCGTGTCTCTCCGTTGAGGGTTATTTCAACCCCCTTACGGGCCTTTTTGATGGTGAAGTCGCCCGTTTCCACACAGCGGTAAAGAGGCATGAAGATGCGGACGTCATGTCCTTTCTTTTTGAGCGCCCGCGGAAGGGCGCCTGCCACATCCGCCAGTCCGCCCGTTTTGGCGAACGGAGACACTTCGGAGGAGACAAATAAAATTTTCATGAATTATCCTTTGCCATGCAAATGAAAGGCCGTCGCAGGGAACTGATTCATCAATGAAACACGATATGCTCTGAACCTTATAATCCAAATGGCATCCTTTTGTCAAAAGGCATCATGCGCGACCTGATGTTTCAGATGAAAAAATATGCTTCATGAAAAAGGCGCGAACGAAGGATGCCTCCAACCGCCGAATCCATGTTGAATGGGTGCGGCGGAATTTCGTTTCCGCCGCGAGGGGAAGGGGGGGAGGAACGGCGCGCGGATTCATCGGTCCGGATGAAAGAAAGCCCGGCGGCAGTTGTTATACATCCGCCTCCCTGAGAAAGGCCGCGGCGTCTTCAGGCGGGGTGGGGTTGATATGGAAACCGGAACCCCATTCGAAGCCCGCGATGGGGCTGATACGGGGCGCCAGCTCGATGTGCCAGTGATAGTCATACTCGATGGATGTCCAGAAATCCGGCCTGCCGGGCCGGGGCTGGAGGGTCGGGGAGGTATGCAGGATGAAATTGTAAGGAGGATCCTGCAAGACCCTTTTCAGGCGCATCAGCATATCCTTCATGGCGACGGCCAGTCCTTCCAGGGAAGCGTCGTCCAGAAGTGTGAAATCGTGGAGATGCCTTTTAGGAAACAGGCGAAGTTCGAATGGAAGGCATGAGGCAAAGGGGGCGAAGATAAGGTATTCCGGGAATTCCCTGACGATCCTTTCGCCCGTCTGCAGTTCGAACTCAACTATATCGCAGAAGATGCATCGTTTTCTCTGCTCGAAGAAATCCCGGCAGTTCCTGAGCTCCTCCACCGTCACGGGCGGCACGAGCGGGACCGCGATGAGTTGGCTGTGGGAGTGACTGAGGGAGGCTCCGGCCCGTGCGCCGTGATTCTTGAAAAGGACCAGGTGGCGAAGCCTCAGGTCCTGGCGCAGGTCGAGGAGCCGCGTCCGCCAGGCCTGCAGCACATGGTAAAACTCGGCCGGGGAAAGATCCGACATGCCCTTGTCGTGGTCCGGCGTTTCGATGATGATTTCATGGGCGCCTATGCCGGTCATCACGTCATAGATCCCGCAGCCGCGGCTCTTCACTTCTCCCTCCACGCGCAGCACGGGGTATTTGTTGGGGATCACCCGGACCTTCCAGTTGGGGGAATCGGGGGGGCCGGAGGGACGGATGGCGAATATCTCCCGGGGCGTCTTGTCCTCGTTGCCGTAGCAGAAAGGACAGTTCGTCATGGGTGTCGGCTGCTCAACGGCAAAAAAGTCGTTGGGCCTCCTGCCGCGGTCGGCGGCGATTATGACCCAGCTGCGTTTCAAAGGGTCCCAGCGCAGTTCAGACATACTACCTCCCTTATCCCGATTCCCTACACCAGCCAGTTTTCCAGTTCCAGCCCGCGACCCCTGTAGGTCAGGGCGAGGGGTGAATGGGTCGGCCAGCGGCCCGTTTCTTCCTGATCCCGTGTCAGGGTAATATAAACGAAGAATGTTTCGCCTTCTTTTAGGGCCAGTGCCTTCAGGGGGACCCTTGCCTCGCATAAGGCGTCGAATCTCCAGTGGCAGAAAACGCCCGTGCCGCTCCAGCGGGAGCTCTCTTTTACCATCAGTTCCCCTTCCGTTGCGGCGGGCGTCATGGGAAGGAGGTACTCCCTGTCCAGAAGGAGGTGCAGGCAGAGGCGGTCCCGGTCCTCGAGGACGCGCTTGAGGGGGGATGCCCCGTCCATCCTGAAATAGAAGGATTCACTGTCATACCCGTAGAAGAAACAGTGGAGGATGCCTTCCTCCGCATGCATCGCCGACGACTGCTTGCTCAGGTCGTAGAGCCCGGCCCCCAGCCATTCGAAGTAGTCGTCCAGCACGCCGTTTATAGTTGGGGTTATGAACGTGCTGGGTTCCCGCACCAGGCCGGCGGGGGTGACCTTCTTGATGGGGTCGTAGAGTTCCCGGGGCGCGTCTATGCCGAGAAGGCGGTAAACCATCATCAGGTTATCGCGGAATATCCGGTCGAAGCAGGCGCTGTGGGGAGAAAAGTGGTCATCTCCGTACCACCAGAACCAGTCGCTTCCCTCGGCGGCGTACAGGTAGCGGCAGATGGCCGCGGCCGTATCATCCTCGCCGGGCGCCGGCGCCGGACCGGCACCCGAGGCAAGAAGGGCCTCGACCCGAGGATCCCGGGCCGTAGCGGTGTCCCGGGTCTGCTTCAGGAGGTCCCATGCCGCGTTTTCTTCGGCATGGCCGATCCAGATGCCGTAGTTGGCGTTAATCCAGGAGCCCGGATGGACATGTCCCAAGGTCCCGCAATCCTCTCTTTCCTCCAGGGCCCGGGACGGTGTCGTGAGGCGGAATGAGGGGTTTGCGGCGATAGCGCGGTAGAGGGCCGACAGGAATGGATATCCGTTGTCCGGATAATACTCCCAGGCGTTTTCCCCATCCAGGATGATGGAAACGATACCTCCCGGATGTCTTTTCCCGATCTCCGTCAGCCGGGCCGTTAAGTCTTCTACCGCCCTTTCAGCTTCCCACCTGGAGTAGGTGAACCCGATGAGGTCGGACAGCCTCCGGTCCCGAAAAAACAATGACAGCCCGTGTCCGTCCCTGGAAAAGGAGTAGGGGCGGTAAAGTGCTTCCCTGCCATGCCCGAGACCGTAGTCCAGGGAGGCGGCGAGCACGTCTTCGTCGCTGGCGGCCCATCTGATGCCGCAGCGGGCCATGAGGGAAAGGGCCTTGTCGCTTATCGCCCCTTCCGAAGGCCACATGCCGGCGGGAGTGATCCCAAGTACGTCGCGGAAATAGTCGATTCCACCCTTGATCTGGGCATGGGCGTCCTCCGGGTGAAGG
The DNA here is from genome assembly GCA_964517595.1 of uncultured Geobacter sp. Lineage (GTDB taxonomy): Bacteria > Desulfobacterota > Desulfuromonadia > Geobacterales > Geobacteraceae > RPRC01. The sequence goes on along the minus strand of CAZFCG010000008.1, from coordinate 36,467 downwards.
AAACGGCGTTGCGGCAGCCGTACCCGCGGCATGGCGGTCCGGGCGATTCTTCCGTCGCAGAGGAGGGGGAGGATGGGATGGAAATAGGGGGTGACGGACAGTTCCGCTTTCCCCTGCCCATGAAGCTCGCGGTAGAGGGGGATGATCCCGCGCAACAGCCGGCCGTGAATCTCCAGCAGCAGTTCCTTGTCCTGTCTGGTGAAGTTGCGGCCTTTGCTGGCAAGTTCGCCGAGGGCCGGGTGGCGGCGTCGCGCGGCCTCCCCGGTCCAGGAGAGAAAGAACCATACCTGGAGGTCGAGTATGTCCTGGTCCGCGAAAGCGCGCGAGCGGTCGACCCCGTCGGCGCGCGAGCCGTTCCCGGCCATGTACAGAAGCTCCAGGTATCTCCGGTTGGGTTCGATCATCCTCTCCCGGTTGGCGGAGAAGAAGTTATCGATGACGAAACGCCTGTTCTCGGCCGTCATGTCCGGCGGGTCCATCCTGAAATGAAGGAGGAAGGGGTCGGCCGCGCCTCCTTCGGCATAGTCCAGGATCTGTTCCAGGAGCGAAGGGACGAGGTTGAAGGTCACCATGGCCCCTTCGCCCTCCTCCACGATGGCCGCCATGTCGAAGTAATCCTTCACGGCATGGAGATAGGTCCAGGGCAGGGCGTAATTGCCTCTCAGGGGGTCCCTGTACAGCGGCTGGTGCATATGCCAGATGAATATTACGTCCAGGGGCGCGTACACGTCAGGGTAACTCCTTTTTCCAGGATTCCACCTTGTCCCGGTATTCCTTGAGGAGGCGCCGGGCTTCTTCTTCCTTCTTGGCCTCGGCGATGATACGGATGAATGGCTGTGTCTGGTCTGGAAGAACCAGCGCCCAGGCCTCGCCGAAATGGACCTTGATGCCGTCGATAAAGGTCGCCTCCTTGTCCAGGCTGTCCTCGCTCATCTTGCGCATCACGGCGCCTTTTTTTTCCCACACGCAGGGTATCGTGGTCTCGTGGAAGGAGCGGAAAGGTATCTCTTCCACGACCCGTGAAAGGGGAGTTCCCCTGGTTGCGGCCAGTTCCACGATCTTGGCGATAGCGAACATGCCGTCGAAGGCGTTCTGGAAACGGGGAAAGGCAAATCGCCCGTTGAGCGAGCCGGCCAGGATGACCTCCGACGACAGGGACGCCTCGATCATGGAGCGCGCGGAGCTCTTGGTGCGCTGGACCGTGCACCCTCTTTCCTGGGCCATCTGCTCGATAACGGAAGGGGCCGAAACCGGAACCGCGTACACCCCCTTCGCCCCTCTCTGCAGGGTGAGGGCGGTCATCAGGCTGAGGAGTTCCGCGCCTTCGCGTACCCTGCCGGTTTCATCCACGAGGATAATGCTCTCGGCCACGGGGTCCAGCAGGAATCCCGCCTGGGCATCCAGGGCGACCACAATCTTGGATATCTGCTGCAGGCTCAGTGTCTGGCATGTCCCCTTCGTGTCCCCGCTTTCTTCCTCGATGTATGCGTTGAGGGCCACCACCTCGCACCCCATGGCGGTCAGCAGGGCGGGGAGGATCTGACTGGCCGCGGAATGGTTGAAATCGATCACCACCTTGAAGCTCCCCCGTTTTGCCAGGCCGGTTTCTATGGCGCGGAGAAATCCCTCCCGGTAGAAATCCACCACATTGGGCAGCTCGGATATGGCGCCCGGCTCGGAGTGATGGGCGCGCCGGAAGTTTTCCTTGTAGAAGATCCTCTCCACGTTCTTTCCCATGGAGCTGGAGAAGTCGATACCGTCGGCGTCGAGAAAGACTATCTCCGTGCAGGCGGGGTCGTCCTTCGCCTCCCGGAACTGGACTCCTCCAACCTCACCGAAGGTCTTCAGTTTATAGCGGAGGACCGGCAGCGGGATCATCTTCAGGTCCCGGATGTTCACGCCAGTGGAGAGGATGCCTCCAAGGAAGCTCCTTTTCAGCATGCGGGATGAGCGGTACGCGTCCCGTCCCGCCAGGATGAAGCTCCCCTTGGGAAGCGTGCTGCCGTAGGCGCATCCCAGCTTGGCCATGAATTCCGGAGTCAGCTCGATATTGGTCAACCCGCGGATGAGGGCGCCCTCGAAGAGGGACTTCTTCCATTTTTCGCCCCAGATGAGGTTGGCGGAGACGATGGACCCGGCCTCGATGAGCTTTTTCGGCCAGATCTTCACGTCCTTCTTGATGAAGACGTCTTCGCCGATGGAGGTGTCGTCCGCCACGATGACCCCTTCTTCCATGACCACTCCCTGGCCGACGCTGACGTTGCCGCAGATCACCGAATCGACCAGCTTTGCCCCCTTCTTGATGTAGACGTTGTCCCACACCACGCAGCGGTAGAGTCTTGCGCCCTCTTCAATGGTGCAGTTGCGGCCGATGACCGAGTCCCGGATGTGGGCGTTACCCAGGATCTGGGAGTTATCCCCCAGGATCACCGTTCCCTCCACGGTCTTGAGATCGTTGAGGCGCACGTCGATACCCAGGCGCACGTCCTTGCCCAGCAGATCCTGTTTTTCCTCGTCGATGCGGATGTTGATCCTGCCGTGGAAGATATCGTGGTGGGCCTCCCGGTAGGAATCGGTATTGCCGATGTCGCGCCAGTAACCTTTAACCGGGCAGCCGAAAAGCGGGTCCCCGTTTTCCAGCAGTTTCGGAAACAGGTCCTGGGAAAAATCGAAGTTTTCACCTTCCGGGATATAGCGGAACACCTCCGGCTCCAGCACGTAGATCCCGGTGTTGATGGTGTCGGAGATGACCTCGCCCCAGCCCGGCTTTTCCAGAAACTGGGTAATCCTCCGCTCCTTGTCGGTGATCACGACGCCGAACTGGAGCGGGTCCTTCACCGAGGTGAGGGTGATGGTGGCCATGGCCTTGCGGTCGTCGTGGAAGTCGATGATCTTCTTCAGGTTGAAGTCCGTGAGCAGGTCTCCGCTTATCACCAGGAATCGCTCGTTGAGAAACCTTTCGGCGCACTTTACCGCGCCCGCGGTTCCCATGTCCTGGAGAGGAGTTACATATTCCGTCTTTATGCCGAAATCGGCGCCGTCGCGAAAAAAATTCTTGATGATGTCGGGCTGATGATAGAGGAGCATGACCATGTCGCTGATGCCGTGTTTCTTCAGCAGTTCAACGATATGGAGCATGATGGGACGGTTCGCCAGGGGTATCATCGGTTTCGGCGCGCTGCTGGTCAACGGCTGGATACGCGTGCCGAAACCTCCGGCCATGATTACGGCTTTCATTGTTCCTGCCTCCTTCCGGGAGTTGTGGGGGTGTGGAAAATAAGGGGTGTGGAGCAGTCCCGCTTCAGGTAAGAGGCATCACGGCAACACCGGGAGGAAGGCGCTGTTCAGCCGCCGAAGGGGAAAAACGGGCTCCGCGCGCGGCTACGTGGTCCGCTTCAGAACGTTCCGCGGCGATTTCTTGTCAAGCACCCGCCTGATTTCTTCCTTCAGTTCCCGCAGGTCGCTTGACTTGACCACGTATCCGTCGGCGAGCCATGCGGAAAAATCATCCTTGTAGCATGAAAAAGCGGTGCACAGGATCACCGGCAGGTTGTGCCGTTCCTTGACAATGCGCTGCAGGAGGTCCAGACCGCTTTCGTTCTTCAGTTTGATGTCCAGCAGGATAAGGTCGAAGTCGTCCTTGCGGAGAATCTCCACGGCTTCCTCGGCTCCCGCGGCCGTAAACACCTCATATCCCTCATCGGCAAGCTCATGGGAATAGAGGAGCCTGATGCTGCTTTCGTCGTCAACGACCAGAATCCTGCTCATCTCCTTCATCCTCCTTCTTTAGAGGCAGCAGTATTTCGTACCTCGTTCCTTTGCCATCGTACCCATCAACAGTAAAGGATTTACAGTAATTTTCAAGTATCACCCTGCAAAATGACAGCTCCAGGTCATAAATGTCTCCGGCGCCGCCCATTCCAGGAACAGGGAAGGTCTCGCCGTCCTTCCTGGCCGGGCGGGGTACGGTGTCCGTGATCTCCACCAGAATGCCGTCCGGCCTGAGAATCGTCCTGACGGTCAGTTTCCCCGGGGGCGACATGGCGTCAAGGGAGTTGAGTAGTATCTTTTTGAGGCAATAGGCCATCTGGCGGTAATCCATGCGTATCATCGGGAGTTCCGGCGCCGTGTCCAGGACAAACGATATGCCGTCCCTGTCATGGCCGCTGGTAACCTCGTGGAAGACATATCCCAGCAGCTCATTGATGTTCCATTTGTCCAGCTTCGGCGAGGTGGATTCCGCCGATTCCAGGGCCTCGGTCAGGGCGTCCTCCAGTTGCCTCGCCTCCAGGACGATGGTTTCCAGAGACTCCTTTTTCGGATCGTCCTCCGCGATGTCTTTCAGGAGGGAACGCGCGAATCCGCCAATTATCATAAGGGGGTTGCGGATGGAGTGGGCGATGCTGGAGGTCACCCGACCCAGGAGCGCCAGTTTTTCCATCCTGATGATCAATTCCTGTTGTTCGTGAAGACGGGTGTTGGCAACGGTAAGCTGCCGGAGGTCTTCGTGGAGTCGTTCATAGAGGGAGGCCCTTTCAATGGCGAAGGCCACCGGAAAGGTGAGTGACTCCATGGCCCGGATATCGTGAGGGGTTATGGGCTTCCTTGTGATGAAGTTGTCCGCGAGTATGACGCCTACCCGCCGGTTTCGCGCCAGCAGGGGGAGTATAAGGAATGTGTCCACCTCAAGAATGCGCGCCAGCTCCAGGTCAATGGCGTTTTCGTTCAGGTCGCCACCGACCAGGATCGGCCTTCTCTCCCGGAGCGCCCGGTTGAGAATGGATCCCTGGTCGCTCAGGGGGACGGAGAGTCGTTCCAGGATGTCATGGAACTTGTTCTTTTCCGCGGAGAGCTTTGTTTCATGGAACTGCTTCGCCATCTCCCTGAGAGAGAAATCACTCCTTCCGATCTCTTCCCATATCTCCCATGCCTCCTGGTAGTTGCGGGGACCCACGCCCAGGTATCCCTTCATGTGGCTCCGCTCCTTGTTTACCAGGAGAAGGAAGGCCCGGTTCATTCCGAAGCCTTTGCCGGCTGTTATGGCGGTGAGCGCCACGGAAAGGACCTCGTCCAGTTCCATGAGCGAGCTCTGGAGAAGCGCCCCTATTTCATGGAGAAACTGGATCTCGATTTCCCGGCTGTCCAGGAAGCCGACCATGGTATCGGCGCGTGACTTCTGGCGCAGATACTCGCCGGCAAGGATGCGTATTACCGCGGCTTCCGGCCGTCCTCCTTCCCCGAGGCGTTCCAGGTCGCCCTGGAAGCGGGGACACTCGAGGCACATGGCCGGCAGTCTCCGTTCCAGCGATGCGTACAGGTCCGTTTCATCCGGGAAGATGTACGGACACTCCTCCGGCGTGACCGTTTCTTTTGACCAGCAACACTCCGGTTCCACGCCTTCCTCCATGATTACGCCGGAAAACGCCTTTCCGTCCCGCGTTTCCGGATGGACGCTACGCTGAATGCAACATCCGGGAAGATGGTCTTTCCTGGATGTTGAGGTGAGTGTAACTATTCGGGATTATAGCAATTTGTGACGCGTTTGCAAGGCAATTCACCTGCTTGCCCCAGAAAATTTTCATGAAATTACCAGGACTGTACAAATCCGGGGGGAAGGTGTACCCTGCTCGGGCGAGGCGCTATTCTATCACAAATGCCGGAGGAACCGAACATGCTGACGGGTAAACAGAAACGATTTCTGAGGGGGCTGGGGCACTCCATGAAACCGGTTATTCTGGTGGGAAAGGGAGAGGTCAGCGACGCCCTCATCCAGGAAACCGGCGAAGCCCTTGAAAGTCATGAACTGATAAAGGTCAAGATTCTGGAAAGCTGCCTGACGGATAGGCGCGAGGCTGCTTCCGCTCTGGCGGAGGCATGCGGCGCCGAGGTCGCCCAGGTTCTGGGCCGGACCATTCTTCTCTATCGCAAAGGCAAGGAGCCGAAGCTGGAACTGCCGGCATAACGGCAAGAAACGCTCCTATGATTTCTTTTCCTGGTTGTCGTCCTTGCGCGCCCGGTCTTCAATCTCGTCTTTTCCTTCAAGGGCGCGCTTGAAATTCTTGATCCCCTTGCCTAGGGAACTGCCGATCTCGGGAAGCTTTCCGGCGCCGAAGATCACCAGTGCGAGAAGAAGGATGATAATGATTGCCAGCGGACTGTAACCGAACATGGAGTCCCTCCGATAAAATGGGGTGAATCAGGACGAAAGTATCGCATCCGCCGGGAGAAATTGCAAGTTTCCATATGAGCGGCCGGGTGACCGCCGGCCATGAACGAAAAAAAGCGCCCTCGGGTTTTCCGGGGCGCTTTTTTCCTGTCCGCAACTTTCCGGACGGGTCACGGAATGATAGCGGAGTGGTATTCCTGAAGGCTGCGTACGCCGCTTCTGCCGGCCCGGCATGCCTCTATGCCCGTGGCAGCTGCTATGGCGCCGGCGATGGTGGTGATGTAGGGAACCCTGTTCCTGATGGCCGCCTTGCGGATATACGAGTCGTCATTGGCGCTTTTCTTTCCGGCTGGAGTGTTGATCACCAGGTGGATCTCGTCGTTGGTTATGCCGTCCACCAGATTGGGGCGTCCCTCGTGCATCTTCTTCACGGCGGTCGCTGCTATCCCGTTTCCGGAAAGAAATGCCTGGGTGCCTTCAGTCGCCAGAATGGTAAACCCGAGTCCGGCGAAGCGCCGTGCCGCTTCCAGGGCGCCTTCCTTGTCCTGGTCCGCGATGGTGAACAGGACCGTCCCCTCCAGGGGCAGCGGAGCGAGAGCCGCCTCCTGGGCCTTGAAAAAGGCCAGGCCGAAGCTGGCGTCCATTCCGAGCACCTCTCCCGTGGAGCGCATCTCCGGTCCGAGGATCGGATCCACCTCCGGGAACATGTAGAAGGGAAAGATCGCCTCCTTTACGCCAAAGTGCGGGATACTCCCTTTACGCAGACCCATGTCCGCGATCTTCTTGCCCAGCATGGCCTGGGTGGCCAGGCGCGCCATGGAGATGTCGCAGACCTTGCTGACGATGGGAACGGTGCGGCTGGCGCGGGGATTTGCTTCCAGGATATAGACCTTGTCATCGGCAATGGCGTACTGCACGTTCAGCAGCCCCACCACTCCCATGGCGACGGCAATCCTGCGGGTATATTCCTCGATGGTGGCCACGTGCTTCCGGGGAATGGTGACCGGCGGGATCACGCAGGCCGAGTCGCCGGAGTGGACCCCGGCCAGTTCTATATGCTCCATGACCGCCGGGACAAAGGCGTCGGTTCCGTCGGAGATGGCGTCCGCTTCGGCCTCGATGGCGTTACGCAGGTAGCGGTCGATGAGCACCGGGCGCTGGGGGGAGACGTCCACTGCTTTGCGCAGGTATTCCCGCAGCATCTCTTCGTCGTGAACGATCTCCATGGCGCGGCCGCCCAGGACGTAGGAGGGGCGGACCATGAGGGGGTAGCCGATGCGCGCCGCCACCTGCAGGGCCTCGTCCAGGGTGCTGGCCATGCCCGATTCGGGCTGCGGGATGCCCAGTTCCAGCATCAGCGATGAGAACCTCTGGCGGTCTTCGGCCAGGTCTATGGTCTCCGGCGAAGTCCCCAGGATCTTCACCCCGGCTGCTTCCAGTTCCGAGGCTATGTTGAGAGGCGTCTGGCCGCCGAACTGCACCACCACCCCCTCCGGTTTCTCCTTTTCGTAGATGGAGAGCACGTCTTCAACGGTCAGGGGCTCGAAGTAGAGCCTGTTGGAGGTGTCGTAATCGGTGGAGACCGTCTCCGGATTGCAGTTGACCATGATGGACTGGTACCCCGCGTCGCGCAGGGCGAATGCGGTATGTACGCAGCAGTAGTCGAACTCGATCCCCTGGCCGATGCGGTTCGGTCCGCCGCCCAGAACCATGATCTTCCTGCCGCCGCTCACCGGGACCCTGTCCGGGGCATTGTATGTGGAATAGTAGTAGGCGGCGTTCTCCACCCCGCTCACCGGCACCGGCTCCCATGCCTCCACCACGCCGAGGACGATGCGCCGCTCCCGGATGGCCTTCTCCGGAATATCCAGAAGCAGGGCCAGGTATTTGTCGGCGAATCCGTCCTTTTTCGCCCTCGCCAGGAGGTCGTCCGGGGGAAGTTTCCCGCGATGGGCGAGGATCTTTTCTTCCAGGTCCACCAGTTCCTTCATCTGCTCCAGGAACCAGGGCTTGATGTGGGTGAGGCGATACAAGGCATCGATGTCGGCGCCCTTGCGCAGGGCCTCGTAGAGGATGAACTGCCGTTCACTGGTGGGTTCCGCCAGCATCTCCAGCAGCTCCGGAAGGGAGCGTTCATGGAAGTCGCGGGCGAAACCGAGTCCGCTACGGCCGATCTCCAGGGAACGGATGGCCTTCTGCATAGCCTCCTTGTAATTCTTTCCTATGCTCATCACCTCGCCCACGGCGCGCATCTGCGTACCGAGGCGGTCCTCCACCCCCTTGAATTTCTCGAAGGCCCAGCGGGCGAATTTCACCACCACATAGTCGCCGGACGGGGTGTACTTTTCCAGGGTTCCGTCGCGCCAGTAGGGGATCTCGTCCAGGGTGAGACCGGCGGCGAGCATGGCCGAAACAAGGGCGATGGGAAAACCTGTTGCCTTGGAGGCCAGGGCCGAGGAACGGGAGGTGCGGGGGTTGATCTCGATGACCACCACCCGGCCGGTCTTCGGGTCATGGGCGAACTGGACGTTGGTGCCGCCGATGACCTCGATGGCGTCCACGATGTCGTAGGAGTATTGCCGTAGACGGTCCTGGAGCTCCTTTGAGATGGTGAGCATGGGCGCGGTGCAGTAGGAGTCGCCGGTGTGGACACCCATGGCATCCACGTTTTCGATGAAGCAGACCGTGATTTTCTGCCCCTTGGCGTCCCGGACCACCTCCAGTTCCAGTTCCTCCCATCCCAGCACCGATTCTTCCACCAGTACCTGGCTTACCATGCTCGCGGACAGCCCGCGGCTCACCAGGGCGTTGAATTCATCCATGTTGTAGGCGAATCCGCCTCCGGCGCCGCCCATGGTATAGGCCGGCCGGATCACCACGGGAAAGCCGATTTCGCGGATGGCCGCCCTGGCCTCCTCCATGCTGTTGGCGATGGCGCTGCGCGCCGTCTCGATGCCCAGGCGGGTCATGGTGTCCTTGAATGTCTGCCGGTCTTCCCCCCGCTCGATGGCCTCCAGATTGATCCCGATGACCCGCACTCCGTATTCATCCAGCACGCCCGCCTTGGCCAGGGAGATGGAGAGATTCAGCCCGGTCTGTCCTCCCAGGTTGGGGAGCAGGGCGTCGGGGCGCTCCTTTTTGATTATCTCTGTCAGGGATTCCACGGTGAGAGGTTCTATATAGGTGGTATCGGCCATGCCCGGATCGGTCATGATGGTGGCCGGGTTGGAGTTTACCAGCAGGATTTCATAGCCCAGGCCGCGCAGGGCCTTGCAGGCCTGTGTGCCGGAATAGTCGAACTCGCAGGCCTGACCGATTACAATCGGCCCGGAGCCGATAATCAGAACCTTTTTCAGATCGTCTCGTCGTGGCATTCGTGACTCCTTACGGGGGTATAATCGCGTTTCCGCGCAAAAAAGCGGCCACACTATCGCAGAAAAAGGGGTCGCCTGCAACAAATAAAGGCATTATTTTATAAGCCCCGTTTACAACCGGCGACATTCCGGAAAAGAATGTCCCCGCTTCCGTTGCCGGTTTGGTCCCGCTCTGTGCGAAAATGTCAAAATAGTGTGATTATCTGAGATGTTACGATTTTGGTTGACTATCCTCCCCTCCCGCCCGTACCCTATGCCCCACTAACGGTCCTGACCGGACCGACACAATCAGCGGAAAATGAAAGGTTATAAGGAATGGCACAGGCAAAAAAAGGCGACAAGGTAAGAATCAACTACACAGGCATGCTCGAAGACGGGACGATCTTCGATTCAACCCTTGAACACGAGGAATGCGGTTCCGATGAATGCGGCTGCGGGGGCGGACCAAGGGAGATAACCCTCGGGGAAGGAGAATTCCTCCTCCCGCTGGAGGAGGCGCTGGTGGGCATGGCTGAGGGCGAGAAGAAAAAGGTGATAATCCCGGCTGAGGACGCCTTCGGTGAATATGATGTGGAGAAAGTGTTCTCCATCCCTCGCGCTGACCTGCCGGAGGACCTGAACCCGGAAGTGGACGACGAGATTGTGCTCGTGAACGAAAACGATGAGGAAATAGAGGTAATGGTGGTGGAGGTGAATGACGAAGAGATCACCTTTGACGCCAATCATCCCCTGGCGGGGGAGGATGTCACCTTTGAACTGGAGATGGTGGAAATCCTGTAGGTTGCGGGCTGACGCCGCATCTCCCTCATCCGGCCTCCGGCCACCTTCTCCCGCCGGGAGAAGGGACAGGGGACATCACGCCGAACAATAAAAAGGGCGCTTGCCGCCTCAAGCGCCCTTTCTATCTCATCCTTTCCACTCTTCGGGAGCAAAGATAGCCTCCACCGACTTCTTGCCCGGCGGCACCATGGGAAAACAGTAGGTGTCCGCGTCGATCTCCACATCTATGACCACGGGGCCGGGCAGCGACACGGCCTTTTTCATGGCCTCTCCCAGTTCTTCCTTCCGCTGCACCCGAATGGCCTCCACCCCGAACCCCCGCGCCACGGTACAGAAATCCACATGTTTGCCCAGATCGGTGGAGGCGAACCTTTCCTTCATGAAAATCTTCTGGAATTGCCGGACCATGCCCAGCTTGCCGTTGTTCAGCACAACCGTCTTGACCGGAATATTATAATACGAGCAGGTCGCCAGTTCCTGGATATTCATCTGAAATGCGCCGTCACCGCAGATGGCGAACGCAGGGCGTCCGGGGTTGCCTGCCGCGGCCCCCAAGGCGGCGGGAAGGGCGTAACCCATGGTCCCCAGGCCGCCGCTGGTTATGTAGCCGCGGGGTGTGGAAAAGGGGAGGTAATTGGCCGTCCACATCTGGGACAGTCCCACGTCCGATGCGACAATGGGCGCCGGCCCGGCGACGGCGCCGATGGCCTCCATGATCTCGTGGGGCGCCGTAAGCTCACGCATGGGCCGGGGAAGGGGCGCTGATTTTTCCCATTCCCGAATCCGAGACACCCAATCGCCGTGGTCGCGGGGTTCCACGAGATCCGTCAGAAGGGCCATCGCCTCCCTCGCATCCCCCACGATGGGCAGCTCCACGTTTACCACCTTGCGGATACTCGCCGGATCGATGTCGATATGGATGATGCGGGCGTTTCTGGCGAATCCGTCCACCTTTCCCGTGACACGGTCGTCGAAACGGGCGCCAATGGCGATGAGGCAGTCGCATTCATGGGCGGCCATGTTGCAATGCCATGCCCCGTACATCCCCAGCATGCCCAGGGCGAGGGGAGAGGCCGGGTCCATGACGCCAATCGCCATCAGGGTGTTGGTCACCGGAATATTTCCCTTCTCCGCCAGGGCGCGCAGTTGGGCGCTTCCCTCGGAAAGCACGATGCCGCCTCCGGCATAGATGAGCGGCATTTTCGATTTGTTGATGATATCCGCCGCTTTTCGCAGTTGTTTCTGATTGACGACAACCTTTTCCCGGTAGCCCCGGCGGGCGGCTTTTTCTGGGATGACGGCCCGCACCCTGTTTCCAAGGACGTCGCTGGGGAGGTCCACCAGCACGGGACCCGGCCGGAGGGTCCGGGCCACCAGAAACGACTCCCGCAACTTGCGGGCCAGCTCCCTGGTGTCCGTTACCAGGTAGTTGTGTTTGGTAATGGGGCGGGTGATGCCGGTCATGTCCGCCTCCTGGAAGGCATCGATACCAATGGCGTCGGTGGTTACCTGGCAGGTGAGGGCGACCATCGGGATGGAGTCCATATAGGCGGTGGCTATTCCGGTGACCAGGTTGGTGGCGCCCGGTCCGGAGGTGGTGAGGCAGACGCCCACCTTGCCGGTTGTGCGGGCGTAGCCGTCCGCGGCATGGGCCGCGGCCTGTTCGTGGCGCACCAGGATGTGGCGGATGTCCGGTTCGTCCAGCAGGGCATCGTGAACCAGGAGGCTGCGCGCGCCGGGATAGCCGAAAATGGTATCCACCCCCTCCCGCTTGAGGCATTCGAGAAGTATCTGGGCTCCGCTCTTCATGGCGTTATTCTCCTTTCAGAAAAAGACTCCCTTCTTGACTGATAAACCTGGAAACGGCATTTGATCACGCAAAGACGCAAAGACGCAAAGAAATTCAAATAGATGCGGAACAAGCTGGTATCACCGGTCAGGTGAATGTCCTCATTTGACAAGTTCTTGATTTTCCTTCGCGTTCTTTGCGGCTTTGCGTGAGACTGCCATTTTCAAGATAAAAAAAGGCCGCGGTTTCCATTGCCGCGGCCTTTCTTCTCTTTCCTTCATATGAAAAGAGAGCGCGGCAACCGGCCCGCGCTCTCCGTTGAACCCGTAAACAGCGGGTTTCGGTCAGGCGGCGAGCCGTCACGGGGTGACGACTACGACGACTGACGAGACTGATTTTATCTTGAATAAAATATAGCTGGCCATATTTTAATCTCCGTGAACAAAACATATCAGGGAGCGGTGCGGCTGTCAAGAAAAGCGAGCGTCGTATGAAAAAAAGGGGCGCCGGACCCTGGAAGTCAGGGATGCGTACCGTCAACGGCCGGTCAGGGAAATATCCTGGCGAAGGTCTCCTGGTAGATGCGAAGGGCGCTGGCGCTGAAGGGGACGAAGACAACCCGCTCCAGTTCCGGATATTTCTCCAGCGCCGCCCTGGCCTCGGACATGGCGATCTCGCATGCCTGGTCCATGGGGTAGCCGTATACCCCGGCGCTGATGGCGGGAAAGGCGATGGAAGCAATACCGTTTTCATGGGCCACCTGGAAGCAGCGGCGGTAGGCGCTTCGCAGCAGGTCCGGCTCTCCCTTGCCGCCTCCGTGCCATACCGGTCCCACGGTGTGGATGACGTGGCGGGCAGGGAGCTTGTAGCCGCCGGTTATTTTTGCGTCGCCGGTGCGGCACCCTCCAAGGGTGGCGCACTCGGCCACCAGCCTGGGCCCGGCCGCCCTGTGGATGGCCCCGTCCACCCCTCCTCCTCCCAGCAGGGTGTTGTTGGCGGCGTTGACGATGGCGTCCACCTCAAGCCTGGTGATGTCCCCCTGGATAATCCCGATCTTCTCTTTCATGGACGACCTCCTTGCAGCGCGACTTTACTCCACCAGATCGCGCAGGGTCTTCAGGTTGATTGCATCCATCTCGTCGTTGTCCCCCTTGGGGGTTTCCAGTATCTTGGGTATGTGGCTGAACCGCTGGTCATTCATGAGGAAACGGAAGCCTTCCAGCCCCATGGCGCCACGGCCGATGTGCTCATGGCGGTCCACCCGGCAGTTCAACCCCTTTTTCGAGTCATTGAAGTGAAACACCCGCAGATTTTCCAGGCCCAGAACCCGGTCGAACTCCCCGAAGACCGAGTCGTATCCCTCTCTGGTGGTGATGTCGTAACCGGCGGCGAAGGTGTGGCAGGTGTCGAAGCAGACACCGAAGCGGTCCGGAAAGTCGGAGCGGTCCCGGATCTCCCGCAGGTGCTCGAAGCGGTAGCCTATGTTCGTCCCCTGGCCCGCGGTGGTTTCCAGCAGCACGGTCCCGGTGAAATCCCGGGCCTGCTGGAAAAGGGTGTCGAAGGCTTCGACGATACGGCTGATGCCGGTCTCTTCCCCCTCGCCCAGGTGGGCGCCGGGGTGCATGACGATCTTGTCGATGCCGAGCCGGGCGCAGCGTTCCATCTCCTCCAGGAAGCCGGCCATGCTCTTGTCGCGCGTCTCGCCCGGCGTGGCCGCCAGGTTGATGAGGTAGATGTCGTGGGAGACAATCTCCTTTATGCCGGATTCCTCCCATTTTTCCCGGAAGAGGGAGACGTCCGAATCCGTGACGCGTTTTCCGCGCCACTGGTTGGAGTTCTGGGTGAACACCTGTAGCACGCCGCATCCGGCGGCCCGGCCGCGCTCCACGGCCTTGGGCAGCCCCCCCGCGATTGACATGTGGGCGCCCAGCCAGTGGGCGGGGTTTTCCTTCACGGGTCTGTCAGACATGGATTTCGCCGGTAAAGACCTCCACCGCCGGTCCGGTCATGAACACCGTTCCGCCATCGGGCCACTCCATCTCCAGGTCGCCGCCCGACAGGTGGTTTACGATGGCGCGCCCGGTAAGCCCGTTCAGCACGCAGGCCACGGTAACGGCGCTGGCGCCGGTGCCGCAGGCCAGGGTCTCTCCCGCGCCCCGCTCCCAGGTCCGCTGCCGCACCTCGTTTCCGGAAATGACCTGCACGAATTCCACGTTGGTGCGGCGAGGGAACATCTCGTGGTTTTCTATGAGCGGACCGTATTTTTCCACCGGGAACTTCTCCACATCATCCACGAAGATGATGCAGTGGGGATTGCCCATGGAGACGCAGGTGATGCGAAAGGTGGAATGGAGGATGTTGAGGGGTTCGTCCACCACCCGCGAGGCCCCGTCTCCGGTCATGGGGATCTCCGAGCGGATGAGGCGCGGCTCTCCCATGTTGACGCGCACCTTTTCCACCTTGTCATGGCTGTTGGTGAACAGCTGAAGTGTCAGGATTCCCGCGCCGGTCTCGGCGGTTATCTCCTTCTTTGACACGATGCCGTGATCGTAGGCATACTTGGCAACGCAGCGGATACCGTTGCCGCACATCTCCGATTCCGATCCGTCGGAGTTGAACATGCGCATCCTCACATCCGCCGCCGTGGAAGGCATGATCAGTATCAGCCCGTCGGAACCGATGCCGAAGTTGCGGTTGGATACCTTGCGCGCCACCTCCGCCGGGTTGTCGACGCGCTCTTCGAAACAGTTCACATATACGTAATCATTGCCAGCCCCATGCATCTTGGTGAATTTCATCGCCTATTCCCTTCTGTTCCGTTGGTTGCGGCATCCGGATAACATTTCGTTCAAATACAAATGACTACTGTATATCCCATTCCCCTGCCTGAATCAAACCGTAAAGCGCCTTGTCCGGGGGGGTAACGGTCAGGAGGATGTGTTCTCCCTTCGCCCCCCTGCCCTTCAGCAGATAACCCTCTACCTCCAGGACGCCGGAATCTCCCGAAGCGGGGACAAGGGTGTGTTTGCGGTATGAGGAAGGGACCTCCAGCGCCGCCAGGATTTTCCCGGTTGCCGAACGGAAATCGTCCTTCGGGTCAAGGGTAATGTGGCGGTAACCAGAAAGCTCCAGGATGCGGGACCGCATGGCCCCTTCGGCCCCGGCGTCTCTAAAATCCATGCAGAAGCGCCTGCCGTCATACTCGAAATAGCGGTCCGTGGGGATGGTGATAACTCCCCCCTGGCTCCCGCCGACGGGTACGTCTATGGAGTGGCTTTTTTTGACTTGAAGGGAAAGTGCTTCCAGGATACCGTCAGCTACGGCCGCAATCTCACCGGCGGGGACGGAGCGTGGCATCACCTTCGATCCCTTTGCCGGCGTTGAAGGGGCTGGCGTAGCGTCGGGCGCCTTTTCCAGTCCGCCTTCCTCCGGGGAGGGCGCGGGTGGCGCCACCGTTGCTGGAGCGGCCGATGGTCCGGGTGAAGAAGGGACGGTCGGGGTCGCCGGGGGCGCGGCCGGTTTCACGGAAGCGGCAGGGACGGACATCCCCTCCACCACGGGTATCCGTATGGTCCGGCCGATGCGCAGCCCCCTGATATTCCTGATGCCGTTGACCCTGAGGATGCGGGGAATCAGGGCCTCGGCCCTCTCCGAGGTGAGACCGAAGCGGGTGGTCAGTACCTTGTAGATATGGTCATTCGGCCGGATCGTATAATTCATGAATTCTCCCCGCAGATCTTCGGCTGTCGGGGGGGCGGGGGCCGCATGCTTTTTCCCGGCAGCCTTTTTTACCTTCTTTTTGACCTGCCGTCCCGTGTTCCGCGACGGTTTCTCCGCTGCGGGAGCTTTTTTTTCCAGTTCGGACAGGTCCAGTTCGAACGACTGTTCCGCGCACCAGGACTGACCGGCGCAGGAGATGGATATGAGGAAAAAGACGGCCGCGGCGGCTACGCCATATGAAAGCGGGTCCCTCCACAGCCTGGAGGCAATGTTCATTTTCATGGTCTGATACCCCGTTTTCCGTAATTTTTCAGCGGAAATCAAAGACAAAACCTGTCAACCTGCGGCCGGGCTCCCTGCGATAGATCAGGACGCCCACCCCGTTTTTCAGGCGACCCTTTTCAATGACAAATCCCCCCTTGCGCTCCACTGACTCGACCACATAATCGGGGGTTCCGGCAATCTCCGCAAGCGCTGAGGTGAAAAGTTCCAGGGGCAGCCCTTTCCCGCCGCGATCCAGAACCTGGATGGCCAGGATCAGGCCCTTTTCCCTGAAGACCCGGAACTCCGCTCCCGCGCTGCGAAACATCTCCCATCCGGGATGGGACTTTCCGTAGCCCGGCTCTGGGGCGGCGGACGGGACAAAAGAGGGGAGGGTTTTCCGGGCCCGCGGAGGCACTGCCTGGATAGGCTGTCCTTCTCCGGCCGGAATCGGGGCGATGGTTTCGCCGCTTTTTCTGACCAGGTCTGTCCTGTCCGCGCGGCAGAGTGAGAGCGAGAGGATGACAGCCGTCACAGCAAGGCCCCCTGCCAGGAGCAGCCATGCCTTGCGCCGGGCCCCAATCCGCGGGAGGGTCGGCGCGCTTGGGGATTTCGCGGTGTCCTTGGGGGGCGGCCCGTGAGAAATATCCACGCTTCGCGAATCGTCTTTCCCGGGCGGTTCATCCCCCGGCGCCTCCGGAGAGGCAGGGGCCGCAATGGCGTTTTCCAGGAGGGCGTGGAAGCGGGCGCCTTCCGCCCGCGTCTCATCCGCCGGAGTCTCCCCGTCCGTTACGGCCGGAGAGGCGATGCGCACGTAATCGTCCACCTCTTCCACGGGAAGGTCCGGCGCGCCGCCAGAATCCTCATGTGGCACGCTCTCATCGGCTGCCGTCCTGTCCGGCGCACTTCTCTTCGCCGGCCTCCTTCTCTTTCGTGTTTCCCGAAGGGGGGCGGAGACAATCGCGCTGACCTCTCCGGACAGTTCATCATCTGGGAGGGATTCGTCCACGGCCCCGTGGAAGGTGTCCCCGGCGGCGTCCGGGTCGCCGAGGAGAAAAAAACGCACGGACCTCCTCTTGAGTTCAGCGGAGAGACGGGTCGCGATAAGCTCTCCCGACAACTCACCCAGCCTTTCCTGGATAAAAAAGAAGAAAGGTCCCCTTCCCGATATGCCGGTAAGGGCGTCCTCGAAGCCTCCGGCGACCCGGACCGTCACCCCGGGTCTGTATTCCGCGCCGGTGACGGCCTTGATAAGGCGCTCCTGATCCGCCAGTAGAATAATCAGCAAAACATCCACTCCGTATGCTTTTTGACTACTCTACCCCAATCCGCCCATGGAAACAACCGGCTATTCTCCAGCGGTGTTCAGGCTTGCCTTTTGGCCATTTGTTGGAAGATGCCCAATATTTCTGAACCTTGACTTTGGAAATGAAAAGCATTTTACTGTGACGTCGCCGGCGCCGGATGTAATTGACGTATATCGCTCATGCGCCGGGCATCGGCATTGTGGATGGAAAATGGACAATAAACCTGCAAGTGTACAGATGAACGCCATGGACCGCCCCGGCCGGGGCGGCCTGAGGGAGATGATTGCCCTGGCCCTGCCCATGGTAATCTCCCATGGCTGCGAAACGGCCCTGATCTTCACTGACCGCCTGTTCCTCGCGCGCCTTGGCCCGACGTCCATGAATGCCGCCATGGCCGGCGGTTTGACCGCTTTCATGATGATGACGTTCTTCATCGGTCTGACCGGTTATGTGACGGCGCTGGCGGCCCAGTATCTTGGCGCGGGCCGCAAGGAGGTCTGCGCCCTGGTTGTCAGCCAGGCCGTCCTCATCTCCCTGTTGGCCGCGCCCCTGATCCTGACGCTGGGACCGCTGGCGCATCAGTTGTTCCGCATCATGGACCTGCCGGTGGAACAGCTTGAACCGCAACGTATCTATTTCGACATCCTGTTGTATGGGGCTGTCCTCGTTATGCTGCGCAACTGCCTGAGCTGTTTCTTTTCCGGTATCGGGCGGACCCGCGTGGTCATGGTTTCAGCCATGGTGGCCATGCTGGTAAACGTCGCGGCCAACTATGTGCTGATTTTCGGCAGGCTCGGACTCCCGGCCCTCGGCATTCGCGGCGCGGCCTTCGGGACCCTGATAGGCAGCTTCTGCGCTTTTCTGGTGCTGCTGTCCGCCTACCTTGGACGCGGCAATCGACTGGAATATAAGGTCATGTCCGCGTTGCGCTTCAACCGCGAGGTCATGGCCAAGCTTCTGCGCTACGGTTCTCCGGCCGGCATGGAGATGTTCCTCAATCTGCTGGCGTTTACCGTGATGATCATGATCTTTCATGGCCACGGCCCGGTCACGGCTACGGCAGTGACCATCGTCTTTAACTGGGACCTGGTTTCCTTCGTGCCTCTGCTGGGGATCCAGATAGGCGTGGTAAGCCTGGTGGGCCGATATGTGGGGGCCGGAAGGCCCGATATCGCCGAGCGCGCCACCCGTTCCGGGCTGAAGATGGCCTGCGCCTATTCTTTGATGATACTCGTCCTCTTCGTTTCCCTGCCGGGGGAACTGGTGTCGGTGTTCGAACCCGGGCAGGCCGATCCCATATTCGACCAGGCCACCCCCCTGGCGACAACCATGCTTCGACTGGCCGCATTCTATGTCCTGGCCGATGCGGTGATGCTTGTCTACAGCGGGGCGCTGCGAGGCGCGGGCGATACCTTCTGGGCCATGTGCGCCTCGGTGGCCTTACACTGGCTGCTGGCGCCGACGCTGTTCCTGTTCCTCAGGGTGCTGGAGTTTACGCCCCAGTCGGCCTGGCTGACGCTCATTGTTTCTCTCCTCTGTTTCAGCGGGCTGTTTTATCTGCGTTATCGAAGTGGAAAATGGAAGAACATTGCCGTGGTGAGGGAAGAGGGCTGGTGAAGTGAAGCAACCCTCTCCAGGCTGAGCGCATGCCGGGTATGTTCGTAAATGGAGGCGCCTGTGGAACTGAAGACCAGGATATGGATGAACGGCAACCTGGAATGGTTTGGCTATCTGGGGAGCGAGGAGGTCTTTCTCGGCGGGAGGGAGGTCCCCTTCCCTCTTCTGGAAGGGGACCAGTGGACCAACAGATTCGGCGAATCGTTCCGGGTCCTGGATGGTGAGATAGTCAGGGAATAGTCTTCATCCTCAAATGGACACCGGCAGTCCGCGGCCCTGGAGATATTCCTTGACCTGGCGGATGCTGAAGGTCCGGAAATGGAATACCGACGCCGCCAGCAGGACCCGCGCCCCGCCTTTTACCGCTCCGTCGTAGAAATGTTCGAGGGTCCCGGCGCCGCCGGACGCGACTACCGGCACGGTGACCGCGTCCGAGATGGCCTTCGTGAATTCGATATCGTAACCGGCCAGGGTGCCGTCGCCGTCCATGCTGGTGGGCAGAATTACTCCGGCGCCCAGATCCTGGCACTCCCTTGCCCAGGAAACCGCGTCCCTGCCAACCGGCTTCGTTCCGCCGGAAACCACCAGTTCGAACCCGGACGGCATGGCCGCGTTCCTTCTCGCGTCCACGGCTACGGTAATGCATTGGGAACCGAACTCCCGGGCGGCGCTTTTCACCAGGGACGGGTCTTTCACCGCGGCGCTGTTCATGGATACCTTCGAGGCGCCGGCGGCGAGGGTGTCCCGGATATCCCCGAGACTCGCGATTCCGCCTCCTACCGTCAAAGGAATGGTGATGACGGAGGCGACGTTCTTCACCCATTCCAGGCGTGTCTTCCTGTTTTCAAGGGTAGCGGCGATATCCAGCATCGCCAGTTCATCCGCGCCCTCGCTTTCGTAGAACCTGGCGTTTTCCACCGGGTCGCCCGCGTCCTTGAGATTCACGAAATTCACGCCCTTTACAACGCGGCCGTCCTTCATGTCCAGGCACGGCATGATCCTGATTGTTTCCATACACACTCCTTTTCTCTTGGCCCTGGTTTGATTTTTCAGGGATCAGATCCTGCCGCCGGTGAAGCCGTAGGTTCCGATGGCCTCCTTCAGGCTCCAGTACTGGGCAGCCTGGGGGCAGTAGGTGATGGGCCTCAGCTTCCCGATATCCACGGCGCCCTTGTCGTTCATCACCTCTTCGTCCATGTGGGCCGCCACGATCTCCCCGAGAAACAGGTCGTGGACGCCCAGGCTCTTGATATCTATGACCCGGCACTCCAGGTTCACCGGGCACTCCTTGACAAGGGGTGCCTTGACCTCGGTTCCGGGCATGGGCGTAAGCCCCAGTTCGGCGAACTTGTCCGTGTCCCTGCCGCTTTTGACCCCGCAGAAATCCAGCTTGCGCAACTGGTCCTCCCGCGGGATGTTCACCACGAATTCGCCCGACTCCCTTATCAGCCCGTGGGAATGGCGGCCGGGGCGGATGGAGACGCTCAGTATGGGCGGTTCGGAGCACACCACGCCTGTCCAGGCGATGGTAATGATGTTGGGCGCGCTGTCCGGGCCGGCGCACGAAACCATGGCCGTCGGGACCGGAAACAGCCAGGTTCCCTTCTGTATCAGCTTTTTCATTGAAACCTCCATTCACTACTGTTTCCGCGGATGCTAACAGATAATCACCGTCAGGGCAATGCCGGGAAAGACACCGCAAAACTCCACCGTCATCATGAAGAATTAATCTTCTGGCAAGATGTGTTCTTGACAGGAATAATAGGCATACCTTATAAGAAAGGTGTTGTTTGCCTGGATAAGGAGGATGTTTTTTCGAGCAAGGAGTTATCGTCATGAGACTTTCCACCAAGAGCCGTTATGGATTGCGCGCCCTTTTCGACATGGCCTACAATTGTGGAACCCTCCCATGTCAGATCAAGGATATTTCCCGCAGACAGGATATCTCCCCCCGGTATCTGGAGCAGATCTTTCAAAGCTTCAAGAAAGCGGGTATTCTTAAAAGCAAACGGGGTCCCCAGGGTGGATACTGCCTTGCACGGAAGCCGGAAGAGATAACCGTGCGGGAAATTCTCGAAGCTGCCGAGGGCGATACCCTTCTGGTGGAGTGCGCCTCCGGAAAGAAGAAAGACAAGGGCCAGTGCGAATTTGACGGGAGCTGCGTGACCCAGACGGTGTGGAGGACCGCCGGGGAAAGGCTCAACGAACTTTTTTCCGGAATCACCCTGAAAAACCTCTGCGAGCAGGGTAGCGACCTGGGAATAAGGCGGGAACAGGACCACCGTTTCAACTATTATATCTGAGAGGATCAGCCGGGCGCTGCGTTCAGCAGGATGCGCCGTCAACGGCCGGAGGAGGCAATCATGCCGAAGAAGAGTATCAGCGTGGGCGCTGAACAGGAAGCGGGAACAGTGCTGGCGGGCATAGGGGCCACCCCGCTGGTGCGGATCACCAGGCTTCAGGAAGATGGCGCGGCGGCCATCCACGTCAAGATGGAATCGAAAAATCCCGGAGGGAGCGTCAAGGACCGCATCTGTCTGGCCATGATCGAGGCCGCGGAACGGGAAGGCGCGCTGAGTCCGGGGGCCACGGTCATCGAACCCACCAGCGGCAACACCGGCATCGGACTTTCCATGGTGTGCGCGGTGAAGGGGTACAAGCTGATCCTCACCATGCCCGATACCATGTCAGTGGAACGCAGAAGGCTCCTGGCCGCCTACGGCGCGGACCTGATCCTTACCCCCGGCGGCCAGGGAATGAGGGGCGCGGTGCTGAAGGCGGAGGAACTGGCGGCGGCCCACGATTATTACATGCCCCAGCAGTTCAAGAACCCGGCCAACCCCGAGGCCCATCGCGGGACCACTGGTCCCGAGATAGTATCCGCCATGGCCGGCCTCTCCATCGACGGCTTTGTCGCGGGCGTCGGAACCGGCGGCACCCTCACCGGCGTCGGCGAAACGCTGCGCGCACACAACCCGGACATCCATATCGCCGCGGTTGAGCCGGACGACTCGCCGGTCCTCTCGGGGGGCACGCCCGGACCCCACAAGATACAGGGCATAGGCGCGGGTTTCATCCCCGATGTCCTGAATACCGCCATCTACGACGAGGTGATCCGTGTAAGGAACGAGGACGCCTTCGAGGCGGCCCGCAAGCTGGCCAGGATCGAGGGGATGCTCGTGGGCATCTCGGCCGGCGCCAACTTCTTCGGCGCGCTCCAACTGGCGCGCAGGCTGGGAAAAGGGAAGAACGTGGTGACCGTCATGTGCGACACCGGCGAGAGATACCTTTCCACCGGAATCTTCGACTGACCCTTTTCCGGCCTGCCGGCGGCGCCCATGGACCCTGTTCAACAAAAATACGACAGGCTGCGAAGCCTGCTGGCCGGACTGGACTCCGTTCTGGTGGCCTTTTCCGGCGGGGTCGATTCCACCCTCCTCCTCCGGGTCGCCCGCGATACCCTGGGGGACCGGGCCTTGGCCGTAACCGCCGTTTCTCCCCTTTTTCCGGCCTCCGACCAGCGGGAGGCGGATGAACTGGCGGAACGGATGGGCGCCCCCCGTATCCTTATCCATTTCCGCGAACTCATCATCCCCGGCTTCAGCGCCAACCCCCCTGACCGCTGCTACCTTTGCAAGAGGGAGCTGTTCCGTCTCTTCCTGGAAAAGGCCGGGGAACTGGGGCTGGCGCATGTGGCGGACGGGAGCAACCTGGACGATCTGGACGATTACCGGCCGGGGCTGCGCGCCCTGAAGGAACTGGGAATCCTCAGCCCCCTCCGGGAGTGCGGGCTGACAAAGGTCGAAATCCGCCGCCTCAGCCGCCAACTGGGTCTCCCTTCATGGGACAAGCCGGCCCGTCCCTGTCTTGCCACCCGCTTCCCCTACGGTGCGGAGATCACGGCTGAAAGGCTCGCCATGCTGGAGCGCTGCGAGGAGTTTCTGCGGGCGCGGGGGTTCCTCTCCCCCAGGGTCAGATTCCACGGCGACACGGCTCGCGTGGAGGTCGGAACCGAAGAAATGCCCCGCATCCTGGAACCGGCCGTGCGCCAATCCCTGGTTTCCTTCTTCAAATCCTCCGGCTTTACCTATGTGTCTCTGGATCTGGAGGGATTCCGCGCTGGCAGCATGAACGAATCCCTTGTAACGCAAACCATTCGAGACTCTTGCAAAAGTGTCGAAAATACTCCCCCTCCCTTGAT
>CAZFCG010000008.1:10781-13194 GCA_964517595.1 uncultured Geobacter sp. | reverse complement strand
GCGCCTTTCCCCCTCTCCCTATCCCTCTCCCAACAGGGGAGAGGGGACGATTTGCAAGATGCTCATTCAATAACGGTTTTACGGGCGTGTCTGCGCCCCTTGAACAAATCATTGACAATCCCGCCTCGCCTGACGGAGAATTCCCCTTCCCCCGGCCCGCTCATTGGAGCGGGGTTTATTTGTAAATGAAAGCAATCGAATCTCATGCAAATGTCAAAGAAGTCCCCTCTCCCCCTGGTGGGAGAGGGCTAGGGAGAAGGGAAGTTTTTTCAGCGCTTTTGCAAGAGGCTCAATCAGGAGGTTTTTCGTGCGGATACGTTTCGGCACCGACGGCTGGCGCGGGGTTATCGCCCGCGAGTTCACATTCGACAACCTTTCCCTGGTGGCCCAGGCCACCATGGACTATTTCATGGAGCAGGGGCTCGCGGAAAAAGGGCTGGTAATCGGCCATGACCGTCGCTTCCTCTCCCGCCGCTTTGCCGAGCGAGCCGCCGAAGTGGCGGCCGGCAACGGCATCCGCGTCTTCCTTACCGACGGATACGCGCCCACTCCGGCGGTCTCCTGGGCGGTGAAGGAGCGGGGCGCAGGGGGCGGGATCATGATCACCGCCAGCCACAATCCTCCCGAGTACAACGGTTTCAAGATCAAGGAGTTCTTCGGCGGCTCCGCCCGCCCTTCCACCACGAAGGTGGTGGAGGAGATCGTGGCGCGCAACCAGGCGGACGGCCGCGTGATCAGGGAGACTCCCCTGGATACCGCCCTGCGCGACGGAATGGTGGAGCTGTTCGATGCCGGAGAGCCCTACCGCCGCCAGTTGGCCCGTTATGTGGACCTGGAGCTTATCCGCTCCGCAGCGATCCCGGCGGTGGTGGACCCCATGTTCGGCGCGGGGAGCGGGTTCTTCCCTCTTCTGCTGCCGGGAACAACCGAGATCCATTCCGAGGAAAATCCCGGTTTCCAGGGCCGCCCGCCCGAGCCGACGCCGGAGCATCTGGAGGAGCTCTCCGGTCTGCTGGAGAGCGGCCGATACCGCGTCGGCCTGGCCCTGGACGGCGACGCGGACCGCATCGGCGCGGTGGATGAGACGGGCGAGTTCTTCTCCTCCCACAGGATATTCACCGTTGTCCTGAGGCATCTCCTAGAGCGGCGCGGCATGAGGGGCGGCGTGGTGAAGACCGTGTCCACCACCCGCATGGTGGACCTGCTGAGCGGGAAGTTCGGACTGGAACTGTATGAGACCCCCATCGGCTTCAAGCATATCTGTGAGCTGATGCTGGACCACGACATCCTCATGGGCGGTGAGGAGTCGGGCGGGCTCGGGGTGAAGGGGCATATCCCTGAACGGGACGGAATCCTCCTGGGACTCCTCCTGCTGGAGGCCGTGGCCATGTCCGGCAAGGGGCTGCGGAGGCTGCTGGAAGAGACCATGGACGAGATAGGCCATTTTTCCTACCGGCGCATCGACCTTCCCATCGACAACGGGGCCAAGGAGCGGCTCATTGAAAAGCTGCGCGCCGGCGGGGCGCGGACCATCGCCTCCCGGCCGGTGGCGGGGGAGAATTTCCGGGACGGTTTCAAATACCTCTTTGCCGACGGCGCCTGGCTCCTCATCCGGCCTTCCGGCACCGAGCCGGTGCTGCGGCTCTACAGCGAGGCCGGGGACCCCGGGACGGTGGAGGAACTGCTGCGGGCGGGGAGGGAGATGGCCGGTCTGTAGCGGAGGGACGGCGCCCATGACAAAGCCGAGACCGAAAAAGCCGGCCGCGCCCTGGAGGGAACAGGCCATGTCACTGGGGAAATACCACGACAAGCGGGACTTCAGCCGCACGCCGGAGCCGCCGGGAGATCCGGGCGCGGTCTCGGAACAAGGGGAGGGGCCTCGTCTCTATGTGATCCAGAAACACCATGCCCGCAATCTCCACTACGACCTGCGCCTGGAGGACGGCGGAGTGCTGAAGAGCTGGGCCGTGCCCAAAGGGCCGAGCCTGGACCCCTCAGACAAACGCCTTGCCGTGGAGGTGGAGGATCATCCTCTGGATTACGCCTCTTTCGAGGGGAGGATCCCGGAGGGGGAATACGGCGCGGGCAGCGTCATTGTCTGGGACCGGGGGACCTTTGAGCCTGCGGTGGAAGGGGAGACCTTTTCCGGGATGCTGGAGAAGGGGGCGGCGAAGATCCGGATCTCAGGGGGAAAACTCAATGGCGGATTCGCCTTGGTGAGGACCCGCTGGGGCGGCAGGGCCAACAACTGGCTCCTCATCAAGGAAAAGGACGGACATGCGCGGGCAGGCTTTGACGTCACCGCCGCCGAGCCCCTTTCCGTTCTCTCATCCAGGGATGTGGACGAGGTGGAGTAAGGAACTGTAAACAAATAACATGGGCATCTTGCTCTCTTCTTCAGGTCATCTTTAAC